>DZAL01000035.1:9671-41009 GCA_022729575.1 Thiomargarita sp.
CCCAGACCAGATTTGACAACTTTTCGAAAGTTGTCAAATCTAAACCCAACCCAGACCAGATTTGACAACTTTTCGAAAGTTGTCAAATCTAAACCCAACCCAGATTTGAACCCAGATTTGACAACTTTTCGAAAGTTGTCAAATCTAAACCCAACCCAGATTTGAACCCAGATTTGACAACTTTTCGAAAGTTGTCAAATCTAAACCCAACCCAGACCAGATTTGACAACTTTTCGAAAGTTGTCAAATCTAAACCCAACCCAGATTTGACAACTTTTCGAAAGTTGTCAAATCTAATAACAAAACCTCTTACACGCGCCCATAAAATTTAGCAAGGTGCCGCAATTTTTCATTAACTCCGGTCGATAAATGTTCCCACTTAAATCGCCAGCGCCAATTTCTATCATTGGTAGTCCCCGGTGTATTCATGCGTTGACTGGCATCCGCTGATAAAATATCTTGCATCGGCACCATCGCTAACACGGCACAGGAAGCTAACGCGGCTTCAATCAATGGCCAGGGCATGTCATACGGTGGCGCCCGGAGGTATTCACAAACGTATTGTTGCACCGCCATCGGTAATTCTTGAAACCAACCCAAAGTGGTGTTGTTATCATGAGTGCCAGTATAAACCACGCTGTCAGGTCTATGATTGTGCGGTAAATAAGGATTTTCAGAATTACTATCAAAGGCAAATTGCAAAATTTTCATGCCAGGAAAACCAAATTTATCTCGTAACTGATTCACCTCTGAGGTAATAATACCTAAATCTTCGGCCACCAACGGTAAATTATTCGCTTTTTGCAAAACGTCAAATAATTGCTCACCTGGTACTTTAACCCAACGGCCTTCTATCGCGGTGTTACAAGACACTGGGATTTGCCAACAAGCCTCAAAACCACGGAAGTGGTCAATTCGTACCAAGTCAAATAACTCTTGAGCCGTGTTAATTCGGTTGATCCACCACCGGAATCCATCCTTTTTCATTTTGTCCCAGTTATAATGCGGATTACCCCAACGTTGCCCCGTGGCCGAAAAATAATCGGGCGGGACCCCTGCTACCACCGTTGGTTGACCCTGTTGGTCCAACAAAAAATTATCTCGTCCCGCCCACACCTCCGCACTGTCTTGCGCCACAAAAATAGGCAAATCACCAAAGAAATGGACTCCCAAGACATGAGCGTAATGTTTTAAATCTTGCCATTGACTAAAAAATACAAACTGTTCAAATCGAGTCTGCTCGATCTCCGCGGCTAATTTAGTTTGCACTTCAACTAACGCTTTCGGGTTACGCTCACGATAATTCACTGGCCATTGCCACCACGGTTGCTCTTGATGAGCCAATTTTAACGCTCGATACAACGCATAATCTTCTAACCAAAAATTATGGGTCGCAATAAACTCGGCATACGCATCCCGCTCGGCATTGGTCGCTTTTTGTACAAAACCGTTATAGGCTTCTTTCAATCGCGCCAGCCGGTACGGAATCGCTTCCGCTAAACTTCTGGGAGGAGAAACACCTTCTTTTAACCATCCTTGACCTACTAATCGCTCTAAACTAATCAACAATGGATTAGCAGCATGAGCCGATTGACATTGATAAGGAGATAAATCCCCATGAGGCGCTCCTACGGGTAGCATTTGCCACACGGTTAAACCACTGTCCGCTAAAAAATCAATGAATCGATAAGCATGTTCACCCAAATCACCGTTACCAGCAGTCTCTGGTAAAGAAGTAGGGTGTAATAAAATTCCCGCCCGTCGACGTTTAAAAAAATTGTGAATGTTATTCATAAAATCACTCCTGTACTAAATTCATCACATCACTCACCAATGATTTACCTCCCTCTGTCGTTGGAGTCCGGAATTTATTCCGTTAGGTGTTGGAGTCCGGAATTCATTCCGTGTTTGGGGACGGAATAAATTCCGGACTCCAACACCAATAATAAGTTAATTCAAATTAATAAATAACTAGGAGGAGAAGTTTTCAGCAAATGATATAAACTAATTAAATGAAGACGATATAATTGTTCAAATTCGCGCACGGTCACGGCTGGGTTATAATCTCCAAGCCACCAACACCAGTCGGAGCCTTCACAAATCGCCAATTGACGCTCGGCCAAAACTCGTTCCGCCGGCGCTAATTGGGGACTGAGTTCATCAAACTTTTGTTTGGCCTCATCTAACATTTGCCAACCACGATTTTTGTCAGCTTCGCCAATCCAAGTGGAGAAGGTACCATAGACCCAACTGCCGGCCACCAATACCGGTAATTCTGCGGCCCCCAGGTTAAGACAATCCGCAAAAGTGGTTAACTCTAACTTGGGATGATTTGCCAATCTTTGGTAAAGCCAAGAGAGAAAATCATAACCATTGTCTGGGTAAAGTTCCCAAGCGTTTTCTCCATCTAAGATAATGGAAACTACTTGCGCTTCGCTTTGATTCGCGGTTTTAGCAATATTTTCCAATTGACAGAGGAGGTTATCTACTGCTTCGGCGGCATTCCAAGTGGAATATTCCAAACCGATTAAATCCGATAACTTATCATCGCGAAAAAAACATTGCACGGTACTGTTAGACAATTGATAAGGGCGATAAATCGTTTCACCGTGCAAACCCGCTTTATTTAAACTTTTGCGTAACACGCTCTCACCACTGGCGACCCAACGAATGCCAAATTCTTCTAATAATCGCACCGTGGCTACACTGATACCACCTTCCGCCGGCCAACAGCCTTGCGGCTTCATCTGTAATAATCGTTCAAAGGTGGCCAACCCAGCCTGAAGATGCCAACGCATTCGAGCCTCACCGTCCTCATAGTTGGATAATACTGGCAATGAAATCTCCGGCAACGCTTCTCGAGCGGATTGCACATTTAAAAATAAAGGCATGATCGGATGCGCATAAGGTGTAAATGACAACTCGATTTGGCCTCGTTGTGCCAGGGCTTGATAACGAGGAATAATACTGGCGAGGAGTCGGCCTATCAATTCCAATAATTGTTGCCGCTCTACTAAAGTATATCCCCGACCTTTTTTCATCAAAGTTTGCACTAAAGGTTGAGAATGTCGCACCGTTTCACCCAACCAAGCTAAATGATACCAAACCACCAAATCGCTAAAATAATAGTCATCCAGATAATTCACCAGAGTCGGTGATTGCTTCAACATTTCCGCTAATTCGGCTAATTCATGATAGGGTTGGAAGCGTTGAATCATCTGTTGCGGATGAGCGCGTAAACATTCTCTCAGTAATTCCATCTTGGCATAGTGCTGAGGAGGCAGAGAGTGAACGCTCGTCGTCTTTTTATGCTCTAGGTGAGGAAAATGATGATTTAACCAAGGCGCGTAAGGAGGGTCCGTGACTAACGCGGCTAGTAACGGGTCCGACAATGGAGTCGCGGTCTGCCAAAATTGAGAAATCTGCTGGGCATAATCTTCAATCTGTTCCAATAACACAGGCACCAAATTAATGACCACTCGAGCCGCTGGCACCGCTTCCAAATGTGCCACCATATCAACATAGTCTTTAATACCATGCAAATAAGTCCAAGGCAGTTGATATTGTCCACTCTGCCAATCACGGTAAACCGGCTGGTGTAGATGCCAGCAAAATATCACTTTGAGTTTGTTGGGCATGAGAATTTCGTTAATAGTTATACAGTGATACCGCCAGGTCCAGTGTATTCAAATTAGCAGTTTAAATTTTAAAAATTCAAGGAAGGTATGATAAGTACTGACCGCATGACAATATTATTTATCAGTGATTAGAGCAATTATTTATGTAATAATGGATAATATTAAAAATATTGTGAAAACCACCGCTGTGCTATTGCCCACAGCGACAATCTATAATCAACTGATTATTAAGGTAATTTATTCATAAATCCCTGGCTATCTCCCAATATTGTTCTATCAATAGAATTTAGAAAATTTAGAAAATTTAAAAATCATAGTTACTTAAATATAACATACTGCGAGTCATCACTATTGTCAACACCATAAAGCATCCAATTTAAAATAAACTATTGGCGTACAAACCATATAATTTAGATTTGACAACTTTCAAAAAGTTGTCAAATCTGAACTTTCAACCAGTTGTCACATCTGTTTGTTGGTCAACGGCTTGACATTTCAGATAAAATGGTATTTACTAAGCACCCTGTCAACTCATGGCATTAAACCAGACAGCCTCCCCCTGTTTTATAGACATCTAACCACCGCGTTGCGGTTACGGTTAAATTCAACTCAACACATCTGGAATCATAAGGAGAATATTTGATATGTCAACTATCGTAGAAATTTATGCCCGTGAAATTTTAGATTCTCGTGGCAATCCTACCGTCGAAGCGGAAGTGATTACTGAAGATGGCGCCTTTGGACGTGCCGCCGTGCCCTCTGGCGCGTCGACAGGTTCTCGAGAAGCATTGGAATTACGTGATGGCGATAAACAACGCTATCTTGGCAAAGGCGTGCTACTGGCCGTAGGCCATGTCAACAACGAAATTGGTAATGCGATCGTTGGTTTAGACGTGACCGCTCAAACCGAAATCGATCAGACCATGATCGAATTAGATGGTACCCCTAACAAAGGTCATCTGGGTGCCAATGCCATGTTAGCGGTTTCCATGGCCACCGCCAGAGCCGCCGCGGAGGAAGTGGGATTACCGCTTTATCGATATTTAGGGGGTGCTGGGCCTTTACAAATGCCGGTGCCCATGATGAATATCATAAATGGTGGGGCCCATGCTGATAATAATGTCGATTTACAAGAATTTATGATTATACCGGTGGGCGCACCCTCTTTAGTCGAAGCAGTCCGTTATGGGGCCGAAGTTTTTCATGCGCTGAAAAGTGTCTTGAAAGGTAAGAAGATGAACACTGCGGTGGGTGATGAAGGCGGATTTGCTCCTGATTTATCTTCCAATGAGGAAGCGATTGAAGTTATTTTGCAAGCGATTGAGAAAGCTGGTTTCAAAGCGGGTAAGGACATCTATTTAGGTTTGGATGTGGCCAGTTCAGAATTTTATGAGGACGGCAAATATAATCTGGCTTCCGAAAATAAAAAGTTGGATTCCGCCGAATTTACCGATTATTTAGCCGCTTGGGTGGATAAATATCCCATTCTCTCGATTGAAGATGGGATGGCCGAAGGCGACTGGGAAGGATGGGCGATTTTAACCAAGAAATTGGGGAAGCGAATACAATTGGTCGGTGATGATTTATTTGTCACCAACACGGCGATTTTGAAGGAAGGCATTGACAAAGGCATTACTAACTCGATTCTGATTAAACTCAATCAGATTGGCACCGTGACCGAAACTTTGGCCGCCATCGAAATGGCGAAACGGGCACGTTACACCGCAATTATTTCGCATCGCTCCGGCGAAACGGAAGATAGTATTATTGCTGATTTAGCCGTTGCCACCTCGGTCGGTCAAATTAAGACCGGCTCCTTATCACGCTCCGACCGAATGGCTAAATATAATCAACTCATTCGAATTGAAGAAGAATTAGGGAGTAGCGTGAGTTACCCTGGCAAGAGTGCATTTTATAACTTGTTTTAAAGGTAGTAAGGTTACGGCTAAGTAAGAGTCCTCGTCAGATTTGACAACTTGTCGAAAGTTGTCAAATCTAAACCACGTACCAGATTTGACAACTTGTCGAAAGTTGTCAAATCTAAACCGCAATAATATCAATAATAATATCAATTATCCCCATTTTCCCCGGAGAAATCACCTTGTTTGAACAAACGTTTAAAAATATCGACGACATCCTGCATAAAGATGCTGGTTGTAGTAGCGAATTAGATTATGTGGAACAAACCTCATGGATTCTCTTTCTGAAATATCTGGATGATTTTGAGCAGGATAAGAAAACCGCGGCGGCGTTGGCGGGTAAGTCATACGCAAGAATTATTGATAAACCCCACCAGTGGGAAGTTTGGGCCGTGCCCAAGGGTAAAGACGGTAAAATCGATCATCAACAAGCACTCAGCGGTGATGATTTGAAAGAGTTTGTGGACCACGAATTGTTTCCGTATTTGAAGCAGTTTAAAGCCGAGGCCGAGAGTGCTGACACGATTGAATATAAGATTGGTGAAATTTTCAGCGAGTTGAAAAATAAGGTGCAGAGTGGTTATAATTTGCGGGAAGTCATCAATCGTATTGACGAACTGCGCTTTCGGTCGCGGGCTGAAAAGCATGAGATGTCGCATTTGTATGAGGACAAAATCAAGAATATGGGCAATGCCGGGCGCAATGGGGGAGAATATTACACGCCGCGCCCGTTGATCAAAACTATCGTGAAGGTGGTTGCCCCTAGCATTGGCAACAAGGTCTATGATGGCGCGGTGGGGTCGGCGGGCTTTTTGGTGGAAGCGTTTGAGTATCTGAAAACGAGTAAGAAATTGACCACCAAGGAGATGGAATTGCTTCAGAAAAAGACGTTCTATGGCAAAGAAAAGAAGTCGCTGGCTTATATCATCGGCATTATGAATATGATTTTGCACGGGATTGAAGCGCCCAATATTGTGCATACTAACACGTTGGCGGAAAATATTGCCGATATTCAAGAGAAGGACCGTTATGAGATTGTGTTGGCGAATCCTCCTTTTGGAGGGAAGGAACGGGCGGAAGTGCAGCAAAATTTTCCGATTAAAACGGGTGAAACGGCGTTTCTGTTCCTCCAGCATTTTATCAAAATCTTGAAAGCGGGCGGGAAAGCGGGGGTGGTGATTAAGAATACTTTTTTGTCTAATACGGATAATGCTTCCGTGAGTTTGCGTAAATTATTGCTGGAAAATTGTGATCTGCACACGGTGTTAGATTTGCCCGGCGGCACGTTTACTGGGGCGGGGGTAAAAACCGTGGTGCTGTTTTTTGACAAAGGCACGCCGACCAAGAGGGTCTGGTTTTATCAACTTAATTTGGACCGCAATCTGGGTAAGACGAATCCGTTGACGGAGGCGGATTTAGCGGAGTTTGTGGAATTGCAGAAGACTCAGGCGGATTCGGCCAATTCGTGGTCGGTGAAGGTGGCCACGGTGGATAAAACGACTTATGATTTATCGGTGAAGAATCCGCATAAAAAGGACGAAGCCGCGTTGCGTGACCCGCAGGAAATTTTGGCAGAGATGAGACGCTTAGACGCAGACAGTGAACAGATTATCAGTGCTATTCAGGAGATGATTTAACTATTGGAGTGCAATAAGAATTATTGCAAACCGTGGCACAATAATCCTTATTGCGCTCCAGAAGTTGGGAGGAACCTTATTATAAAAACTTGAACATCGAGTATAACTAAACGGAGTCCAAGCGGACGCTTGGACTTCTGGAGAACATACTATGGCAATGGTTTACCAAGAACACCCCGTGGATGAGCGTTCGCCACCACGACGGTGGATTCCTGTAAAACGGTCGTTGGAGGCTAAGACCCTAGAGGAGATACCACCTATCGACCACTCTCCCTTCGCATCGTTGGCGGAGGAAGAGTTATATTTTGAACAAGTGATAACGGAGGACGATGAACCTGTGGACAATTTCTTTGCCGCGAAACAACAACGCCTACTAGTCGAGTCTTTGTACTATTCTTGGCAACGTCCTCCCGGCACCTTTCTCGCGGATGCCAATGTGGGCGTCTTTCCGGTGCCCGCTGAATCACCTCTAGTACCAGATGTGTTTGTCAGCACGGATGTGCCCCTACCGCCGAATTTGCAGAATAAGCAGGACCGTTCCTACTTTGTCTGGAAAATGGGCAAACCACCGGACGTCGTAATTGAAATTGTCTCGAATCGCAAAGGGGGAGAGGCTGACGATAAATTGCAAGACTATGCGCACCTGGGCGTCCCCTATTATATCTTATGGGACCCGTTCCGGCGGTTGAGTAAACGGCGGTTACGTGTGTATGAACGGCGTGGTGACAATTACGTGCTACAAAAGGAGAAGTGGTTAGCCTCCCTGAAACTGGGCGTGGGACTGTGGCGAGGCACGTTTGAAGACCTGCAAGAGGTTTGGTTACGTTGGTATGATGAAGACGGTCAGTTGTTCTTAACCGGCGGGGAACGTGCCAAACAGGAACGGCAGCGTGCGGACCAGGAATGTCAGCGTGCGGACCTGGAATGTCAGCGTGCCGAACAGGAACAGCAACGTGCCCAGCAGGAACATCGCGAAAAGCTACAAGCATTCGTCTTACTGGAACAGGAACAGCAGCGGTCCGAACAACTTGCGGCAAAGTTACGCGAGTTGGGAATAGAACCTCTGAACTTGATGGAGTAAAGCATTCTAGCTTCTGGAGTGCAATAAGAATTATTGCGCTCCAGAAGCTAGGAGGAAACTTATTATAAAAACTTGAACATCGAGTATTATTCTATTATTCTGTTTCTGGAATGAGCAAAGTGAATTCCCGAAACAGTATCAGTATCACCCAGATTTCAGGACTACCCATGAGATGATTTAACTATGCAGGAAGTGAATCCTAATAAATTCAATTTACTACAGACCGAGACCGAGCCTACAGATGAACAATTGTCGTTTCTGATGCAAGAGGTGGCTAAAGAGGTTCGTGCTAGTGCCATTGAAGCGGACCGAAAATTTCAAGAACAACTGAAACAGCAGGTTAAGGAGGCATTGGAATCATGGGAGATAACTATGAAGCAGCAGGGCTGGACACGCTGAAACCGACTGGTCAGAATGCTGGTGATAAACCTCGCAGGTCTTCGAGACCTGCGAGGTTTGGCACAGCGATTATTCCTACCAACGTCTTGGAATCACTGACTGCAACTAGATAGAAACAACAATCAGGTGGTGTTGCAGAGGTAATGGTATGGTATTTTTTCTATCGAGTACAACGAATTTAGAAATAAACGAATGGGTAGTAAAGGTGGGTTAATTCGTTCGACGCACTTTCCGCCGAAACCAAAAAACTGGAAGCCATCTATCAGCAAAAATTGGCGAATCTGGAAGAGTTGAAACAATCGGTATTGCGGAAGGCGTTTAGGGGGGAGATTTGATTTTAGATTTGACAACTTTTCGAAAGTTGTCAAATCTTGGTCGTGATTTAGATTTGACAACTTTTCGAAAGTTGTCAAATCTCGACTCAGATTTGACAACTTTTCGAAAGTTGTCAAATCTTGGCCGTGATTTAGATTTGACAACTTTTCGAAAGTTGTCAAATCTTGACCACATAACTACACAAACATAAACAATGGCTTCCACCGAACATTATTATACCAAATTTGAAGAAGGTCATTTTTATCACATTTACAACCGAACGGTTGATAAAAAACCGATGTTTAAAAATGAGGGTAATTATGAATTCTTCTTAAAGCAATATGACCACTATTTATCACCCGTATTGGACACTTACGCCTATTGTTTGTTGATTAATCATTTTCATTTATTGGTGCGCATATCACCAGATTTGACAACTTTTCGAAAGTTGTCAAATCTAACCACTGATAAAACCACCCATGACATCGTTAGCCACCAATTCCGCAGATTTTTTCAATCGTATGCCATGGCATTCAATAAACAGCAAGAACGAATAGGTACATTATTTCAAACTCCATTCAAACGAGCATTGGTAGATAACGACGAATATCTTACCTATTTAGTTTATTACATCCATGCCAATCCACAATTACATGGCCTGATTGATAATTTCAAGGAGTGGACATGGAGTTCGTATGCTAGAATACTGATTGACAAACCTAGCAAATTAAAAAAGCAGGAAGTGTTAGATTGGTTTAACAATAAGGACAGTTACACACAATTTCATTCAGAAATTCAAAAGATTAGTGGTCACGAAAAATATATTTTGGACGATGAATAAGATTGGAATCAGATTTGACAACTTTTCGAAAGTTGTCAAATCTTGACCGTACCAGATTTGACGACGTTAGATTTGACAACTTTTCGAAAGTTGTCAAATCTTGACCGTGATTCAGATTTGACAACTTTTCGAAAGTTGTCAAATCTTGACCGTACCAGATTTGACGACGTTAGATTTGACAACTTTTCGAAAGTTGTCAAATCTTGGACGTGATTCAGATTTGACAACTTTTCAAAAGTTGTCAAATCTCCCATTCAGATTTGACAACTTTTCGAAAGTTGTCAAATCTCCCAAAACTGGAGATAACCCATGAACGAACCCGAAACCAGAGCCGAATTAATTGACCCCCAACTAAAAGCCAGCGGTTGGGGCGTGGTGGACCATTCCAAAGTCCTCCGCGAACATCCCATCACCGCCGGTAAAATCCAAACCGGTGCTGGTCGGGCCAAACCATTGAAAGCCGATTATGTGCTGGTTTATCAAGGTCGCAAACTCGCTGTTATCGAAGCCAAAAGCGATGAGCAGGCAGTGGGCGAAGGCGTGGCGCAAGCTAAAAATTACGCCGCAAAATTGCATCTGAAAACGACCTTTGCCACTAACGGTAAAGAGATTTATCACATCGACCTGACTACTGGTCAAGAAGGTTTGATTGCCGCTTTCCCCACGCCCGCGGAACTTTGGCAACAGACCTTTGCGGTCCCCAATCACTGGCGGGAGGCTTTTAACAAAGTGCCCTTTGAGGAGATGGGAGGCACTAAAAATACTCGCTATTATCAAGAAATTGCTGTTAATAACACCCTGGCCGCTATTGCGGATGAAAAATCGCGCATTCTCCTCACGCTGGCTACGGGCACGGGCAAAACCTTTATCGCGTTCCAAATTGCTTGGAAACTTTTTCAGACCCGCTGGAATTTGAAACGTGACGGCCAGCGGCGGCCTCGTATCTTGTTTCTGGCCGATAGAAATATCCTGGCTGACCAAGCCTTCAATGCCTTCTCCGCCTTCCCCGAAGATGCTCTAGTGCGCATTAATCCTAAAGAAATCCGTAAAAAAGGCCAGGTGCCCACCACCGGCAGTATTTTCTTTACCATCTTCCAAACCTTTATGAGTGGTCCGAATGATACACCTTATTTTGGTGAATATCCTGCCGATTATTTCGACCTCATCATCATTGACGAATGCCATCGCGGTGGTGCCAACAACGAAAGCAATTGGCGCGAGATTCTGAACTATTTTGCGCCCGCCGTGCAGTTGGGGTTAACTGCCACACCGAAGCGTAAAGACAATGTTGACACCTACCAATATTTCGGCGAACCGGTTTATATTTATTCGCTCAAAGAAGGTATCAATGATGGTTTTCTCACGCCCTTCAAAGTCAAGCGCATCAAAACCACCCTGGACGATTACATTTACACTTCTGATGACCAAATCATAGAAGGTGAAATAGAAGCCGGTAAATGTTACCGAGAACCCGAATTTAACCTCACCATCGAAATTAAAGAACGAGAAGCCAAGCGAGTGCAGATATTTTTGGCGGAAGTCAATCAAAATGAAAAAGCGATTGTGTTTTGCGCGAATCAATCTCATGCTGCCGTGGTGCGGGATTTAATCAATCAAACTAAAAGGAGCCAACACCCTGATTATTGTGTGCGAGTGACTGCCGAGGATAAAGAGTTGGGTGAACAATATTTACGAGAATTTCAGGATAATGACAAGACTCTGCCAACAATACTGACCACTTCACAAAAACTCTCCACCGGCGTGGATGCTCGCAACATCCGCAATATCGTGCTGATGCGCCCAATTAACTCCATGATTGAATTTAAACAGATTATAGGACGTGGCACGCGGCTATTTGAAGGGAAAGAGTTTTTCACGATTTATGATTTTGTCGATGCCTATCATCATTTTGCCGACCCGGCCTGGGATGGTGAACCGGTCGATGAAACCACAGATAACCGTGATACGGTTAAAGAAGTGACCGCGCCCTACCAGGTTGAAAATTCATCAAATTTGGTTGCCCAGAAAGAGCAAAAATCCATCATCAAAATCAAACTGCGAGATGGTAAAGAGCGTGAAATACAGCATATTATCTCCACTTCCTTTTGGAGTGCTACCGGCCAACCGATTTCCGCTGAAGAGTTTCTACAAAACCTCTTTGGCACGTTGCCAGAATTTTTCAAAAGTGAAGCGGAATTGCGTAACCTCTGGTCAAGTCCTATGACGCGCCAAACTTTACTGGAAAAGCTGGGAGAGGCGGGCTACGGTATGGCTGAATTGAAAATTTTGCAAAGTTTAATTGATGCGGAAAATAGCGATTTGTTTGATGTCTTGGAATATGTCGCGTTTGCGATTAAACCCCTGACGAGAGAAACCCGAGTGACGGCCGCCAAGTCTAATATATTGGCCTTCTTGAATCAACCACAACGAGAATTTTTGGAATTTGTCCTCGCCAAATACATTGAAGTCGGCGTGGAGGAGCTTGACCAAGCCCAGTTACCCAAATTACTCGAACTAAAATACCAATCTTTAGAAGACGCGAGAGAATTGCTGGGAGAAGTTGACAATATTCGGTCGATTTTTATTGGGTTTCAGAAACACTTGTATGAGCCAAATTCCGTGTACTTGTTGGCGGCTTGATCAAGAGTTGACCCCAGATTTGACAACTTTTCGAAAGTTGTCAAATCTCGACTCAGATTTGACAACTTTTCGAAAGTTGTCAAATCTTGGACGTGATTCAGATTTGACAACTTTTCGAAAGTTGTCAAATCTCGACTCAGATTTGACAACTTTTCGAAAGTTGTCAAATCTTGGACGTGATTCAGATTTGACAACTTTTCGAAAGTTGTCAAATCTCGACTCAGATTTGACAACTTTTCGAAAGTTGTCAAATCTTGGTCGTGATTTAGATTTGACAACTTTTCGAAAGTTGTCAAATCTCGACTCAGATTTGACAACTTTTCGAAAGTTGTCAAATCTTGGCCGTGGTTTTCAAAAAGTAAAACCAACTTTTGGGAAGTGCCAGAGACCTGTGCGAAAGTCCTAAATTTTTAAAAAATTGTCAACTCTCCAATCGTTTAAAATTCCAATTAATAGACTTATTCTAAATAATGTATTCTAAACGCCGTATTTGTTTTTTACCCTTTTAACTTTAGAATAGTATCGAGGGCTTTATTTTTTTAATCCTAAATCGTACAATAGATTTTTGCTAACACCAGTAATGGCACTGGCTAGTTTAGCGGCTTGCTTAAGGGGTAACTCTTGATTTAAGAGGTAGAAAACCCTTTTATCTTCAGCGGTTATGGCTTGTTTATCTAAGGGTGGCGCACCTTGAATGACTAAGACAAATTCACCTTTTTGTCGCTCAGGTTGCGTGGTTAACCATAAAACTAGGTTACTGAGAGTGTCTCGTTGCACAGTTTCAAACACTTTGGTTAATTCTTTAGCCAACACGCCAATTCGCTCTTGACCAAATGCCGCTATCAGATCTGCCAGACAATCTAGCAGGCGGTGAGGGGTTTCATAAAATACCAAAGTTCTAGTTTCTTGTGCTAAACTGTGTAGGCGTTGTAACCGGGCGGTGGTTTTGGCCGGTAAAAAACCTTCGAAGATAAAACGGTCAGTAGGTAAACCCGCTACTGAGAGGGCGCTGACGAAAGCACTAGGCCCAGGAATGGGGACGACAGGTATGTTTTCACTATGAGCCGTTTGCACTAACCAAAAACCTGGGTCACTGATTAGCGGGGTGCCAGCGTCGCTAATTAAGGCTATCGATTCACCTGTGTGTAGGCGTTGTATTAGCAGAGGAGAGATTTCACGTTCATTGTGCTCATGTAAAGATTGTAAAGGTGTCGTTATGCCAAAATAATCTAATAAGTGACGACTATGACGAGTATCTTCCGCGGCAATGAGGTGGACTGACGATAAAATAGTGTTAGCTCTAGGAGTAAAATCTTGTAAATTGCCAATGGGGGTAGCGACTACGTAAAGTATACCTGTGGCACTAAATTTCATAAATAATATTCTCCTTTATTGAAGTTGATTTGGTTGGAGCCTTACCAACCCTGGCCTCAAATTTGAGATTTGACAATTTTTTAAAGTGGTCAAATCGGTTTCGAAGTCGGTTTCGAATTTCGGGGCCAGCAGCGGTTGAGGCAAATTATTATCATTGTCACTTTTGACCATTATCTTACCATTTAGACCATTATCTTACTATGTTGATTCGTCATTTAATTTATTTATTCATTATTGTACTGGCTCTGTTGTCTGGATGTAGTACCACACCTCCACAACCGGTGCCAGCATCCACCGACCCGTTGAATGATCCAGCGGCTACTGCTAAAAAGTTGGATGGTCAGGGAAAATATATAGAGGCGGCTCGTGAGTATTTACGGTTGGCAGCAATTAAATCAGCGCCCACTCGACAAGGTTATCAATTATCGGCCATTCAGTCTTTGTTAAAGGCTGGCAAGTACAAAGAAGCTAAAGCCGAATTGGAACGATTGGACGTGTCACAAAGTTTTGGCTTGGAGTTGCCGTTGGAATTAGTTCGGATCCGCTTAGATGTAGTAGAGAATCGCGCCGATAAAGCGTTAGAACGATTACATGGGATTGAGCCGACCTCATTACCGGCATCATTTCAAATAGAATATCGGCAGTTACATGCACAAGCTTTGGCCGCTAAAGGGGATGTGTTGGCGGCTTATCGTGAGTGGGGTTTGTTAAATAATCAATTTAGCAAAGATCCAAATGCGCTCAAAAGTGGGCAACGCTATTGGTGGCAATCATTATCAGCCTTGGGTACCGACCAATTGCGTAGTGAGTTGCAAAAAGTGCAAAAAGATGAAGTATTAGCGGGATGGATAGCATTAGCCTTGTTAGTCAAAACGGTGCAACCCAAACGTTTGAGTCAAGCCATTAATGACTGGGGCTTGCGGTATTCCAATCATCCGGCCAGTCAAGACATAGCTAAAAGTTTAGCCCAAACCGTGGCGAGTTTACCGGCACAATCGATTGAAATTACATTGTTGCTACCACCTGTTGAGAGCAAATTTGGAAAGCAAGGAGAAGTGGTTAAACAAGGTTTTTTTGCCGCCGCTTATGCGATTGAGGAGAAAAATCGGCCCCATGTAAATATTCGGCCCGTGACGACTAAAACGGTGCTCAAAGAATATGAAGCCGCGGTCAATGACGGTGCCGATTTTATAGTTGGTCCCATAGAAAAAGATGTGTTAGCGGTATTGGCCAATAGTCAGCCGGTGTTACCGGTCCCCACTTTAGGGCTAAATTATTTAGAAACGGCTACCGTTACCGGTAATTTTTATCAATTTGGTTTATTGCCCGAAGATGAAGCGCAAGAAGCGGCCCGCCAGGCTTGGCAAGATGGCCGACGCTTGCCATTGGTATTAGTACCAGAAGGTGATTGGGGGGACCGGGTATTGAGCGCTTTTCAGACCACTTGGGAAGGTTTAGGCGGTAAAATCGCTTTTTCGTTAGGGTATGATACTAATTTTGTTTCGGCTATTAGAAAAGTGCTAAAAAATCAGGCGGCCGATATGGCATTTATGGTGGCATTTCCAGATATTGCTCGCCAAATGCGTCCGTATTTTATTTCGGAAATAGGTGACCAATTCCCAGTGTATAGCACTTCTCATGTATATTCCGGTACACCCAATCCGCAAGAAGATGAGGATTTAGATGGCATTATGTTTGTGGACATGCCTTGGGTATTGGCACCTGATGCGACGGCTATGCAGTTGCAGGCGACGTTAGAAGAATCTTGGCCTGATAGCATGTTACAATTTAAGCGATTGTTTGCATTTGGTGTGGATGCGTATACTTTATTGCCCCGGCTACAGCAATTAACAAAAGCAAAGGCTAATCAATCTGAGTGGTTGGGACAAACAGGACCCTTGACTTTAAATAGTCAGGGTGAAATTCATCGCCATCAGTTGCTGTGGGCACGGTTTGTCAATGGGGTGCCGCAGATATTAAGAAATGGCACCTCAGTTAACAAGTAGTGAATGCTGGTAGGGTGGTTCCGCGATACCAGAGGAGTGACCAACTGTAGTTGGTCACTCGAGGAAGCGTGGACATCTTAATGAACGCAGAAATTTTATGAAACGGTCTAAAATTCAAGTCGGTCAATGGGCGGAAGAACTTGCTTGTGCCTACTTGTGCCAACAAGGTTTGCAATTAATTGAGCGGAATTATCGTTGTCGGTTAGGAGAAATTGATTTAGTAATGTTGGACTTGGATTTTTTAGCCGTGGTGGAGGTGCGGTATCGATCCAACGAACGTTTTGGCAGTAGTTTAGAAAGTGTGGATCTGCGTAAACAACGCAAAATTGTGGCGGTCACGGATTATTATTTACAAACTCATCAAGCGGCTATTCAAAATTATCGTTGTCGATTTGATATTGTCGCTATTAATGGTCCCCAAATTCCGCCGCGAGTACAATGGATTAAGGATGCGTTTTGGGGTGAGTAGGAGAGATTCAGAGTTGACCACTTTTAACCAGTTGTCAAATCTACTCAACCCTCAATTCCAACATAACTATTCAACAATCATCTATAACTCACCTTATGCCCCTCCAATGCCATTAAGTTAAATGTTACGGCGTTGGGGGTACAAATCTTCAGATTTGGCAACACCGTCTCCTCTTGACCAATCTCGTCCAAAGCTGAAGCTGTGGACTCCAACTCGGCTTAACTTAATGGCATTGCCCCCAACCCCTCCCGGTTAAGGAGAAAGAGAGGTGGTCACTCCCCTCTTTACTAAGGATGGCCAGGAGGTGGTGGTGCGTAAAGTAAATCTGTAATTATCTATGAATACCCTATCATCAGTTAGTCTGCAACCTACACTTCAAACCATACTGAATCAAGCTGGAATCACTGCCACCGACCCGCGACAACTTTCCACCGAAGTACAATTTTATTTCGGTTGGTTATATCATTTGGGAGAAGAGATTGAACCCAATTTTGACCTGGCGGCACCGTGGTATCGTCTGGCCGCCCAAGGTGGCCATTCCTTAGCGCAACATAATTTAAATACTTTGTATCGGCCGCGGCAAATTTTGTATGAATTGTTTCAAAAATATGGCACGGTGCTTTGTGATTATCCTAACGAGTTGGCGCAATTGTTACGCGATAATGCGTCCTATCAATATCAGTGTGATATTTTAATCAGCGCGATTAACTTGGGAATAGTGGCCGAATTGTTAGCCGTGTTACCGGCCGGCCCACCTCTTTCTCTATTCAGTGCGTTGGTTCAACGGTTAGTCGAGTCGACTGGCATCAAAATAATGTTGGCGGATTGGGCCATTCAAAGTTGGTATGTGGCGTTGCATGGTTCTCCTCAATTAGGGGATGCTGACGCACAGCTTAGTTTAGGTGAACAATATGAGCAAGCAACTCCGCCGGCGCTTGAAACTGCGCAAGTCTGGTATCAATTGGCAGCACAGCAAGGACAAGTAGAGGCGCAATATCGTTTGGGATGTTTGCTGGAGGAGCTGGAAGAGTATGAACCGTCCAAACACTGGTATCATCAAGCCGCCGCGTCAGGGCATAGTGGAGCACTGTTTCAATTAGGTGGTTTGGCCGCGCGTGGTTGCGGGGTAACTCCAGACTATCAAACCGCGATGACTTGTTATATGCAGGCGGCTAATCAAGGTCATTTGCTGGCTCAATTTAATTTAGGGGTAATGTATGCCAATGGTCTGGGGGTAAACCTCAATCTTCAGGAATCAGTGAAATGGTTTAAATTAGCGGCCCAACAAGGTGAGGAACTGGCGCAGTGTATTTTGGGAGTGATATATGCTCATGGTGTTCTCGATTTGGCACCTGATTCGACAGCAGCGGCTGAATGGTTTCAGTTGGCAGCCAGTCAGGGAAATAGATTGGCGCAAGGTTATCAAGTCAACTAAACTATGAGTATCTAATAATATTTCTTTCATGGCAGATATTCTTTAAAATTAGACCGTGGCGCATCAAAATCGTCGGCCATCGTGATAAGACCTTTAGCACTACCAAATGGTGGCGGTCTTTTAGTCTTTCGAACCACGACGAGTTGTAACCTGGCTTCCTCATTCTCTGGGGTAATGAAGACCGTTCCCCCCCAAGATCGCATTCATCAATTCTGGAAAACGTTGTTGGGCTTCGCGGACATTCACTTGATACATGATAATTCTCCTAAGTTAAAGATTTCATCGGTCGATGATGATACACGTTAGGCCACCCGTTGTCAACCCCGAGGTGGTCCAATTCCCAACTCTCGCGAGTCGTTGGTGTCAATCACACTTCTTGAGTATGAAGGTACTCTCGAAACGGTTTCTCGTTGACCCGATTCTCTTCTCGTTTCGGGTTGACTAAGGTTTCCAGAATCACCAACTCACTGCTGATTACGGTCACACCTTGATTTTGGGTAGTCTCTCCAAACCAATGGAGGTGTTAACCTTCAATGGGTTATCAACAACCAAAGGTTAAGATTTCCTAAACCTTTGCGGTTTAGGAAAGCCAAAACTGGTGGTAGTGATGACCGGTGGATGATGAGGCGGTCAGGACTGGCAGTCCTTTGAGGACTGCCAGTCCTAAGTCCTCAAGCACTGAAGCAAAAACTCGACGGTATTTTTCCTCACCAGAGGGCGAGGGGCGAAAGCACATACGAGGAAATTTCTGCTTCAGTACTTATCATCGAGGTGGCTTATGACAATTTCCGCGCCCGATAAAGTTGCTGGTCAATCACGGTGGTGGCTGATGACACATCGAACGGGCACGCTAAAAAAGTGTGCAGTTGTTGCGCTATCACTAATGGTTGTTTTAAGACCGCATGATGGTCAAGTGGTAATAGCGCAATGTGGTCTTGCTGGGCTAACCAGGTTGCTAAACGAGTCAGTTGTTGCGTATAAATTTGTCGTAATTGAGCTGGATTACGCTTTTTCGTGTTCAACTGTTTTAACATCGTTTGTTGAGATTGTAGCACTTCTTCAAGGTCACGTTGCAGGAAAATAATGCGGTAGTGATAGTCAGGAGATAAATAGGGTAGTAACTGGGCAATAATTTTGACTACTTGGCCTTGGGCTTCACCTAGCCAGGTATTATCTTGACTGAGATTTTTGACCTTGGCGTATTCCCAGTAGCCTTTCGGATTGCTCTCATCCGCGGCCCGTTGTTCATCCGTGAGGAGGTTCAAACCGCCTGCTTGTAGCATTTGCATCATCATGGAGGTGCCGGAACGGGGTAAGCCGGAAACGACGGTGATGATTTTAGCAACTTCAATATCCGTTGTTTTAAAGGCTTTAGCAGGGATGTGAACCACCCCCAACCCCTCCTTGGTAAGGAGGGGAGTGGAACTACCTTCAAGCCCTCCAGGTGGTGCCTCCCCTCCTTGATAAGGAGGGGTTGGGGGTGGTACCTCCCCTCCTTGATAAGGAGGGGTTGGGGGTGGTACCTCCCCTCCTTGATAAGGAGGGGTTGGGGGTGGTGCCTCCCCTCCTTGATAAGTTGGGGGTGGTGCCTCCCCTCCTTGATAAGGAGGGGTTGGGGGTGGTTGCCGCCGTGATGGCACCGGCTGAATACGCCCGATGATTTGTTGATGAGTGAACATTTTCACGGGGTCATTGAGATGATATTGATATAGGTAAATCAGTTTCTCATGCGCTCTTTTCATGCCGGGGGCTTGGGCCACCGCCCGTAACCAGGATTGTTCCGCTTCGGCAAAACGTCCTAAGCGAAACAAGGCTTCACCCAAGTGATAATGCGCACTGGGGTTGTGAAATAGTAAGCCTACGGAGGTGACAGCGGCTTCGGCGGCTTCTCTGAAATGGCGCATTTGCAAATACACCTGCGCTAAACCATGATGCGCGGCGGCACTGTCAGGGTCAATGTCCAAGGCTTGAAAATAGGCTTCCTCGGCATCCTGCCAACGTTTCAATTTAAAATAGGCTTGGGCAATACTGAGATGCAAATCGGGTAACCGCGGCGTGGCTTGTTGCGCCCGTTGGAAATAAGTCAACGCTTCATCCGCTTTCTCTTCGGCTAAACAGAGATTACCTTGTAATAATTCTAATTGCGGACTGCGCGGGTCTTCAGGGACCTTCATTTCAGAGGTATCTTTGCCCGCTTCTTTGGCTTTGGCAATCTTCTTTTGAATTTCCTCAATCCGTTGTCGTTTCCACGTCGCAATCACTGCCTCGGTCACTCGTCGCGCTTCGGGAATCAATTCTAGCACTTTATAACACTGGGCTAACCGTAAGCCAAAACGAGTTTGGTCAGGATAATTGGCATAAAGTTCTTCGAGAATAGGCAAGGCGTGGGCATAATCATTTTTATGCAAATACACCCGTGCTAGGTAAAATTTAGATTCTCGAATGGTGCGTTCGACGGCTTTTTGTGCATCCTTGCCGGGTGGTTCGATATAACCCAAGGCGACGAGTTGTTCGATGGCTTCTTGATCGGCCCAAGGGTCGCCAATTTTATCGGCTGGTAACCGACCACAGTCACCTTCTACCGTTTCCCAAGAGTCAATTATTTCAGATTTGACGGGTTCCGTAAAGGCTTGTAGCAACGGTTTGCCGTCCATATCGCGGGCGATGGGAATGCCAAATAAGGTGAGAATGGTGGGCGTGAGGTCTAACAGGGTTGAGCCAAAAATCAATTCATCGCGTTTAATCCCAGGCCCCCGCATCGCTACCATGCCATAAGGACTATGTTCAGCCGCCGGCCCCGCGGGTTCTCTAGGCAATTGTAATGGGCGTAAATGGTCGGGATGAAAACCGTGGTCGGAACAAATAATCACTGTGGTGTCCTCACCGGCCAGTTGTAGCAAACGATTTAACATCATGTCATGGAAACGATAACCGCTTTCCACTACGCCGTTGTACAGGTCATATAAGTCACGCGAGAGACCTTCTCGATAGGGGGGATGAAACTTCATAAAGCCGTGACAATAATGGTCAATCGAATCATAGTACACCGCCATAAAATCCCAGGGTTCCTGTTCCATTATCCAAGTGGCGGCGGCGTGAATACTGGCACCTTCGGCGGTAATTTTAGCCACTGACCATAACCGCTGGTCTTTTTCTTGATCCACTGTTTCCGCGTCGGGGACAAACGGTAAAATATGATTGGCGGTTAATTCTTGCGGATGTACTCGTAATTCGGCTAATGTGTTGGCTAGACGCTCTGGATGGACCGTACCGGGGGCCATTTTCCATTGGTCCAGCGGTACATTGTGGGCTTTATGGTAAAAATCAGAGACACATACCCCATTTAGTGGCTCGGCGGGATGACTGGGCCACCAACCGACGACGTGGGTTTTAAGGCCATTTTGCATCAAGATATTCCACACGGCTTTGACTTGACGCGAGGTTGACATCACCGGTTGAATGCCTTTGCCATCGGGACGCGGTTGGGTAAATCCTAAGACACCGTGTTTATCGGCGGTTTTACCGGTGCCAATGGAGGTCCACATAATGGGCGATAACGGTGGGTCTAAAGTCGCCAAATTACCCATTACCCCGGTTTCTACAAATTGCTTTAAGGTGGGCATTTTCCCTTCGTCCATTAACGGTTGAATGGCTTTCCAATCGGCCGCATCCCAACCGATGAGTAAGACTTTTTTAGCGAGTCGTTTAGTCATTGTTGATACCTTGGGTGTGAAAATCTTCAATCGCGTTCATTTTATTCGTGTTATCGGCTTTGGGTGGTTTGATTTCCCAGTGGGATTCTACACCGGCTTGTTGGCGTTTGTTTCGCCAGGCCTTGACCCCGACGGCACCTAAGGCTAATAGTCCTAACATGCCTTCGGGAGGAATTTCGAAAATTTCTCCATCTTCGGTATGAAATATCAATGTTTGCTCAGTCATAAAGGATTGGTTCAGTCATAAAGGAATTTCTGATTTTAAGTACTGAAGTAGAAATTCGGCGGTATGTTCCCTCACCCCCGGCCCCTCTCCCAGAGGGAGAGGGGCGAAAGCACATACGAGAAAATTTCTGCTTCAGTACTTAGAATTTTAGGAGGAGAGAAAGGAGAGCTAACACCACCATTGGAATAGCAGTGCTGAACGGCTATTCACCGTTGTTTCAAAGTAGGCGACCGGTTCCCAACCAGTTCAACAGACGTTCGACGACCCCAAGGTTTGGGCTTAAGAGATGCCATGCCACCTTTGAACCAGTTGGAAATCCAAGAATCACGTAAAATCGAGAGGTTTAAATTTAAGATTTGACAACTCTTCGAGAGTTGTCAAATCTAAACTCCACTTAGGGCTTCTTTGGCCCAACAAATTCCGGGTAGGCTTCCATTCCGCATTCAGTAATGTCTAAACCGTCATATTCTTCTTCCTCAGTGATTCGTAAACCGACGGTCATTTTTAGTATATACCAAACTGAAAAACTGACGGTGAAAACCCAAGAGAAGATAACAGCTATTCCAATGAATTGATTGATAAAAGCAGTTTCTGGGTCGGTTAAGGGCACCGCTAAGACTCCCCAGATACCGACCGCACCGTGGACCGAAATAGCACCGACCGGATCATCTATTTTAAATTTTTCCAAAGTGAGGGTGGCAAATAGACCTAAAACTCCGCCAACAGTTCCAATAAGAGTAGCCGCTAAAGGTGAAGGTGTGTCAGGACCTGCGGTAATCGCTACCAAGCCTGCTAACGTGCCATTGAGAATCATCGTCAAATCGGCTTTACTAAATAATAAGTAGCAAATTAGAGTGGTGGCTAACAAACCTCCAGCGCCGGCCATGGTGGTATTAACAAAAATCATGGCGACGGTGTTAGCATCTTCTACCGTGGAGATAATTGATTGGGAGCCGCCATTAAAACCGAGCCAGCCGAGCCAAAGAATCAAGGTCCCCAAAGTAGCTAACGGTAGATTAGCGCCTGGTAGTGCGTTGATTTGTCCGTTAGTCCCGTATTTGCCTTGGCGCGGGCCTAACAGAATTACCCCTGCCAGTGCTGCTGTCGCACCGGCTAAATGAACGGTGCCGGAGCCGGCAAAATCGCGGTAACCTAGCCCGGCTAAAAATCCATCGCCCCAATTCCAGTAGGCTTCCACCGGATAAATCAAGCCCGTCATTACGATGGCGAAAAGAACAAATGGCCATAATTTCATACGCTCCGCAATCGCCCCGGAAATAATAGACATGGCAATGGCGACAAAAACGACTTGAAAGAAAAAATCCGCGCTTTGGGCATGGTTGCCTAGGTCGCCGGTACTATTGAGAATGACGTAGGAATCTTTAGTAGTGAGGGAAAAATCAAAAATTCGACTAAAACTGGGAATTAATCCGTTTTCTGGTGAGTTGAACATCATATCGTAGCCAATGAGCAGATACATGAGACAAGCAATGGCATACAGGGTTAGGTTTTTGATGATGATGGCAATGGTATTTTTCGAGCGGACCAAGCCGGCTTCTAGCATAGTAAAACCGGTGCCCATCCACATCACTAGGACTGCACTGATCAGTAAATAAAAGGTGTTTAAAGCATAACTAAGTTCTTGATTGACTGTTAATTCCATAGGGGCTAGCCTTTATGTTGGTTAAAGAGTTGACACCTTTTTAAAGGTGGTCAACTCTCCATTTTCGTTAACGAGGTTGACTAGATAATATAACCACGTTCATCATGTAACGCCATATCTAAGCCTTGCGTTTCTTGTTCTTCATCTACGCGTAAACCAATCATCAAGTCGATCAATTTGAGGAAGATGAAACTCAAGATAACGGTATAACTGATGGTTGCTAACACGCCAAGTAGTTGAGCTATGACTTGGTCCCCAATAGTTTCGTTACCGACCCCTAAGCCGGAGCCGCCAAAGAGGGGGGAAGCAAAGACACCGGTTAGAATCGCGCCGATAATTCCTCCCACGGCATGGACTCCAAATACATCTAAGGAGTCATCATAACCAATGGCCCGTTTGAGTTTAGTGGCGGCGTAGAAGCAAGCGAGGCCGGCCGCGGCGCCAATGGCTAAAGCCCCGAGGGGACCGGCCGTCCCCGAAGCCGGAGTAATGGCTACCAGTCCTGCAACTGCGCCGGAAGCAATGCCTAAGACGCTGGGTTTACCATGGATTAACCATTCACTGAACATCCAGGTGAGGGCCGCCATGGCGGTGGCAATTTGCGTGACTGCCATTGCCATGCCGGCTACGCCATCGGCTTTTAGTTGACTACCGGCGTTAAAGCCAAACCAGCCTACCCAGAGCATTGATGCACCAATGACGGTTAAAGTCAAATTATGAGGAGGCATGGCGACGTGAGGAAAGCCTTTGCGTTTACCTAGCATCAGGGCGGCTACTAAACCGGCCATCCCAGCATTGATATGAACCACGGTACCGCCGGCAAAATCTAAGATGCCATAAGGAGTTAACCAACCACCGCCCCAGACCCAGTGACATACTGGTCCATAGACCAAAGTAACCCAAAGTGACATAAATATCAACAAAGCGGAAAATTTCATTCGTTCCGCAAAGGCACCGACAATCAATGCTGGCGTGATGATAGCAAAGGTCATTTGAAAGGTCATAAAAACAGTTTCTGGAATGTTGCCTTTGAGGGTGGCGGGGGTGATTCCTGCTAAGAATGCTTGGTTTAATCCGCCAATTAAAAAATTAAGGGAGCCGCCATCACTAAAAGCGAGGCTGTAGAGATATACGGTCCAGAGGATGGTTACTAGCGAAGTAATGGCAAAGCATTGCATCATCACCGACAGGACGTTTTTACTCCGGACCATGCCGGCATAAAATAAAGTGAGTCCAGGAATGGTCATAAATAATACTAGCGCGGTGGAAGTCAAGATCCACGCTGTATCACCTGAATTTAGGGTATCTTCAGCCAAACTCAGTGAAGGTAGGAAGGTTAATAACGGTAAGACAATACCGCGGTAAATGATTGGTCGCTGAGGTGGTCTTATCATAATGATTGCTCTCTCTGTTGATTAAAGCGCGTCGGTGCCGGTTTCGCCAGTACGAATTCGAATGGCTTGTTCAATGTTAAATACAAAAATTTTACCATCTCCAATTTTACCCGTGTTAGCCGCTTTGCTGACGGCATCAATCACTTGCTCTACCAATTCGTCTGGGACGGCGGCTTCGACTTTGATTTTGGGTAAAAAATCTACGACATATTCAGCACCACGGTATAATTCGGTGTGACCTTTTTGACGACCAAAACCTTTTACTTCGGTCACGGTAATACCTTGTACTCCAATTTCAGAGAGTGCTTCACGCACATCATCGAGTTTGAAGGGTTTAACAATTGCGGTTACCATTTTCATTTAAGATATTCTCCTTGAAAAATCGATTGAAAGTTTTATATAGCATGACTTTAATAGCCAGTAGCAGATCCTAAAGGTCTTCAAAACCTTTAAGGTTTCATTGCTCACAACAGGTAAAAAGTATAAAACTTTTTTCTGAAAAAGTTTAGTAGTGATTTAAATAAATTCGAGGAAATGAAAAGAATAAGATTTGACAACTCTCGAAGAGTTGTCAAATCTCACTACCAAATTTTAGCAAAAATCAGTCCATTTATTAACATATTGAAAATATTATAAAAATTTATATAAATTAAGTTATTGTTTGGATAACGACTAAATGCTTTGTGAGGTTTGCGACAGAAATTTATTCGAATTATTTGAGAAAAACCCTAAATTCTACTCGACGTGATGATTCAGGGTTTTCTAAACCATTGTTGGTTATCACACGACCGGAAGACAAACCGTTAGCACTTAAAATCTGTCGTAGCCATTCTTTATGAACTGATATACTAGGTAATTGTAGGCAATATTCTAACACCGATCGAGTTCGTAGTTGTGATAAGGCCATATTATTAAAATAGGCTTCGTCTAAACTCGCACTACTGGTCCATTCGGAGGAGGTATGACCTTCAATGCTAAGTGCTTCAATCAAATTAGCGAATTGTTTTAAAAGGTTCACATATCTGGGAAAGAAATTACTCAAAATAGTTTGATAATAAGGAGTTATGTTCGAATAGCCCACAGAAAAAAAATAGCGTGAATCACGAAAACTGATTGTCAGTGACTGTGGGTCAAGCGAAGCCGACCATTCAGCTAAATCGTTATGAAATTCTTTGAGTAATGCTTGATAAATAGCTTCCCGGATCGTTTTTTTCGGTTCCAGAGGAGATGGTGTAGTCGCTACGGTGGTGGTCACTGAGGTATCCCGATTGATAATTTTTGGTGGTAAACAAATCTCAGCGGCTGGTGGTTCCAGGTTTTTTTTATTTTCCAGAGTGCTCATGACCAGAGGAGCGGCTACTTGCCCTACTGATAAAAATGCCAAAATAGCTATAATAACAAGTGTTAACAGAACCAAGATTAATTGCGGTATTAACCTCCAATTATCTTTTTTTTCTTCTTCGGCTGAAAATTGGCCAAATAATTGTTCCATTTCATTCATACATCATCTCTGGTTTAATTTCAACCATATTTAATAATCCATTGTCATTTTTTACTAACTGATGGATAGCAGTATATCAACATAATTGTTTCATTTCATCCTTAATCTCTGGTTTAACTTCAATCATATTGGTTACTAAAGTAATTTATTGTCATCACTTAAGTAAAGCTAGAATACCGGTCAATGGAGTTAAATTTTTTTCCTAATTATTTTAATCCTCATGAGTTTGTATTTATATAAAATATATAAATTAAAATGTTATGGTAAGCTAAATTCAGAGATAGATTTATAATTCACTCACTTAAAGCACTGTTAACTCAATTACCCCGGCCCCTCCTTAGCAAGGCTACTCTATGCACACCAGTAAGTTTTTACTGCTGGACTAGAGGCTTCAGCCATTAAGTTAAGGAGTCCAAAACCAGTTTTGGACAACCTCCACCCAAAACGTGTGTTGGGACTCCGACTTTGAAATGGGTGATTCCTTAACTCAATGCCATTAAGTTAAGGAATTTGTTGGAGGCACGAGGGTCAGGACTGGCAGTCCTCGAAGGACTGCCAGTCCTTGAAAGTTCCTTAACTTAATGGCATTGCGGCTAAAGCCTCTACTCCAACGTTTCGGCTCTTAACTCCAAGGTTTAGGCTCTTGATATGTTAGTGCGTACCGCGCGTCGACTGTTTCACGCACTCAAAGAGGTGTTGCACACAAGATAGTAAATACGAATCCATCGGCCTTGACCGTCAATCTTACCATGGTCGATCAGTGTTATCTCCTTTTTGTTTAGCTTGATAAGCATCGATGTAAAATTGAGCTTTCAGCAATTGTCGTGGCTCGTCTTTAATCCGGTTTAGCAAGACATTGGCCATGGTTTCGGTTTCCGAGGGCATTTCAAGTCTCGAAGTTGCTTCTTCCGACATCCCTATTGGCGGCGGCACAGGATTTTCTTTAGAGTTAGAGTGCGGACCGTGGTCGGTGGCTTGAATTTGAGCGGTCTTTTTAGAATCACCGTTTGGAGATTCGGTTGATTTTTCCATTGCCGTTTTAGTTTCGGTAGTATCTTTTGCTGGTACTTGATTCTCCTCCACCGCCGGTGCGTTCTCTTGCGCAACTTGATCTTTAGAAAATAATGCCGGATCCGGGGTAGCCGTCGAATTGGCTTGCTGGTCATTGGCTATTGGCGTTTGATTGCTGGTAGCGGTGGGTACGGACGAGGTATCATGACCACCTGACCTGGAGGATTGAGGATACGCAGAATTGTTTGTTGAATCAGTTGGTTGTAGTTGCTGACTAGCTTCGCTTTGATTTTTAGGAGAATGGTCGGCCGCGCTTCCTGGATTCGCTGACTTCGCTGACTCGGTTGTTGGCTGATTCGATTCACCTTGATTTTGAGGAGAATGGTTATCGGGAGATTCGGTGGCAGAATCTTGCGGCGACGGCGATGATTGAGACTGAGATTGCGCTTGTTGTTGCTCCAGTTGTTGTTTCGCCAATTCTAAATTATGTTTAGCCTCCTTCATCGCTGGTTGTGCTGTTAGCACTTTGTTATAAGCCACCATAGCTTCTGAATACTTACCTTGTTGAAAATAAGCATTGCCTAAGTTATAGAGGGCATCCAATTTGACTTCTGGACGAGTAGAGGCGGCAAACGATTGGGCGGCTTCTGCGTATTTACCGGCACGGTAGAATGCCACGCCTTTTTGATAAGGGTCAGTAAATAATTGGGTGGCGGTTTGGTAATCTGGTTGTTGAAACGCATTTTCCGCTTGTTGGGATTGATTTTGAAACCAATTGGCGGCAACGGCGGCTTGGCTGTTGGTAATAAAGCCAAGTACAAATATGATTGGATAGTAATAAGATGACATGTCAGTTGCTCCTTGGTCAAATCTTAAGTTTGAAAGTTTTAAGTTTAACACGGTTTTAAAATTTGAAATTACCAACTTTAGTTTGTCAATAACTTTATAAAATTAAATTAAATTCACAATATTAAAAAATACTTATCTATTTTTGTTAATTGCGTTATAGTACCACTGTTAATTCACACATTAAAGATTACCATTTATTAGATGACCATGCTTTTAATATCAAGTACTTACTGACCTGTGGAAACGGTTAAATTATTAGGTTAACGTGCGCCGTGGCGGGTCAGGGGAGATGGGTTGTCGCTAGGAGAATGGACATGAGCAAGAAATTCAATGGGGCTGACCATGAATTATTTCGCCAGGCGATGCAGGGGGTAAGGCCGTTATTATCTGAGGTGGTGCCGCTAAACTTGCCACGCCCGTTACCTATTCCCAAACAACGTTATATTGATGAGGCTTTAGTGCGTCAGGATATGTTGTCGGAGTATTATTTCGATCCGGCAGAGTTGGAAACCGGGGAGGAGTTATTATTTACTCGAGCCGGTATTCAACATTCGATTTTTGAAAAGTTGCGTCGCGGACATTTTAGCGTGGATGCGGAGTTAGATTTACATGGTTTTATTGTGCGAGAGGCACGAAAGGCGGTGGCAGATTTTTTGCGGTGGTGTCAAGTTAGAAATGTTCGTTGTGCTAGAATTGTGCATGGTAAAGGTTATAATTCTTGGCAAAAACAGCCGATTTTAAAATGTAAATTGAATGGTTGGTTACGACAACGGGATGAGGTGTTAGCATTTTGTTCGGCCAGGCCGATGGATGGTGGGACTGGTGCCGTGTATGTGTTGATTAAGAATAGATAACAGGAAAATAAGATTTATTGCCATAAAAAACGGATACTACCCTTGAGAGGAATAGTATCCGTTATTAATTTTGAAAGATTTGACAACTCTTCGAGAGTTGTCAAATCTAAACTCAATAGCTTCACTTAACAACCTAGTCGCAAGCTCATTGGCTGGGTTAGTGTTAGTCTTTTTTATCTCTTTCTGGTGCAGGTGCTGGCTCGTTATCGCGGGAAGAACGACGACGAGGCGGAGCATCATAGTAATCATCATTGCCGTAGCCGCGTCCACCACCATAGCCATAACCACCGTCATAACGGCCACCGCCATAACCACCGCCATAAGGGCCGCCGCCATAACCACCGCCATAAGGGCCGCCGCCATAACCACCGCCATAAGGGCCGCCGCCATAACCACCGTAGCCATAGTCACTATAACGAGAATTATGACCACTGCCGCGACCACTGCCGTGACCGCCAGAAGAGATACTGAAGGTGGCATCGCCCCAACCATTGCCATCCCAAGGCCCCCAATCCCAATCATCATAGCCAGAATCACGTCCGCCACGGTCCCATGGTCCCCAACCGCCACCACCGTTATCCCACGGTCCCCACGCTTGAGCAGGGGTAGAAATGACGGATGCGCCAATGATTGCTGAGAGCAAAATTGCTTTAGTAATGTGTTTCATTATGATTCCTCCAAAGTTAGGAATAAAGTTTAAATGTGGTGTTTCTGATTCAGCTTAACTCAAGCTAAATTTAGCTTAGGCTAAAAACGGAATTATCCCTGCCAGTATTAGTCTAATTTAAACGCCACTGGTTTAATATAAGGCATAATTGTAGCCATGACAAGTCTTCCATTTGGAAAACTTCAGTTTGTTCACAATTATTAGTATGAAGGTAACACAAAAACTATAATGATAAATTTATATATCATTCTAAGAATAATATTATTACATACTAATATATATGCCAACAACTACCCCTTCTGTTTTTATTATAGTGACTCGTTTGAATATTAACAATAGCTAATTTAAAAAATTCGCAAAAAAATTTTAACTGATTATTTTTAGTTAATAATTTTTTAAACGACGAACCAGAGAAAATTATTTGATGATGGATTTAAAAATACTATGGTTATAATAATTATAATAAATTAAATTATAGTAGTATTCATAAATCTTTGTACCAACCTCCAGTACACTGGGGAGCATGGGGTAATACTGTTTTTGTAAAATGGTTATTTATCGTACATACATATATACCTTGTGTGCAACATCTGTTTAGTCGGAATTTACGTCACGGCTAAGAATCACTCACAATTATACCCGAGAGAAGTAGTAACTCCGTGTGCGAGGGGGTAAACTCAAAGAAAGAATGACAAACTCGGCTTGGCTCGTTCGATTCGTGTGTATACAAGGCACCCACCGCCAGGCTCGTGTTGAAACTCGGTCGGGCCTTGAACTCATAGATTAGACCAGACTTGTGACCCGTGTGTGCCGCAACCAGTCACAGGTAGGGTGGGTGTGCCTAGTTAGGCGTTAAGTTATGGGGTGAGATTCCCCCTCCATTGAGTGTATATGGAGTCCTTACTCTCAGACCTCTGAAGTTCTAACAAACTCTCAGGGTGTATAGCGAGAGGACAAGTGCGGAGAGGTGAACTTAGGAGGCTCGGTTTAAAGTCACCACCGCTTGGAGAGACAGTCATGGTAAAGACATTTCTGAAGTGTTGCTTGAAGCCTCGTAAACCTGACAGGGTCAAAGTTGCCTGTATACTCTCGTCCATCCTAGAGTATAACACTCCAAAAGGCATCTGGGGTACAGACACTACCTAAAACTGACATTAAAAACTTCACGACTGAAACTAGGGATGAGGTGATTAGGTGTCAATTGACTAGGTGTTAGCTAATTCCTAATCATCTTACAGAGGCGTAATAGTATGTAAGTCAAGGGAACGATTAATTTATCGTGGTTGATAGAAACACACGAATCCCAGGGACGAATGGAACCAAAGTACGCTAGGAGGTTTCTTAATCCTTATGAGTTCTTTGGATTTTTAACCAGCATCAAGGTAGTGGATTGAGAGCCTACATTTCATCGTAGGAGAATCAACTTGATGATTAGCTTACGCTACTAAAACGGGTTACCAATCTACCAAGACCGTGAGTTAAGGCCAGCCGCTTTTTTTTTGAAACGGCTGGTGGTCATTGGGTAAGCAAGCCCCGACCAAAACCTTTGAAAGCCGTGTGAAGCGAAAGTTTCCCGCACGGTTTGGGGTGGGGGGAATACCTAATCTCTAGTAAGAGAAGATGTATTTCTCTATCACCATGCAACGGCTTTATCGTTGCCCACCACTTTTCGGAGCGGCTTGGTGGGCAAATAAACACTTGCCCAC
>DZAL01000189.1 GCA_022729575.1 Thiomargarita sp.
ACGCTGGCGCGTTGCTCACGGCATTCCCACGCTGGCGCGTGGGAACGAGATAAAAACGCGGTGGGCGTGATACGGCTCAACTCCCCTCCTTACCAAGTGGTTGGGTAAGGAGGAGGTTTCTTCTCGTTCCCACGCGCCAGCGTGGGAATGCCGTCGGGACGCGCCAGCGTCCCTTTCCCGCAACGCTGGCGCGTTGCTCACGGCATTCCCACGCTGGCGCGTGGGAACGAGGTAACTAGATAAATCAATATGTGGCAAAGTTGTGTGCATAGAGTAGCTTGTTAAGGAGGGGAATATCCACTGCAATTCAGGTGGTGCTACTCCCCTCCTTAATTAAATTGAGTGGGGGGGCGAGTTGAGTTAACCGTGCGTAAGGTGAATTAAAACTAAAATTTGGCACGTCGTTGGTAACGTTGAGTAATAATTTCAATAAGTTGATATGCTAAGGACAATTTGGAATTGCGCGGCAATTCGACACTCCCGTCGACCCAACAAACACTGAGCGCATTCTCGTCACTGTCAAAACCAAGACCTGTTATGCCCACCTGGTTGGTCGCTATCATATCTAGTTTTTTGCGCTGTAATTTATCGCGGGCGTAATCCAGCAAATTATTGGTTTCAGCAGCAAAACCCACGGTAAACGGTGGTTGCGGTAAAGCCGCCACCGCGGCCAGAATATCAGGAGTACGTTCTAACATTAATTGTAACTGAGACTCTTGTTTTTTCAATTTATGAGTAGCCAATTGGACCGGCCGGTAATCTGCCACCGCGGCCGCCGCAATGAAAATATCCATTTCATCCACTTGGGCCATCACCGCCTCAAACATATCTTGGGCATTATACACCGAAATGACTGGCACGCCTACCGGTGCCGTTAAACTGACCGGCCCTGACACCAGCGTCACGGCGGCCCCCGCAGCTTGCGCGGCTACCGCCACCGCATATCCCATTTTACCAGAGCTACGGTTACTAATAAAACGCACAGGGTCAATATCTTCACGAGTTGGCCCCGCGGTAATTAACACTTTGACCCCAGCTAACGGGCCTGGTTTAAATAAATTTATTAAACCATTCACCAATTCCATTGGCTCTAACATACGTCCTACACCGGTTTCCCCACAGGCTTGCAGTCCAGCCGCAGGCCCTAAGCAGTGGATTCCCCAATTTTGCAAACGCATATAATTAGCTTGAGTCGACTTCGCTTGCCACATTTGCCGATTCATGGCAGGAGCCACTATAATTGGTGCCACTGTGGCCAAACAAATTGTACTCAATAAATCATTAGCATGTCCATATGCTAATTTAGCCAAAAAATCTGCCGTCGCCGGTGCAATCAAAATGACTTCAGCCCACCGCGCTAATTCAATATGTCCCATCGCCGCCTCCGCCTCGGAGTCCAATAACTCGGTATGCACTCGTTGCCCGGAAACCACCTGTAAGGTCAATGGGGTAATAAATTCAGTCGCCGCTGAGGTCATTACAACGCGAACTTGCGCCCCCTGCTCGCGTAACCGGCGCACTAATTCCGCGCTTTTATAAGCCGCAATCCCGCCAGTAATGCCTAGTAAAATACGTTTGTCCGTGAGAATATTCAAGTTCATATTATTAAAAGAAAGGGTAGTCCTAAAATCTGAGTGATATAGTAACATTCCACCATTTTTGTACCCATGTACTGGGGGGTCTCTGAAAACAGTGAAGTACCAAAGTGGATGAATATTACTAGCTATCCCCATTAAGTTAAGGAGTCCAAAACACGTTTTGGGGTGGTCCCTCCAAATCAATAGAGGTGTTAACATTCAATGAGTTATCAAAGGTCAAAGTTTCCTAAACCTTCGCGGTTTAGGAAACTTAGAATCGCCGAGATTTCCTAAACCTGTGAGGTTTAGGAAAGTTAGCACCTAGATTTTAATACCTCCATTAGTTGGTAGGGACTACCCGGAGTTGGCGTTCGGGCGCGGACATATCAAGGCTTAATTCAGAACCCGCCGCATAAGTTTTGCCCAATAAAATCAACTGGGCACCCAGTCGTAGTGGAATCAGGCAGTGATTACGTGAAGCCATTTCTTCCTCCATGAGTGGGTATCCGGTCATAGAAATTACCTCTAGCTAACGGTAAAAGAACAGTATATACTATAGAATTGTTCAAAAATAAAGGTTTTGCACGCCTAAATCATTGTTTCTATTAAACGAAAAATTATTTATGAACAACTCTTATATATAATTTGTATATATCTATCAAGTTTTTTAGAAGTTGTCAAATCTCATTTCAACGGTGATTTGGTAAAGATTTGACAACTTTTGGAAAGTTGTCAAATCTCATTTGATACCCACCATCGTGCTGGCCGAGATAAATCATTTGCATCGCAAAGGACGTATAGTAATATTCATAAATTTTTGTACCAAGCCCCGATTATTTGTTACTCATTATCCATTATTCATTATAAATATGCCAAGCATTTACCAACTCAAACCCACTTTTCAGAACCTATTACGACCCCTTTGTCGACATCTGGCACAATGGGGAATCACCGCCAACCAAGTCACTCTCAGTGCTATATTATTGTCATTAAGCATGGGGGCCGCCATTGCCTGGCAACCGCAAAATTCGTGGCTGCTAGTATCGCTTCCCTTGATATTATTCATCCGCATGGGACTCAATGCCATTGACGGCATGTTAGCCCGTGAGTATAATATGCAATCCCCCTTGGGCGCTATCCTCAATGAATTAGGTGATGTCATTGCCGACGCAGGCTTATATTTACCTTTCGCCCTCTTACCTACCGTCATCCCTGGGTTAATCGTCCTAGTTGTATTATTTGCCACCATCAGCGAAATGATGGGAGTGATAGGAGTACAAATTGGTGCCAGTCGTCGCTATGATGGTCCCCTGGGAAAAAGCGACCGAGCCTTTCTATTTGGACTCATCGCACTCTTACTCGGCCTCGGCCTACCCACCGGCCACTGGCTAAACCTCATCTTTAGCCTCATGTTAGTATTATCAATATTAACCATCTTCAACCGGGCTTATCAAGCCTTACAACAGGTAAAAACTCATGTTTGAACATCTCCCCCCCACTCTCCTCTGGGCCAGTGCCGGCATCGTGCTACTATTAATCCTCAGCACCCTCATCATTGCGGTGCTGACCCATCGTTACCCAGACAAAAACTTTGGCGAATTGCGGGCCCGCTTACTCTCGTGGTGGGTCATGGCAACGGTCTTCATCTTAGCAATGCTAGTCAATAAAGTCCTATCATTATTTTTATTAGGATTTACCAGCTTCCTAGCCTTCAAAGAATACCTCTCCCTCATTCCTACTCGCCGCGCCGACCATCGAGTCCTCTTTTGGGCCTATCTATCAATCCCCATACAATACTACTGGGTAAGCATCGCCTGGTATGGCGTTTTTATCATTTTTATCCCCGTTTATATGTTCCTCCTCTTGCCCTTGCGCATGGTCCTAATTGGCGAAACGCAAGGCTTTTTGAAATCTGCGGGAACACTCCATTGGGGACTGATGGTCACCGTCTTTAGTCTCAGTCACGCAGCCTATTTATTAGTGTTACCAGAACCAGTCAATCCTCAAGCCGGCAGTGCAGGATTATTGCTATTTTTAGTCTTCCTGACCGAATTTAACGACGTTGCCCAATATATTTGGGGAAAGCTATTAGGCCGACACAAAATCATCCCCAAAGTCAGCCCGAATAAAACCTGGGAAGGCTTTCTAGGAGGACTCCTCACCACCACCTTATTAGCCGTAGTAATCGCGCCGTGGCTAACCCCCTTAACCATGCAAGAAGCCATCTTTGCCGGCAGTGTCGTCATTGCTACCGCAGGATTCTTTGGCGATGTCAGTATTTCCGCCATAAAACGAGATTTAGGGATAAAAGACAGTGGCACCCTGTTACCTGGTCATGGTGGCATTTTAGACCGCGTTGACAGCTTAACTTATACCGCCCCACTATTTTTCCATTTTGTGTATTATTTACACTATTAAATTACTGGACTAGAGGCTTTAGCCAGTAGGAGAACACCAAACTATGCTAACAAACTTATTACGCTGGCTATTTTTTGCCTTCATAGTACGCCCAGTGATTCTGATAATCATTGGCTTAAATATTCGTCACCGCGAACGCTTGGCTAGTCATGGCCCCGCGATAATTGTTGCTAACCATAATAGCCACCTCGATACCCTCGTTTTAATGAGTCTCTTCCCACTGAGACAACTACCTCACCTGCACCCAGTCGCGGCGGCCGACTATTTTCTACGTAATCGTCTCCTCGCCTGGTTTGCTTTACAGATAATTGGCATCCTGCCATTGGAACGAAAAGTCGAAAAAGGTACCGAAGCATTACAGAATATTTACACGGCCTTAGCACAAAACCAAATTTTGATTTTATTCCCAGAAGGCACTCGTGGGGAGCCAGAAAAAATGAGTAAATTTAAAAATGGCATTGCGCGGTTAGCACAAACTCATCCTGACGTGCCCGTGATTCCGATATTTCTACATGGACTCGGTAAATCTCTCCCCAAAGGAGAATTTCTGCTAGTTCCCTTTTTCTGTGATGTATTTGTAGGAGAAGCCTTACCCTGGACTGGGGACAAACATAGCTATATGCAACAGTTAGATGAATCCATGCGTAAACTCGCCAGTGAAGGACAATTTGCTTCCTGGGAGTAAAATCATGATTGGTAGGGTGCGTCCCACGCACCACTTAGGCACAAATGGTGCGTGGGTGGCTTCCAACTTAGAGATTAACCTAGATAACTAGATGATTTTATCTGCGTAATCGGCGCCATTTGCGTCAATCTACAGTTCAAAATTCTTGACGCTCCCAGACCAGCCGTTCAAACCCCACGGCTACCACGGCATGAGTTTGCAATCGCAACTTTGCCCCATACAGCGCCAACAAACTCTGTCGATATACCGCCAATTGGGTCCGGGCTTGCGCCAATTTCTCTTGTACCACCGGTAAGGCTTGCAACTCTTCCCGGCTCATCTCTTTGACCTGTTCACCGGTCAAATTTTCTTTCTTGCCAATCCTGACAAATTTAAATTCTAACAAATGGTCATAAATCGGCAACTGGCGCAGGTCGGGACGCACAATTAAACTCAAATCGGCATAACGTCTATCTAAACAAGCCTCCGAATCCATGATATACAAACGGTCATTGAACAAGGTGAGGAGAAAGGCCATTTTCACCGATAACTCATCACTATAACGATAATCACGGTTATCAAACACCTTGAATCGTTGCTCTAGCCACTCACACAGCGGTTGTAAATGGCCTTGGGTATAAAATGCTTTCGCGGCGACGGCGGGGGAAGATGACTCGGTTGCCGCCGGCCAGCACATCTCATATAATCGTTCCACATACAGTTGGCGAATCACCAGATTAGGAATCCGCAACTGTAATTCATTCAACTCCCCACGCCCGGCCAAAGTTAAGATGCCCAAATAATACATCAACGAGGCTAACGTAGCTTGGTCTGGGGAGGGGTTTAACATCTCCATTAACCCAAACCGCGAATTCAGGCGATTCATCAACAAGGGTTGACTGTCGGCGGCTACTTGTTCAATTAAGGCGCGGCCGGCCGGTAACTGAGATAAATAACGGAGACGATTCCGGTCAATGGCCAAGTTATCATCTAACAATTCCTCGGGCGCTTGACAATCACTTTGCCAACGTTTGAAAAAATATAAAGCCAAGGTGGGATTATAGACCAGTGAGGTGCCATCACGAGTGAAGCTATAACCATTGTAAAAACTGCGCATGAGACTCAAGGCTTCCTCTACTTGTGTTTCAGGTAATTGACACTCTTGGACCAGTTGTTGCAGAATGACTTTCACTTCCTCTTCCCGAAACCCACACAGGTCGTTAAATTCTCGAAGCAAATAAATATTTTCTGCCACATTGTAGCCACTGGTGAGGTCACTGAGGACCACCGGCGACACCCCGGTGATAAAAACTTTATCCAAGCCTTGGCCGGCACTAGCGGCTTTCACCCATTTGAAGACCGTTTTCAGAGCGCCCTCCCCCATCAATAAAGTTTCATAGTGGGCTTGACGAGGTTGCTGACTGCTCATGAGCACTTCATTGGCAAAATTATCGTATTCGTCAATCAGTAAATACAAACGTCGTGAGACCAAGGAAATAGCTGACAATAAGGAATCAAAGGAGGAACTGGGGTTAGCCGAAATCTTCACTTCCTGGGTGAACCAGGACGCATAACGCTGGGCACAGTCAGCAATGCGACTGTTGAGGTGGTCGTATAACGCCTGTTTAATCTCCGACACCGACCCCTGCGGATCCACTTTGGAAAAATCCCACTTCATGACGAAATATTGATTATGTTTGGGAGTGGGATTTTGACCGATTTTCAAGTGCCCAAACCACTTCTCAAACTGGTCGGCTTTCGCGAGGTCATAGTAATTCTCGAGCATGGATAATAAGAGACTCTTGCCAAAGCGGCGGGGACGCAGAAATAATAATTGTTCCCCCGCGTTTTCAAGCAGGGGGATTTTATCAGTGCGGTCGACATAGTAATATCCTTCAGTAATAAGATTTTCAAAATTACTGAGGCCATACGGAAATTTTAGCATAATAAAGTCCTCGATAATGGTGGTTGACTAATCATTCAGTATAATCTTTCTGAAGGTACTTGTCAAATTTCACGACGCTGGAGTCCAAAGCTTCAGCTTTGGGAAGCGTGTCCGAATCTGAAGTTTTGGATTCCAGAAATTTAATTTTTTTTAGTGGTTCATTATTGTGGTAAAGTGTATACTAATGTCATTACTCAACCAAATTCCAGAAAATTTATGACAACTATTCACACGATTTTAGAACAATTCCGCCAAGATGCCGATTCTAACCGCGAGTTAGGCGATAAATTTGAACGTTTGATGGCTAATTATCTCATCACCGACCCCTTGTATCAAGAACAATATAGCGAGGTGTGGTTATGGCTGGACTGGCCCGATCGACCCGAAAAAGTGGATACGGGCATTGATTTGGTCGCCAAAGAACGGGCGACGGGCGACTATTGGGCCATTCAGTGTAAATTTTATCGCCCCGACCATCAGTTGCAAAAGTCTGATATTGATTCATTTTTTACCGCGTCAGGGAAAAAATTTGTGACCAGTGAGGGTGAGAGAAAATTTGTGCATCGATTGATTGTGTCCACCACCGATAATTGGAGTAAACATGCCGAAGCCGCATTGAAAAATCAGCAGATTCCCGTGACTAAGTTGGGCGTGGCGGATTTGGCCCGCAGTCCGGTGGATTGGTCGGAGTTTGGGCGTACCCAGAAACTGCGGTTGAGACCAAAAAAGACTTTGCACCCGCATCAGGAGGAGGCGGTGGCGAAAGTGTTGGCAGGGTTTCAAACAGGAGACCGCGGGAAGTTGATTATGGCGTGTGGAACGGGGAAGACGTTTACGGCGTTAAAACTTGCTGAACAATTACCCTCACCCCCGGCCCCTCTCCCAGGGGGAGAGGGGAGTGTGGCGGAAGCAACGGTTTTCTCCCCTCTCCCCCTGGGAGAGGGGCCGGGGGTGAGGGTCTTATTTTTAGTCCCTTCCATTTCCTTGTTATCGCAAAGTTTACGCGAATGGACCGCGGAAGCCGAACGGCCTTTGCAATGTGTGGCGGTGTGTTCTGACAGTAAGGCGAGTCAAACGGAGGCAGAGGATTTAAGTGTGCGGGATTTGGCGTTGCCAGCGACCACGGATGCGGCGGTGTTGAAGCAACAGCTTGAGAAAATGGGGAGTAAGGCACCCTCACCCCCGGCCCCTCTCCCAGGGGGAGAGGGGAGTGTGGCGGCAGCAACGGTTTTCTCCCCTCTCCCCCTGGGAGAGGGGCCGGGGGTGAGGGTAATCTTTTCCACTTATCAATCCATTGAGGTCATTGCCAAAGCCCAACAATTAGGAGTGCCGGCGTTTGACCTGGTGATTTGTGATGAGGCGCATCGAACCACGGGCGTGACCTTGGCGGGGGAGGAGGATTCGCATTTTGTTAAAGTGCATAATCAAGAAGTCATTCAGGCTAAGAAACGCTTGTATATGACCGCGACACCGCGCATTTTTACGGATGTGGCGAAAAGTAAAGCGCAGGACAGTGACGCGGTGTTGTGTTCGATGGATGATGAGAATTTGTATGGGCCCGAGTTTCATCGTTTAGGTTTTTCCGAAGCGGTGAGTCGGAAGTTGTTGTCGGATTATAAAGTGATGGTGTTGGGGGTGGATGAACGGTATATTAGTAAAGCCTTTCAAGCGCAACTGGCGGATAAAAATAATGAAATTACCTTGGATGATGCCGCTAAGATAGTGGGATGTTGGAATGGTTTGGCGAAGCGGACGCCGGATGATTTGGGGAGTGATGTGGCCCCGATGCGGCGGGCGGTGGCGTTTTCGGGGAGAATTAAGGATTCGGAGAAGATGACGCTGTTGTTTGCGAAAATTATTGAGGAGTATGGTCGGCAGCATCCCAAGGAGGAGTTGTTGCAGTGTGACGTGAAGCATGTGGATGGCAAGATGAATATGTTGCAACGCAATGATTTATTGGATTGGTTAAGAAGTGAACCGGCGGCTAATACGTGTCATATTTTGTCGAATGCCCGTTGTTTATCGGAAGGAGTGGATGTGCCGGCGTTGGATGCGGTGATGTTTTTGAATCCGCGGAACTCGATTGTGGACGTGGTGCAGTCGGTCGGGCGCGTGATGCGGAAGGCGGAAGGGAAGCGTTATGGGTATGTGATTTTGCCGATTGTCATTTCGTCGCATTTGCCGCCAGAGGAGGCGTTGAAGGATGATAAAAAATATAAAGTGGTGTGGCAAGTGTTGCAGGCGTTGCGGGCGCATGATGACCGCTTTAATGCCACCATCAATAAACTCGAATTGAATCGTAGTCGGCCGGATAGTATTCAGTTTATTGGCATTGGAGGACCGACGGGGGGCGTGGGGGAGAATGGGGCGGGCTATCATCTGGAGAGTGATAAGAAAAAACAGGTCTTGTTGCAATTGCCCTTTTTGGAGGAGTGGCGGGAGGCGATTTATGCCCGCATTGTCTTGAAGTGTGGGGACCGGCGGTATTGGGAGAATTGGGCCAAAGATGTGGCATTGATTGCGGAACGGCATGTCACCCGGATTCAAGGTTTGTTGGCGGATTCTCAGTCCGGGCCGCGGCAGGTGTTTGAGGCGTTTTTGACGAGTTTGCGGAATAATTTGAATCCGAGTGTCACGGAAGGGGAAGCGATTGAAATGTTGTCGCAACATTTGATTACCAAGCCCGTGTTTGATGCGTTGTTTGAGGGGTATCAATTTACCCAACATAATCCCGTGTCGCAAGCGATGCAGAAGATGTTGACGGTGTTGGAGGGGGCGGCGTTGGCGAAGGAAACGGCGGTGTTGGAGAAGTTTTATGCCAGTGTCAAGAGTCGCGCCAGTGGGATTGATAATGCCGAGGCGAAGCAGAAGATTGTTATTGAGTTGTATGATAAATTTTTCAAAATGGCCTTCCCACGGCTGGCCGAACGGTTGGGGATTGTCTATACGCCGGTGGAAGTGGTGGACTTTCTGGTGCGCAGTGCGGAGGAGGCGTTGCGGCAGGAATTTGGCGTGGGGTTGACCGATACTGGGGTGCATATTTTGGACCCGTTTACCGGGACGGGGACGTTTATGGTGCGGTTGTTACAAAGTGGTTTAATTCAGCCTGCGGATTTGCCCCGGAAGTTTGCGTCGGAATTGCATGCCAATGAGATTGTGTTGTTGGCTTATTATATTGCGGCGATTAATATTGAAGCGACTTATCACGAGTTGGTTGGTGGAAGCTATTCACCGTTTCCTGGAATGGTGTTGACCGATACGTTTCAGATGTTTGAGGATGTGGGGACGTTGCGAGAACAGATGTTTCCTGAGAATAATCAGCGGGTGGTGCAGCAGAAGCAACGGGAGATTCGCGTGATTATTGGCAATCCACCGTATTCGGCCGGGCAGACGAGTGAAAATGACAATAACAAAAATCTGAAATATGAGTCGTTAGATGACCGCATCCGTTCGACTTATGCAGAACATTCCACCGCCGTCTTGAAAAACAGTCTTTACGATTCCTACATTCGCGCCATTCGCTGGGCCTCGGACCGCATCAAGGAGAAAGGCATTGTCTGTTATGTCACCAATGGTTCTTTCATTGATGGCAATACAGCAGATGGCTTGCGGAAATGTTTGACTGAGGAGTTTAGTGCAATCTATTGTTTTAATTTGCGTGGGAATCAGCGAACTTCAGGCGAAACTTCACGCTTGGAAGGCGGTAAAATTTTTGGTTCTGGCAGTCGCACACCCGTGGCAATCACGTTGTTGATTAAAAATCCTCAGAAAGTAGGACCGTGCAAACTGTTCTATCACGACATTGGCGATTATTTAAGCCGTGAAGAGAAGCTAAAAATCATTGCTGAGTTTGGTAGCATCAAAGGCATCTCCTGGGATAAACTCACTCCCAATGCCAGCCACGATTGGATTAACCAACGCAATGAGGAATTTTCCCGTTTTATGGTGATGGGGGATAAGAAGGAGGAGACGGAGAAGACGATTTTTGAGGTTTATTCAGGCGGTGTGAAAACTAACCGTGATACGTGGGCTTATAACTTCTCAAAAGAAGGCTTGACCCAAAATATGAGTCAGATGATTGCCTTTTTTAATTCGCAAGTGGCGGCTTATCACAACTTGCCTAAAGAGAAGCGTCCTGAAGTGGACAAGTTTATTGATGTTGATGCGAAGAAAATTAGTTGGACGATGGAGGTTAAACAAGATTTAGCACGAAATAAACCAGGGACATTTGAGAAAACTCATATTGTTCGGAGTATGTACCGCCCATTTTGTAAGCAATGGCTGTATTTTGATAGACAGTTTAATAACCGCGTTTATCAAATGCCCAAATTTTTCCCAAATGAGAAGTTGGGAAATGTGGTGATTTGTATTAGCGCACTGGGTGGTACTAAAGAATCATCTGCGTTAATTGTCAATGTCATACCTGATTTGAATATGCAACATTCGGGCACTCAATGCTTCCCACTCTACACTTACGAACCGACCGAAGCCAAGGGACTCTTTGCCGCGCCTACGGGAGACTATGCCCGCAAAGACAATATTCCCGATGCTATCCTAGCCGAGTTTCGTAAAACCTACGGGGCCAAACTGACCAAGGAAGACATTTTTTACTATGTCTATGGCATCTTGCATTCTCCAAGTTACAAAACTCGCTTTGCGGCAGACCTCAAAAAGATGTTGCCTCGCATTCCTCTGGTCAAAGATTTTTGGGCTTTCAGTAAGGCTGGTCGGGAGTTAGCGCAGTGGCATTTAAACTATGAAACGATAGAACCTTATTCGTTGCAAGAGACTATAGAAGCACGGGCTAGTCTTAACGTGCGGTCAGACCTCGGAGGTCTCGAAGACCTCCGAGGTCTAAAATCACACACCTTTCATCACGACCAAACTCTGTATCGAGTCGATAAAATGACCTTTGCGAAGACCAATAAAGTCCTCGACAAAACCACGCTGATTTACAACCGTCACCTTACGTTATCGGGCATTCCACTAGAGACTTATGAATATATCGTCAATGGCAAATCGGCCCTGGATTGGATTATCGAACGCTATCAAGTCACTACCGATAAAGACAGCGGGATTAAAAATGACCCCAATGACTGGTCGGAGGACCCACGGTATATTCTGGACTTGGTGAAACGGGTGGTGCGAGTGAGTGTGGAGACGGTGAGGATTGTGAAAGGGTTGCCGGGGGTGTTGGAGTAGAGGCTTTAGCCGCAATGCCATTAAGTTAAGCTCAAGTTACGGCGTTGGAGTCCAAATCTTCAGATTTGGCAACGCCGTCTTACCTTAGCCAATCTCGTCCAAATCTGAAGATTTGGACTCCAACGCGACTTAACTTAATGGCATTGACGCGCCAGCGTGGGAATGCCGTCGGGACGCGCCAGCATCCCTTTTGCTCGTTCCCACGCTGGCGCGTGGGAACGAGATAATATTCATCCACTGTGGTACTTGAGCTCTGAGGGATAACACCCCTCGAAGGGGTGTTATCCCTACTGGCCAAATTCATTGTAGAACAAATAGGTAAACCTGGTGTGCAACATCTGTTTTAAGGTGGGAAACCGCTGAAACCGCCATTAAAAACGTTGGAGTAGAGGCTTTAGCCGCAATGCCATTAAGTTAAGCCGCGTTGGAGTCCAAACCTTCAGATTTGGACGAGATTGGCTAAGGTAAGACGGCGTTGCCAAATCTGAAGATTTGGACTCCAACGCCGTAACTTTAGCTTAACTTAATGGCATTGTTGCTAAGGAGGGGCTAAGGGTCAATGCCATTAAGTTAAGGAATCCCCCGGTCAGGTTTTAACCTTGAAGGTCTGGTTTTAGACCTTCAAGGTTTCTTTGGCCGGCTTA
>DZAL01000190.1:0-6848 GCA_022729575.1 Thiomargarita sp.
ACAGTTTAAATAAAGCCGCTTGCGCTTGAATGGCTTGATAACCACGCGCTATCATTTCGAAATCAGCAGCTCGATTTTAGCGTTAACCAGTTTAGATTTTCTCGGACTGGGCCTCCCACCCTCATCCCCCAGCTTAGGCGAATTACTAGCCCAAGGTAAAGCCAATATCACGGCCTGGTGGCTTTCTTTAAGCACTTTCGTCGTCTTAGTAGCCACCTTAACCTTATTAATTTTTATTGGAGAAGCGTTACGAGAAGCCATGGACAGCCGCCGCGGATAGAAATGAAGTTCAAAGCGTAGCTTTGCAACAGGACTGACAGCGCAATTTTGATGACTGTATGAGATTACCGAAGAGGCACCACGTACATAGGGGAAATGATTTCATTCCTATGTACGGAGAGGACTGGAATGGGATGAACCTATCCCACTATCCTAAACCATTAATTTATCGTCAATCACTCAACCGGGCTCTCAATCTCATTTTCTTTAGTTTTAATTTGGTGATTTTGATAACCGACTTAAACGTTTAAAAATGAATAGTGGGATAGGTTCATTGAATTTTTGGTAAAAGTTAAATTCTTTAATCACTTCTAACGAAAATTTTTTTGACCATCTACTTGACAACCAATAAAAAGCATGATGAAATCATTCTCGACCACACGTAAAAACGTTCTGAACACCAAATCTCGATGTGATTGACTAAAAACCATTGCCATGAACCTATTTATGTTCAGAAGTATTGTTATCTATAAATATTATAAATTGGAGATATTTTTTATGATGAAGTTTAATCAATGCCCCCCCCCCCAGAGAAGGGTTATAAAAATAAGGTTTCTATTCTAGTAGCTTACCTACTACTCCTTCCTATTGCCTTAACTTCTCCTCTCCTCTTTGGTGTCGAAAATTCCATCACGGCTACAGTGCCCAACACCACTGAGAATTTATCGCCGCCGATTGTTATCCCATCTCTTCCAGAAGACTCCAAACCAGTTTCCCCTACTTCTCGTTTAGTGCTGGATTTTCTTGGCCCCCAAATTATTGACATCTTGTCTAAACCAGACCGGGTTGAAAGTTTTCAACTGCTTGCCGAAACCACCGATGAGACCTTACCCGCTAAGAATCAACTGGCAGGTTATCCCATTCTCAAAGTTGGTCCACTGCTCACGGCTTCACAAATCCAAACCGTTCAAACCTTAGTTTTTTCCGAAGCCAGTTACTTATTTGACATTTCCAACCGTTGCCCCTTTCGTCCTGACACCGGCTTACGTTTTATCAAAGCCGATCAAGAGGTTGACCTGCTCTGGTCGTTTGCTTGTGAACTTTGGAAAGTGGTCTATCAAGGACACGCTAAAACTGAAGATTTCAACGCGACTATTCGACCGCAATTACAACAGTTACGGGCGGCATGGTTCCCTTAAACTCACTCCCAGTCCTAACTTTGTGCGAGGATGAATTATGAACACCGTAAAACTTTACCCCCCAATAACTTTGATAATGGTTCTTCTGTATGGTTTCCTCCTACCAGTACAAGCCGCCACTCTTCATGTCGTGCTAGTGGGAGATACCAATGACGATAGTATTGGTGCCAGTGTCAAAGTTGACCTGGCCAATCTGCGTAAACTGGTCGAAGCCATTACGGAAAATACTGGTCTCACCGCGAATTTACAAACTGTCCAAGGTAATCAACTGGGAGTCAAAGAAAATAGCACTGACCAGATCAAGCAGGCCCTTCAGACACTTAACGTCGGTCCACAAGATGTCGTCATGTTTTACTACTCCGGTCATGGCGGGCGCAAACATGACCAAGAGTCTAAATGGCCTTTATTGGCGGTAGCAGGTTCTGCCACTCGTTTGAACCAAATGCTGGATTTAAATTGGGTAATCAATACGTTACAACAAATGCGACCACGTCTGTGGATAGCCATCGCTGATGCGTGTAATAGCGTGGTGGACCGGCTGCCCTATTTGCCGGCCAAAGCTATTAAAAATCCCGACCACTACAAGAAACTGTTTTTGGATTATCAAGGTCACATTATCGCCTCTAGTTCCAAAGCCGGTCAATATTCTTACGGCAGTGCCGAGGTCGGCGGACTCTACACTCATATTTGGTTAGATAATTTAAACCAAGAACTTTCTGCTGCCACCTCGACACCCGATTGGAAAGCTCTAATGCAACGAGCGGACAAACCGATTCGCTTGTCACAGGCCAATAAGGTGCAACAACCCCAGTCAGAAGTGCAAGTGATTCTAGCACCTCTATCACCGTTACCTGCTACTTGCGCCGGCGGCAGTTGTTCTCCGCAACCAGGAGCAGTAACGGGCATTGGGGCTTGCTCTCAAAACCAGTATGGCCCCGACCCCAAGGACCAGACTAAAGAATGTTGTATAGATGATTCTGGCATTCAAATTTGTGTGAAAAAATAGAACATTGGAGTCCAAAACAGGTTTTGGACTCCGGCTTTTAAGGTAAACAATTATGACATCCAAAGATTTTCTCATTATTACGATACTTCTAGGCACCTGCCTAACCGCTTGTCAGGCCACGCCAGGGAAGTCAACCGCGTCTTCCGCTGGGGGAGACCAAGAGGCCGTATCGCCATCGTATTCTTTTCCATACGGCATGGCAATCACGGTGCCTCCTGCCAATGGGGTGCCGACTTTGTATGCCATTATTATTGCCGACACCCGTGACAGCGAGATTGGCAAAAGTACTCAGGCCGATTTAGACCATATAAAAACTTTAGTGAACAATATTTCTAAACATACTCAACTTCCCAATCACACCTTGATTATTCAGGGAGAGCAACTGTCGCGTCAAGCGGTAGTCAACCTGTTAACACAATTATCGATCACTGGACAAGATATGGTGATTTTTTATTACTCCGGTCACGGTACCAGAGGTCGTCAAGCGGAACAACGGGAGTCTAGATGGCCCTACTTGTGTGTCGAGGGCGGGGGGCGTTGCTCGGTGAAAGACAATCGTCTGGACCTAGACGAAGTGGTGGATTCCCTTAGACAAAAAGGTCCCCGCTTTTTTATGGTGATGGCCGATGCCTGTAATGATTTGATTCGTGGGAGAGGAGACAAAAACTGGTTTACCGGCACTTCTAAGCCAGACAATTATCGCCAATTGTTTTTAGAACCGTCAGGCTACCACATTATTGCTTCCGGTTCTAAAGCCGGTCAGGTTTCTATAGGAGAAGAGTTTGGTGGTAAATTTACTAATCAATTGTTAAACGTGCTGTACCAACAACTGGCCGCCGATTACCCCGCCAGTTGGGAAACTATTATGCAACGTGCCGTAGAACCAATTCCTTATCAAGATCGCGAAGGAGAGAAAATTCAACAACCACAATTTGATTTTCTGCCTCACAACGTGGCATCGTTATCGTCACCCACCTCACCCCAGTCAATGACTCCTGAGGAACCGACTAAACCCTCTCCTCCGGTTAGTTTGGGAGAAATACACCTGGAAATTTCACCCAGCAACCGTCTTCGTCCAGGCGATGCAGTACAACTGGCGATTACTTCTGCTCAAGGCGGCTATCTATTTGTATTTGATGCAGAAAATAAAGACGGCGGAGCATTGTCTCCAGTTTTTCCCAATCCGGTTTACCAAGAGCGCAGTGGTAAACAATATTTTCAACTCCTGGCAGATAAAAAATTCCTCCTTCCCGATGAACGTTACTTCGATTTGGAGGCTAAACTCCGGGCCCCCCAAGAAGTTGGCCCCCGGTCTTTGGTCGCTTTACTGGTTAAGACTGACCGTGATTTAGAGAAAGTTCGACAACTGTCAAATCAACCGGTCAGCAGCCTTACCGACTGGCTAAATCAAAATTTGCAAAAAGAACAATGGGTTATGACCACGATAACTTATGAAATTACTCAATAGTCTAAGTAGGGTGCGTCCCACGCACCATTGTGAATTTGAGAAATGGTGCGTGGGACGCACCCTACACTCCCTCAAAATTAGGAGACCATTTATATGATAAAACGACGCCCCCTGATTTTCGTTATCAGCTACCTCCTCAGCACTCAGTCCCCCATCGGTCTGGCCTGCACTGAGGATAACCAGCCACTTAACCAAGCCTTACAAAATAGAGACTTGGACACTTTGGCGGCTCTATTACCTCCGTTCAAAAGACAGTCTCACTGCACTTTGGAGGAAATAGACCATCTGCAACGTCAGATGTCACAACTAGCGGTGGCCAAGGCTAAACAATTATTGCAAGCCGGTGCATTGGAACCAGCCAAGCAACTGTTATTGCAACCACGCTATGCCCCATTTAATTCATGGGAAGTGCAAGCCGTCTTGGGCGAAATTGCCTGGCGGCACCAGGAATGGTCAACCGCTTCGGGATTGTTTAATCAAGCCTTGGATTTGTTAGACGACCCCAAAGAGACCCCCATTCCACCTACCTCTGCGGAGAAACAGAAGGTCTATCAATTAGCAGTAGAAACTCAATTACTCACGGGGACTCTCAGCACGGTCCGAGGGGGAGGTGAACCGGGTGGGATTTTCCGTTCGGCATTGGCGGTGGAAACCACCCCGGTCCCCGTGCAATTCGTCTTTGGCAAAGCGACCTTTACCCAAGAAGGTCAACACTCTGCCAATAAACTGGTGGGATACTTTAAGCGTCAAAATCCTCACCGTATCACTTTGGTGGGTCATACGGACCCGGTGGGTGCCGATAACTATAATTGTGAGTTATCCAAACAACGGGCCGAGACTTTAAAAAAGTATTTGATAACGGAAGGAATTAGCGTGGCTAAGATTACCACTCTGGGCAAGGGAAAGCGAGAAGCATTATCGCTGTATGATCCCAGTAATTACACACAGGAACATATTAACCAACTCAACCGGCGCGTCGAATTTGCGCTTGACCGAAGCGTGGCTGATTCGAATGCGTGTCGTTAGTTGGATTGGCCACCAAACCTGACAGGTCTGTTAGACCTGTCAGGTTTAATCGAGAATCTTTCTAAAGGAGAAACTTTATGTTATTCAAATACCCTATTACCACCTCACTACTATGCCTGCTGCTGGCCAGTTGCGCGTCGGGGCCTACCTCCACCACTGTGGGGGAAACCGTGCGTGAGGCGTTTCAAGGAGAATCACGAATTGCCTTAGTGATAGGCAATGCCAATTATCCTTCTTTGGATAAGAAATACCAACTAAATAATCCGCTTCAGGATGCCAAAGCAATGATCAAGGCGTTGGAAGACCTGCATTTTAAGGTCATATCTCACGAAAACCTGACCAAAGCCAAGATGGAAACAGCCTTTCAGCAATTTCGTGAGGAACTGAAAATCAGTTATCGTCCTGGCACCAAACGAGTGGCATTGTTTTACTATTCTGGACACGGTGCGGAATATAATGGTGATAACTGGCTACTGGCAGTAGATGCGGCAAATCCGCCTTCTGACAAGAAAGCTGATAAAAATCTACCGGGTGTAGTGCCCTTAGCTTCTCTCTTTACGGAGATTAACGGGTTAAACGAGACCTTGAAGAAGGACCAACAGACTCCCACGCAAAACATCTTCATCCTCGACAATTGTCGCAACAATCCAACGTTGGCGAGAAATGAAGCGGGTGAAGGGGTGGTGACCAGAAGTGTGGGAGAGGCATTGAAAGGTGTGGCATGGGCTGATGACAAGCTAACGTTGTCTGATGAACCTAGCAATTCCTTCTTTGCGTATGCCACGGCGCGAGGCAAGGTAGCGCGTGATGGTGAGGGGACGAATAGTCCATATACTCAAGAATTGGTAGCCCGGATTGCAGATCCAGGGGTGCCGATAGATCAGTTATTTCAGGAGGTGATTGATGAAGTGAAGAAGAAGACTGGCCAAGCGCAACAGCCTTGGAAGTATTCTGGGTTAGGTGGAGATTTTTATTTTGCACGTTCCAGTTCTCCGATAGGGGGATTTTGGTAACTAAATTAGGAGGGAAGAAACCGGGTTTGTTGAACAAATTCGGTTTCTACTCAAATATGACTTATTTTTCAATTGGAGGTTTAATTTTATGACATATAGTTTCACACGAGTACGAATAGCGACCGGTTTGGCGGTAGCGTTGACGTGGTTTGGTCAGCAGGCGGCTTGGGCGGATTGTTATGATAGTGGGTTTAATGATGGTTTGGCACAGTGTCAGGGATTTATCTCTCAAGGGCAGTGTGATTCGCAAAAAAACGGCCTTATCACTCAAGACGCTTGCAACTCTGAGAAGGATAGCCTCAACAGCCAACTGTCGACGTGCAACACGGAGAAAGGTAATTTAAGTAGTCAACTGTCGTCGTGCGGCAACGGCCTTATCACTCAAGACGCTTGCAACTCTGAGAAGGATAGCCTTAACAGCCAACTGTCGACGTGCAACACGGAGAAAGGTAATTTAAATAGTCAACTGTTGTCGTGCGGCAACGGCCTTATCACTCAAGGGGACTGCAATTCCCAGTACAATGGGTATATCACCCAAAGCAGTTGCAACTCTGAGAAGGATAGCCTCAACAGCCAACTGTCGACGTGCAACACTGAGAAAGGTAATTTAAGTAGTCAACTGTCGTCGTGCGGCAACGGCCTTATCACTCAAGACGCTTGCAAGTCCCAGTACAATGGGTATATTCTCCAAAGCAGTTGCCCCGTTTCGACGGAAGAGATATGTAAGTCGATTTACACACTCTTCACTCAAGCACAGAAGACAGAAGCCATTGCCCAATATACGGGGTACGTGGAGAATGGAACCCCGAAGTCTTGTAGCGATAAGGATGTAAACGCGGAGGAATGCCAGAAAAATCAAGGATTCACCACCGGCTATGAAGAAGGTAAGAAGGTAGCTAACACCACCACCACGACTG
>DZAL01000190.1:6948-12342 GCA_022729575.1 Thiomargarita sp.
GTATGTGGATCCTACCACTTCACAACCGAAGTCTTGTAGCGATAAGGATGCCAACGCGGCGGAATGCCAGAAAAATCAAGGCTTCACCACCGGCTATGAAGAAGGTAAGAAGGTAGCTAACACCACCACCACGACTGAAGTAGCCAAATATACAGGGTATGTGGATCCTACCACTTCACAACCGAAGTCTTGTAGCGATAAGGATGCCAACACGGAGGAATGCAAGAAAAATCAAGGCTTCAGCGATGGTTACAACGCCCACGATACCTTGGCCGATTGCAAGAAAAACCCACAACCTTGCATGATCGCCTACTTACAAGGCTTCTACAACTACTTTGTGCAGAAGAGACTCCAGAATGTGAAGGAGAAAGATGAGTCTTTCCCCCAAAAACTCACAGTTAAACAGCTTGGTGGTATAGACGACAACACTCCTGCTGACCAATGGCGATATACTTGGAAAACGAAAACCAAAGGATGTGATGCTCTCAAGAGTGGCGAGAGATTTAAACCACTTAAGGACGATAACCAGGAACTCTCTATTTGTCTCGAACAGAAAGATGATATGGGAAAGGAGACCGATTCGGCCCAACCCAATTTTGGTAGCAGCAAGGATGATAAAAAATTAGAATCTAACCAGAGTTTGGGTTACACGGTGTATCTCATGGACGGAAATAAGGTAGCGGCCACTATGGAAATTATCTTCTCACCTGACAGTGGAGATGGTTCTTCTACCAGTGAGGCTACGGATACGGCTACCACTGAAAGTACTACCTCTACGGCAACTGGAGAAAGTACAACTTCAGACACGGGTAAAACTAACCCATAAAATGACTCAGGAGTCCAAGGCCAAGTTTCGCTTTGAGACTCCTGGAAATCAAAATCAGGTAGTCATGGAATCTGGGCGAGACTAGCTTTCCTAAGCCTCGAAGGCTTAGGAAAGCTAACCTCACCCAGATTTTAGGACTACCCAAAACCAGAGGAAATCAAACGTGAACTGTTTTTTACCACCACCGCACCACCACCATTACCTACCCACTTTCTTAATGGCCCTTCTCTTGGCAGGTCTGATGATGCCATTTACTACGGCCCAGGCCATTGATATTCCAACGTTTGAACCACGGGTAACTACGGGTATTATAAATTATCAATACCAGGAAAAATATCTCTCAGGAGGAGGTAACAATGTAGAGTGGCGAGATACTTCTCCTTTTTTTGGAGTGGGAGGTACCGTCTCTATCGCTACCAATTTTTGCGAAAGACTGTTTGTTGATGGGTATTATCAACTCACCGGTGTAGGAGACGACCGAAATTTTGACCCCGATGCAATACCTCCAAGAGATGAGAACATCGATTTTAATCGCCGAGATTTAGCAGGAACAATAGGCTGTGCCATCCCATATAAAATGTTTCTTGACGGCTCCGTCACCTTGACTACCGGATATAAAGCCGGCAAATCAGAGATCAATGGCACTCATAGACGATACCCTACGGGAAAAGTAACCTTTGCTCCAGAAGATTCTACCATACTCAAAACTGATGGTGTTTTTGGAGGAGTTTCCCTGGCTTGGCCAATTCGTGCTACCTGGCAGTTTCAAATCAATCTCGCCTATGCCCGTTTGCAGAGTGAATTTAGTTCTGATTATCACGGTATTATTCCTTTACAAGGTGGGCCAACCACCGGCACCACCGGCGGACTCACGGGAGGAGTTAGACTCCAAAACACTCTCACTCGTCACATTACCTGGAGTATCTCGATGGATTACTTTAATTACGACATGGATGCCGAACCTCCTAAAAAAGAAAAAGGAGTAGATAAATTAGGAAAAGTGAAGGAACGACTCGTGCCACTACGAGCTTCGTTAATTTGGCGTTTTTAAACCTCGTTCCTACGCTCCGCGTAGGAATGCCGCCCGGACGCTCGGAATCCCGTGTTCACCTCATGGATTTGCGGGTCTGGGTGGCAGCGATGGCATTGACAGTGAGGGGACGCGGAGGGTGGTAACGAGATGAATCTTGACTTGAGCATGAAATATCTTTCTTGCAAACACCACCAGACACTGCTATAATCACTTCAATAACTTTGATAACTGTTAACCAAGGATAATACCATGAACCGTTTGATTCCCAAACCTATCGTCACGTCGTCCATACCGTCCACCCGTATTCCCAAAACGGCTGAGAATGTGCGCCAAACTATGAATTGGTTACACCACCACCACGAAGAGTATTTAGGGCAATGGGTAGCCCTGCATGAGGGCGAATTGCTTGGGGCTAACTCAAGTTTTTGTGAGTTGCACCGCACCCTAGAAAACGCTGGTCAATTGAACATTGCTTTGTTTATTAACCTGAAACTCGAACAGTGGAAATGACCATGAAACATCTTTATTGCAAACACCACCAGCAAGAGTTACCGTGGAGTACCGGCGGGGCTTATGTCTATCCTATGTATAACTTTGGGGCCTACAAATTAATTCTGGGTGTGGAATGCGAATTTCTGGCTATTCAAACCCAACAGATGGCCTTATTGGACACCGCCGCGGAATTATCCGTAGCAGGTGCGGAAGTGTATCAACGCTTTTTAGAAAAACAAGTGTTGTTGGGAATGTCTGTAGGAACCAGTACCATCAACACTAGATTGGGAAACTTTGAGGGAAGCCTCTATCGAGTACAGGTCCAATTAACGGCTGACTGGGGAGACCCCTTGACAGTCGAGGGCACTTTTCTGTTTTGTGAAGGTTGGCAAGGTCCCACCGTTTTGGGTTTTCAGGGTTTTTTGGAACGAATTCGTTTGGCGATTGACCCCAATTATGAGAAAGTCGGCGGCATTTATTTTGCGGTGGCGGAGTGAATTAAAACCTCGTCCCTACACCCGGTGTCCAGTGGCCAGTTCATCGATTGCGGATCCGGATGGCAGCCAGCGTAGTCTGAGTGGCAGTGAGGGGACGCGGGGCATGGTAACGAGATGAAGAGAATTTAGCTTTCCTAAGCCTCGAAGGCTTAGGAAAGCTAGTATCGCCCAGATTTCAGGACTACCTTCTTATGAAAGTAATTGTTAACTTCGGAAAAATTATATTATGATGCTTCCTAAACTCTCTATTTCTCTGATGACTTCCCTACTTTTAGGGCTACCCAATTACGCCCCCCAGGCGGCCCAACATGCCCTGACGGTAGGAATTAACCAATATCCCTCCGGCACCGAATCTTTGGCCGGAGCGGTGAACGATGCTGAATTGATTGCAAAAACTTTGCGTAACATTCAAGTGCAACTTCCCAAGGTACGAGTGTTGTTAAATTCCCAAGCGACTCGTGCTAATGTTATCCACGCTTGGCAACAGATGGTCAAACAAGCCCGGCCGGGCGATACTTTGATTTTTACTTATGCCGGTCATGGTTCTCAACAAGAGGATGAATCTCCTGTGGATGAGGTGGATGGTAAAGATGAAACTTTGGTTCTTTATCAAGGCATCCTCCGTGACGATGAACTGACCGAGTTGTTTGCTCAGGCCAGTTCATATCACATTGTATTGGTGGCCGATAGCTGTCATTCTGGTGGTCTGGTGATAAGAGAGAAAAGTTTCGCTAGTCGAGAAATTTGTCGCTTTACCAATGAACGTACTTCTTCTGGGTTACAACAAATACCACCACTCAAGTTGACCACGCAGGGCGATGAGAAAGAAGTGCTTAAACATGTCACTGTTATTACGGCGCAACAATCGGATAGTCAAAAGGTCTGTGAAATCACCGCCGAGAATCAGGCTCATGGGGCGTTAAGTTACTTTTTTGCTCAAGCGTTAAACGGTCTAGCCGATAGTAATGAAAATTCTCAGTTAGAACGCAGTGAGTTGGAGCAGTATTTAACTGAGAAAGTGGTTGGCCTGACTAATCGGTTGCAACAACCTCAATTGTTGCCTCAATCAGATAACCAATCGGTGATTATGTTACCGGTCAATATTGTGATACCTACACCTGCGCCCGCAATGACTCCGGAGGAATCGGCGGTGGCGATTCGGGTGGAAGGGGGTAAGCCACCGGCGGGGTTAAAGTATGTGCGGTGGGTGTCATCCAATCAACCGTTTGATTTACGTTTTGTGATGAGTGGCACAAAGGTGGAAGTGTTTAATCATACGCATGATCTGGCAACCGAATTGTCTGAGCTAGGGCGTAATGATTGGCAACCTATAATCAACAAGCAGCGGTTGTTAATGGCGTTGGAGACGCAATTTGATATGCGATTGCCACCGGTGGAGATAAAGTTGACAGAAGGAGATAGGGTGCATCAACAAGGAGAGTTGTTGCATTTTACAATTTCCCCTAAGGACCCTCAGTTAAAGGCGTTGACCTTGTTTAATTTGACGGGCAATGGGCAGTTGCAATTTTTGTATCCGTTAGCACGGAAACAGCATTTTCCAACCGTATCTGAGTTTCCTTATTCGTTAAAGTCGATACAGGTGATTGCACCCTTTGGAGGAGATAATTTGGTGGCGATTTGGTGTGATAAACCACCACAGGAGTTGCAGCAGTTGTTATCGTCAGAGAAAAACCTGTTTTTGCCCGAACCTTTGGAGGTAGTGAAGTGGTTACATCAGCAACGGTGTCAGGTGGGGCAGTATGCTTTTTTTACTAAGGAGTAAGGAGTAAGGAGTAATTTAACGTCAATTTAGTCAATAGTTTGATAGTCTCGCCAAGCCAATGAAGGTATTAAAATTTATTTTGTTCCTACGCGTCAGCGTGGGAACGATACGAAACCATCGAACCTTATCCTTTCTCGTTCCCACGCTGACGCGCGTGGGAACGAGAGTTCGGTTCTTGCTTACCCAGATTTCAGCACTACTGTTAAAAAACACGTCCTAGCGATAAATGATACCTAAAACTACCGTTGTCGGTGTAACCGATTCCCAGTTGAATTACGCCAAATTGAGTATCCCAGATAATGGCCGCGGTGCCGCCGTAATTTAACTCACTCAAGTCAATTTCTTGATAAGTGGCATCCCACGCTTTGCCCGCATGAATCAGTCCTAAAAATTTATATTCAGTGGCCCCAAATTTGGCCACGGTGGAAGGTAAATCAAATAAGCCACCGGCTCGCATGACGAGAGCTTGACGGCCAGTTTGTTGGCCTTGGCGGAAGCCGGATAATAAATTAAAGCCGCCGACCGCAAAATATTCATAGTCCGGTAACATTGAATTAAGTGCCGTCTCCACCGTTAAATCGGATAACAAAATGACATGTGATCCCCAATGGGCATGAGCGCGGGCATATAGACTGAATTTCTGATAACTCAGATCCGAGCCAATCACTGGATGATAGAGTTGCCCGGTCAGGTCTAATTTCAGTCCTCGCGTGGCAAAGACGGCATGATCTAAATTATCGTAACCAAATTTGAAGGTCAATAA
>DZAL01000191.1 GCA_022729575.1 Thiomargarita sp.
CCGTGGTCGTCAACTTCCATAAACCTCCCCGTGCTTGGTATAAGCGCGGTTTCTTGCCTTTCGCCCACTTCTCTGGGGAGGATAAGTATTGTTCTAAATGCCAAGATCGTAAGAATTGATACGCACCTAGTAAAAAGGAGCCAGAACCACAGGCGGGGTCAAGGACGGTCAAGTGACTGACTTCGTCAACCGTCTTACCTGCTACCAGTTTGCCGACCGTTTGCTTGACAATGTAATCGACGATATAAGTCGGCGTGTAATACACCCCGCCCGCTTTTTTGACTTCTGGTTTCTCCTCGACCACGGCTTCTCTGGTGTTAGTGAGACGAATCACTTTGCCGAGAAATTGTTCATAGACTTGTCCTAAAATATCGGCGGGAAATACCGAAAATTCATAAGGACTGTCAGGATAGTAGAGGTTTTTAAGAATCGCGGTTAAAATCGCATCGTCAATCCGCAACGTCGCGGTTAAACTATCCGGGTCGCCGCGTTTGGTTTCCGCACGAAAATGAAACAGACCCGAATTATAACGTTGGTCGGCTTGATAAAACAATTGAAATAACCGGGGATAAATTTGAGGGCCATTGGTGAGGGTCAATAAGCGCCCGTAATCTTCAATCCCACGGTCTTCGCAAATTCTTAAAAAGATAATGCGGTCAATGGTTTGTTGCACCGCGAAATTAATTTGACGAGAACTCAGATGTGGATTCTGTGCCGTGATATTTCGTGCCAGCCGTTCCCGCCAACCTTCAATCTCACTTAAAAACGCCGCATCCACCGTGAGAATCCCTTTGGGCGTGGCTTGTTGGGTTAGATATTTTTCTAAACTACCATGCCACACCGCGTCAAAGGAGAAATATTCGACCAATTGATCCCATTCTTGGAGGTAGTCAGTATAGCGTAAATACCATAATCTCGCGGTCGAGGCTTTATCATTTTTGTTGGGTTTGAGACGACAATCATAAACGGCAAACTCGGCAAAGTTGGTGACGATGCTAATAGACAATTTGGCATTCCAACCGTAACGACGCACTTGGAAGGCCGGCTCTGGGTCAGTCTTCAACTTGACCGCAGGTTTTTTCGCTTCGACAAAGAATTTGCGAATACCGCCGACGCGAAAACTGTAGTCGGGCATTTTGGTGGCACGACCGATTCGCAGTGCTTCTTCATGTACGACCGGTTGATAGATAGTCGACTGACCTTGCTCGTTATTGACATCCCAGCCTAAGGCGATAAACAACGGGTTGATAAACTCAATGCGAGTTTGAGTCTCGTTGTAGTTGGGCTGCTGATAAGTCTCCCTGTGGCTAGTGAAACGGTCAACTAGGGTTTGAATAGGAAGTGAGGTGGACATAGGTTATCATTTTTTAGGTTGATGGAATTAAGTTTTCGAACTCCCCAAAGAAACCAAGTTTCTTAAAGACACTCGGTTTCTAGCCTCTTTCTAACTCAGCTTATGCGGTGGATAGTGGTTTCGAGAAGTAGCCGTGAAAGTCATTACCCTACTAAATTGTTCTCTACCATCTTGATTTCCTCTGCCGTCAAATCATACACCTCATAAACCACCTTGTCAATTTCCTCATCTATCGCCTCTATCTGCCGTTTCAACACCGTTTTGCCATGCGGGTCCATGGTGGCCACCAAACGCTTATTCAAGTCCAGTATTTGAGTGACCAGTTTTACTAAGTAGTCATGGGTGGCTTGGTCAATCGGGTTGTTGAAATCAATGGGACGAATGGGGAGTCTTTTCAAGTGTGCTGCCTTTACCTGTGCAAAAACTTCTCCTTTCTCTGGATTCATGGTGCGATAATAATAGTTAATCAACCGGGAATTTAATAGTCCCAGGAGATACTTTAAATTCATCATACCGTCCTTCAAAATCAAGATATGTAAGTTATCTCTACACACAAATTGATTATCAATAAGGGTAGCAATGATACCATCGCCAGTTTGACGAACAACTATTTTTTCCTCAACATCGAAAAAAATGCTTGGATCACGAGGAGCTGCTAACCAACTTCCATAACTTATCCAATAGTCTCCATTCCACAAATTGCGGTAACGAGAGATTAAACTACCACGCAACAAAGGTTTGAAAGTTTCGTCTTTGGGGGCGATACTAACGTAAGGCTTATCTTTCAAAACTTTTTTGGTTTGTGCTGGTTTACCCTTGCCAACTTCAAAAGGTTTGACTCCATTTTTGACTTCGCAGAAACACGACAAGGATTTCGAAATGGCCTCGATCTTCTTAAAAATTGCCTCACTCTCCTCGGTTTGTAAGACCGAGAGAATATCACCATCTTTGGCGATCCACGTACTCTGTTTCACCTGATAGATGGCTTCTTTCTCCAAAGAACTAATCGTGATCGTAATTTGATTGTGATGGGGTTCAATATTTTTGACCACCACAATTTCACAATCTACAGTAACACGCGGAAATACTTTGTAAGTGAAATGAACAATCTGTTGTAGCGTAAACTTGCCAATTAGGTATCGTCTGAAAATGGCACCCGAAAAGATTTGAGTCCAGGTATTAGGCACAATCATCCCCAATAGTCCGGATTGTTTCAGTAACTTTAATCCTTTTTCCAAAAACAGTATGTAACTTTCCAAAGTAGCCAACGTATTTGGATATTGTTTGGCTAAATAACCGGTCTCTTCTTGCCACACAGTCGCCCCATACGGCGGATTCCCAATGACGGCATCAAATCCTCCACTCTTCATCACCACCGCAAATCCCTTCTGCCAATCAAACGCATTCACGCGATATAATGTCTCTTCATCCAACAATCCTTGTGGTTGCCCTGCGTAGAAATCATTGCCAATCAGAGAGTTACCACACTTGATGTTATTCTCCAAATCCGGCAACACCTGTTCTCGAAAGAGTGACAATTGCGAAATCACACTTTGTTCATCTTCCAACACTTTCAACAATAAAGATAACTTCGTGACTTCCACGGCCTGCTGGTCAATGTCCACGCCATAGAGATGAGTCAACAAAATCCGTTTGCGTTCCGTGGTCGTCAACTTCCATAAACCTCCCCGTGCTTGGTATAAGCGCGGTTTCTTACCTTTCGCCCATTTCTCTGGGGAAATCAAATATTGTTCCAAATGCCAAGACAGTAAGAATTGATAAGCTCCCAGTAAAAAGGAGCCGGAGCCACAAGCGGGATCCAAAATGGTTAAGTGACTCACTTCGTCAACCGTCTTACCCTCCACTAACTTTCCGACCGTTTGTTTGACAATGTAATCGACGATGTAAGTGGGCGTGTAATAAACCCCCCCCGCTTTTTTGACTTCGGGTTTCTCCTCGACTACGGCTTCTCTAGTCGCCGTGAGACGAATCACTTTGCCTAAAAATTGTTCATAAACTTGTCCTAAAATATCGGCTGGGAACACCGAAAATTCATAAGGGCTGTCAGGGTAGTAGAGGTGTTTGAGAATCGCGGTTAACTCCGCATCGTCAATCCGCAAGGTCGGCGTTAAATTATCCGGGTCGCCGCGTTTGGTTTCCGCACGAAAATGAAACAGACCCGAATTATAACGTTGGTCGGCTTGATGAAACAGTTGAAATAACCGGGGATAAATTTGGGGACCGTTGGTGAGGGTCAATAAGCGTCCGTAGTCTTCAATTCCCCGGTCTTCGCCAATTCGCAAAAAGATAATACGGTCAATGGTTTGTTGCACCGCGAAATTAATTTGACGAGAGGTCAAATGGGGATTAAGTGACACGATGTTTTGTGCTAATCGTTCCCGCCATCCTTCCATCTCCTTTAAAAACGCCGCATCCACCGTCAGAATCCCTTTGGGCGTGGCTTGTTGGGCCAAGTATTTATCTAAACTGCCGTGCCACACCGCCTCAAAGGAGAAGTATTCCACCAATTTCTCCCATTCTTTGAGATAGTCGGTATAACGTAAATACCATAATCTCGCGGTCGAGGCTTTATCATTTTTGTTGGGTTTGAGACGACAATCATAAACGGCAAACTCGGCAAAGTTGGTGACGATGCTAATAGACAATTTGGCATTCCAACCGTAACGACGCACTTGGAAGGCCGGCTCTGGGTCAGTCTTCAACTTGACCGCAGGTTTTTTCGCTTCGACAAAGAATTTGCGAATACCGCCGACGCGAAAACTGTAGTCGGGCATTTTCGTTGCCCGCCCGATTCGTAGGACCTCTTCATGTACGACCGGCCGAGAGGCTTCCGTAAGACCCTGTTCATTATTGACATCCCAACCTAAAGCCGTGAACAAGGGGTTGATGAAGTCAATGCGAGTTTGGGTCTCGTTGTAGTTAGGGTTTTGATAAGTGTCTAACTGACTGGTAAAACGTTCTACTAAAGATTGAATCTTAAGGTGATTGGACATAGTCAATAACTCTGATAATAAGTAGGATGGGTAGGGAACCTCCCCTCTTCGGTAGTGTCCCAAAGGTAATGATAGAAGCTATCTATAGCAGGGATAGCCTCTGTAGCTAGGCAGGATACTACCAGCCGTTACCGGTTAAACACTATCAGTCAGTTTTTCTCGCCAAAAGTTTTTTCAGTTAAGGTGAATTCGACCACACTACTTCCTTTACCTCATGGGTAGTTTCTACCACCTCCAGACCCACACTGGTAAATTGTTGATAACGTGCTGACCAAAAGTGGTTCAGTTTATCATTGATTGAACATAACTCCATTTCTGCAAAATTTCTTATCGCCTCACGACTCTGTTCTAAATCAGTTTCATCTAATAACTCGTTGATGATACGGTTAGTTTCTTCTAATATTTTGCGTCGTTTAAGAACTAAGTAGTGACTTTGATTAGTTTGACTACTACCCAAGTTTAATAACGTAATGGTATATTCTGCACGTTGTTGGTCTGAAGACAACAAACTGGGAGAAGGCTTAACTTTTCCTGTCAGTTCGTAACTGAAGAATTTTTGACAATCAGACTCCAAGGGTGAAACAAATAGTTGTGCGTCATATTCTCCCCTTTTATAATGTCCACCAAAACGGTCAGCCAACGCAAATTGTTGTAAACTGTCACTATCCAAGCACGACGCGATTGTTATAGTCAAAGGTAAGTGGTGGAAATTTACTCTTAGGCTTGACGTGTTCAATATGATACCCCAACTTCACCGGTGTATTCGTCTGTTCAAGTTCATTTTTAAATTCATCTAAGTTCAACTCAGTATAAGCACACAGATGATATTGTTCTGCGTGGAGATATTCTCCCACTTTACCACAACAGTCACTGGGAAAATTACCCCAGGCAGTTTCAGCTTCTGTTGCGGTTTGGGGAACGTGAATCCTCTGACGTTGAGTCAAACAATAAGGAGGATTTCTCTTGCAAATGTGTCTCATCTTTTTAGCCCCGTTTTTTTCAACACTTGGTACTTACGAATTACCATATCCGCTACTTCCAATGCAGGGTCGTTGGCCAACGTTTTTTCTAATTTCTCTCTCAAGTCTTTGGCGGTTGGTGTATTATACTCACCACGATTAACCAATGCTAGATATTCATCTAGTTGAGAAACTTCTGGTAGCCGTGATGGACGAGAGGCAACGTGCATAACTGATTCTAACGCCAATCCACTTTCACTGGCATAAGGACTTATCAGTGGCGGATAAGCAAGAATCCCCCGGTTGGAGTCTCGTGCTAAAATTCTCAAATTTTCCGCTTTGACCGTGGTGATGACTTGCGGACTATGAGTAGTCACAATGAATTGCACTTTAGGAAAAGTGTTCATCAAATCTAGTAACACCCGTTGTTGCCAAATCGGATGCAAATGTAAATCGACTTCGTCAATCAAGACAATCGCCGGTGCGGTTTGGATAACCATTTCGCCTAAGTGCGGATTCGCTTGTGCCATACGTTGCACTAAATCCATGACCAATGCTAATACGGTACGGTAGCCATCACTGATTTGATCCAGCGAAAGTTCTTCCGTCTTACCCGTTTGTGGGTCTTGATAATCCACCAAGAATCGGGGAGGATGCAAAGTAGAACGTGGACGAGTACAACCAGGCAGCATTTGTTCGATAGCATAACGTACTGCCTCCAAAACGGGTAACTTAAAATTCAAATCCGCTTTAGCTTTAATCAGTCGTGCCTCCTCATTTTCCTGATTCACAAACCAGGCAAAAGCATGATGGAAGCGCGTCGAAATATCCTTGGCCAACGCCCCGCGAAATGCAGCAAAACGATTTTCTATCGCCATTGCCAACGATGGTTCTGAATAGATTGGTGTCGTTTGGGCACTATCAAGGACTGCGCGGTTAGTACGATAATACACCACCACGGGCAGATTCACTGCTTCGGTGCCAGTTTGAATGGCATTGATAAGGCAGTCGGTGAACAGTTTGAGGTCCTTATCACCTTTAGAGGCAGGCATGGGTTCGGTAGCACGCGGAAATTGACGTTTCTTGATTTTATCCCAACGGATGCCTTCCTCATTTTCAAGCGTTATCTTAGTGTATGCTTCCTGTTTAGGTTTGCCATCGGGGTCTAGCGTTTGATAAATGGAATTATTTGGGAATGGTTGTCCACGTTCCCCGGTCAAGCGCGTAATCAACTTTTCTAACCCGATGGCAATCGCATCCAAGACCGTCGTTTTACCGTCACCATTTCGACCAATCAACACAGTTAACTGAGGATGAATAGTAAGTTCAAGTTCTTTGATGCCACGAAAATTCTCGATGTGTACGGTTTTCAATTTCATTAGGTTACCTTACCTTACCTTTATAAAAATAAGATAGCATTTTTTCATCATTTCAGTCATTTGGTAATCGTCACCAACATTCTAAACTGATTAGCTACCATTTTTGATTATTTCAATTTCCTCTGCCGTCAAATTATACACCCCATAAACCACCTTGTCAATTTCCTCATCTATCGCCTCTATCTGCCGTGTCAACACCGTTTTGCCATGCGGGTCCAGGGCGGTAGCTAAACGTTTGTGAAGGTCTAGCATAGAAGTGACCAATTTTACCAAGTAGTCATAAGTGGCTTGGTTAGTTAAGGGAATTGGGAATTGCAAAATATCCCGAATCAGAATTTGAGGAAAGGTATCCTCAGCACTAATCAAGAACTTCTTTCTAAAGTACCATCCGATTAACCGCGAGTTTAAAATACCAAGTAAATACTGATAATTAAAACTGGCATTACGCCGTAGTTTCAGAACATATAACAGCGTATTACAATAAGAGGTCTCCGCCAGGTAAGTTGCAATCAAGGTGTTCCCAACTATTTTGCGGATCAAGAGTTTTTCACCGGTAAACTTTTCTGGGTTTCTGGGTTCTGCTAACCAGGGCCCGTAGTTTAGCCAATTATTCTGCGCCCATAACAATTGATAACGTCCAATATGTTTGCCATCAAAAAAAGGCAAAAAGGACGGGGTTTTTTGTTTAACGGTGGTAAACGGTTTGTTCGCCAGCGTTTTTTTGGTTTGCGGTGGCTTCCCCTTCCCTTCTTGATAAACCTTGATACCATAAAACATTTCTACCACTTCCGCAAGTTTTAGCTTATCGTGTTCTATTTTCAAGATCAAATCAAATTCCTTTAGGTTACTCTGTATCAGAAAGGCTTTTTGCTCATACCAACTTTTGGTGGATATAAAAAAACTACGGTTAGGCTCATTAAGCGAGGTAACACAGGCTTTTTTATTGAACAGTTTAACCGAAACGATACTCTCGTGAAAGGTCTCCGACTTCTTAGTCTTTTCTGTAAAGAGTAGCGTGGTGTCAACTATAGCACTGCTGAAAACACTAGATGGTAATAACACTATTTCACGCATTTGCGTGTATTGTAGAAGAAAGCTTCTTAGGGATTGCGTAAAACCTAAATTCAAGTAGGTATCAGGAATAATGTAGCCAAACCAACCGCCTACTTTGAGCAAGTTGATGACCTTTTCTACAAATAATAGATAACTTTCGCCACGCCAAACAAAAGTGGAAAATTGCCGTTTTAAGTAATCAAGCGTTAATTCTGGAAATTCAGCCCCATACGGCGGATTCCCAATCACCGCCTCAAATCCCCCCGCTTTCATCACCCCTGCAAAGCCCTTCTCCCAGTCAAACGCATTCACGCGATACAACGTCTCCTCATCCAACAAACTCGGTTGTTGCCCGATATAAAAATCATTGCCAATGAGCGAGTTACCGCACTTAATATTATTTTCCAAATCCGGTAATACTCGTTCCCGAAACAGTGACAATTGCGAAATCACACTTTGTTCATCTTCCAACACTTTCAGCAATAACGATAATTTGGTAACTTCCACTGCCTGGGTATCAATATCTACCCCATACAGATTATTCAACAGAATCCGTTTGCGCTCCGTGGTCGTCAACTTCCATAAACCTCCCCGCGCTTGGTATAAGCGTGGTTTCTTGCCTTTCGCCCATTTCTCTGGGGAGGATAAATATTGTTCCAAATGCCAAGACAGTAAAAATTGATAAGCTCCCAGTAAAAAGGAGCCGGAGCCACACGCGGGATCCAAAATAGTTAAGTGACTGACTTCGTCAACCGTCTTGCCCTCCAGTAACTTCCCGACCGTTTGTTTGACAATGTAATCGACAATATAAGTTGGTGTATAATAAACTCCGCCCGCTTTCTTAACTTCCGGTTTCTCCTCGACCATGGCTTCTCTAGTATCAGTGAGACGAATCACTTTCCCTAGAAATTGTTCATAGACTTGTCCTAAAATATCCGCGGGAAAGACCGAAAATTCATAAGGACTGTCAGGATAATAGAGATTTTTGAGAATCTCGGTTAAAATCGCATCGTCAATCCGCAACGTCGGCGTTAAACTATCCGGGTCTCCGCGTTTGGCTTCCGCTCGAAAATGAAACAGACCCGAATTATAACGTTGGTCCGCTTGATGAAAGAATTGAAATAACCGGGGATAAATTTGGGGACCATTGGTAAGCGTCAATAATCGTCCATAATCTTCAATCCCACGGTCCTCGCAAATTCTTAAAAAGACAATGCGGTCAATGGTTTGTTGCACGGCAAAATTAATTTGACGAGAACTCAAATGAAGATTCTGTACCGTGATATTTCGTGCCAGCCGTTCGCGCCACCCTTCAATCTCACTTAAAAACGCCGCATCCACCGTGAAAATCCCTTTGGGAGTGGCTTGTTGGGTGAGATATTTTTCCAAACTCCCCTGCCACACCGCGTCAAAGGAGAAGTATTCGACTAATTTGTCCCAATTTTTGAGATAATCGGTATAGCGTAAATACCAAAGTCTCGCGGTCGTTGCCTTATCATTTTTATGGGGTTTCAGACGACAATCATAAACCGCAAACTCGGCAAAATTGGTGAGGATGCTAATAGACAATTTGGCATTCCAACCGTAACGACGCACCTGAAAGGCCGGTTCGGGGTCGATTTTCAAATTGACCGAAGGTTTTTTGGCTTCGACAAAGAATTTGCGAATACCGCCGACGCGAAAACTGTAGTCGGGCATTTTGGTGGCACGACCGATTCGCAGTGCTTCTTCATGCACTACGGGCTGATAGGTAATCGACTGACCTTGCTCGTTATTGACATCCCAGCCTAATGCCATGAACAAGGGATTGATGAAATCAATGCGAGTTTGGGTCTCGTTGTAAGTTTGCTGGTAAGTCTCTAACTGACTGGTGAAACGTGCCACCAAGTCTTGAAGATGAACGGTGTTAGACATAGAAATAACCCTGCTGATACGAGTGAATACGAGTGAAATCGTTATGGTGGAAGCCAGTCTGGTCAAAACTGATGATTCCTCGTGCGGAAATGGTCTCGGTGATTACCCGCTCCTGATTCCAGAAGCCAACGGTATTCGCCCCGGTGTCAGGAGAGTAATCACTATTCTATCATTCTGGCGACTCCATCAATTTAATTTCCGCGGCGGTCAAATTATACAACCCATACACCACCTTGTCAATCTCGTCATCAATCGCCTCCATTTGCCGTTGCAACACCGTTTGGCTATGCGGATCCAGAGCCGTAGCTAAACGTTGGTTAAGGTCCAGCATTTGAGTGACCAGGTGGACGATTCGGTCATGTTTGGCTTTGTCGGTTGGAATCTTGAAATCAATGATTCGAATCGGAAGCCTTTTTAAATCAGATACCAACACCTTAGGAAACAAACCCTTTTGTGCCTTTGGGTTTCTTTTGTGATGATACCAAGTGAGTAATCTTGAGTTAATTAAACCCAGTAAATAAAATGGGTGTGGAAGGTCTTTTTCAATCTTAATCGGAATCACGTCACGACTATGATATAGTTCATCTTCAAAATAGCCGGCAACGATACGTTTTTGCGATCCACCAGTAATTTCTTGGACCAAAATCCGTTTTCCACAAAAGTTATTTGGATCTCTAGGTGCGGTTAACCAGGGACCATATTTAACCCAACGTCTGCCAGTAAAATTCACCTGGTAACGGCTAATGTCTCTCCCTACGATTTCAGGTTTCCAGACCTTTCCTAATTTTCTCTTAGCATGATAGGGTTTGGTCTTTACTGTTTCTTCCGTTTGTACTCCACCCCCTGGTGCTTCTCCTTTGCCGACTTCATACGGATTATATCCTGAACAAGGTCTGGCTATTTCAGCCAGCATTTGAGAACAAGCTACCATGTTTTCAAGAATTTCACGATCTTTCCCTTGTTCAAATATGCCAATGACATAGCCAGCCTTGATAAATTGTGATTGTGGGTGGAAATATTCAAGTTTGGGTGGTGATTGAAAGCCTAGTTGGTCATAAATGTTCACTTTAACCGTAGCCGGTTTGGAATTTGCCATGATGGATATTAGAGTATTTACTTTGGCATCGACAAACACTAATTCTGGCAACCAGCAAATTTCTTTAAGGCAAAAGTGAGTTAAAATGAACTTTCGCAACGACTTTGCCGAGGGAATAGTTAGCCAGGTAACGGGGGCAATAAAACCATGTAACCCTTTATTTTTCAATAATTTCAAGGATTTCTCATAAAAGAGAAAATAATGTTCAAAACTGCCTTGAGAACAAGCGAAATGTTGCTTCAAATAGGGTTTGACTTCCGGTGAATGAATTTGATGAAATCCATACGGCGGATTCCCAATCACCGCCTCAAATCCCCCCGCTTTCATCACCCCTGCAAAGCCCTTCTCCCAGTCAAACGCATTCACGCGATACAACGTCTCCTCATCTAACAATCCCTGTTGTTGTCCTGCGTAGAAATCATTGCCAATCAGAGAGTTACCGCACTTGATATTATTTTCCAAGTCCGGCAACACTCGTTCCCGAAACAGTGATAATTGCGAAATCACACTTTGTTCATCTGCCAACACTTTCAGCAATAACGATAATTTGGTCACTTCCACCGCCTGCATGTCAATATCCACACCATAAAGATTATTCAACAGAATCCGTTTGCGTTCGGTGGTCGTTAATTTCCATAAACCACCGCGGGCTTGGTATAAGCGGGGTTTCTTGCCTTTCGCCCATTTCTCTGGGGAAATCAAATATTGTTCCAAATGCCAAGACAGTAAGAATTGATAAGCGCCCAGTAAAAAGGAGCCGGAACCACAAGCGGGATCCAAAATGGTTAAGTGACTCACTTCGTCAACGGTTTTATCGACCACTAACTTTCCGACCGTTTGCTTGACGATGTAATCGACGATGTAAGTGGGCGTGTAATAAACCCCGCCCGCTTTTTTGACTTCGGGTTTCTCCTCGACTACCGCCTCTCTAGTCGCCGTGAGACGAATCACTTTCCCCAGAAATTGTTCATAAACTTGTCCTAGAATGTCCGCCGGGAACACCGAAAATTCATAAGGACTGTCAGGGTAGTAGAGGTGTTTGAGAATGGCGGTTAACTCGGCATCGTCAATCCGCAAGGTCGGCGTTAAATTATCCGGGTCTCCTCGTTTGGCTTCGGCCTTGAAATGAAACAGACCCGAATTATAACGTTGGTCCGCCTGATGAAACAGTTGAAATAACCGGGGATAAATTTGGGGACCGTTGGTGAGGGTCAATAAGCGTCCGTAGTCTTCAATCCCCCGGTCTTCGCCAATTCGCAAAAAGATAATACGGTCAATGGTTTGTTGCACGGCAAAATTAATTTGACGTGAGGTCAAATGGGGATTAAGTGACACGATATTTTGTGCTAATCGTTCCCGCCATCCTTCCATCTCCTTTAAAAACGCTGCATCCACCGTCAAAATCCCTTTGGGCGTGGCTTGTTGGGCCAGGTATTTATCCAAACTACCGTGCCAAACCGCCTCAAAGGAGAAATATTCCACTAATTTTTCCCATTCTTTGAGGTAGTCGGTATAACGTAAATACCAAAGTCTCGCGGTCGTTGCCTTATCATTTTTATGGGGTTTCAGAC
>DZAL01000192.1:0-9423 GCA_022729575.1 Thiomargarita sp.
GGTCTGGTTTTAGACCTTCAAGGTTTCTTTGGTAGGCTTAACTTAATGGCAGTGGGGCTAGGGGTGGCGGTGCGTAAGGTGAATTACCACATTAGAACAGATGGTGGATACGCTTCGCTTAATCCACCCTACGGATGGTATTTTCAGGTTGGTAGGTGGCAACGAGAAAAGACTACCAAGTTTCCAGATTACCCAAAACTGTTTAAAAGATAAATATGTCTAAACCAAAAAAACATTCATCATTGCCAAACATAGCCGATTTACCGACCACCGCTGCTCGTTTTTTGGCCGAAGGTCAATATAAAAAAGCCATTGAGGCGTATAAACAACTGCTTAAAACCGAAACCCGTCAAGAATGGCGAGAAGGTTTGGCCACCGCTTATTTGGAACGTGCGAAAACTTTGGCCGCGAAAATGATGTATAAGGAAGCCGCTGCTTTGTGGGAAACCAGAGCCAGTTTATGTCAAGACGAGAGTGTACTAGAATTATACGTGCTCTGGCTAATTTACGCCGGTCGTTATGGCCAAGCGGCCCGGTTATATGTCGCCCATAAAGAACGATTACCGGCGTCGCCAACGACTGCGCAATTACTTCCTTTATTGGGCGCTTGGCTACTCGCCGGTCAAACTGAAATTGCTGACCATTTTCCGGTCGACACGAGTTTACATCAGCAATATGTCATAGTTAAAACCGCGATTCAGGCTTATTGCCAAGGTCAAACTGAAGAGGTGGAGAATTATCTAACACAAATTCCCTTCCGCTCGCCTTATCGTGACTGTCGGCTGTTGCTAAAATCATTATTGCGGTTACCCACTGAGGCCGCGGCCGCCTATAAATTATTAGAAAAAATTCCGGCGGATTCACCCTATTACCATTTTACCAACTTGATAACATCTCACGCCATCAACATCGACGAGTTAAGTAAATTAAGTCAGGTTGAACAACTCTGGGTGGCCAATTTAAACGGGTGGAATCAACGACAATTAAAATTAGTTTCACAATTATCGTTGCTACTTTCACAGGCCTCTGCTCAACAACGGACCCTATTTGACATTATCGTTGAGTATCAAGACTTACTGGGAGTAGAGTATGCCAAACGAGTCGGTTTAGCCATTTTGCCCCTGGCACCGACCTTAACCAAGGATTACCAAAAAACTTTTGGTCCGTTGTCACCGTTTGAGCAAAAACGAGTGGAAGCGTTGCGCTGGCAACAACAAAGCAAGTTTGCCAGCGCCGACAGTTGCTGGAAAGACGCAGTGGCGATTCTAAAAAGTGAACCAGATTCGGCCGCTAATGCGTTGAAAATAGCGTTTATTTTACGGCATCGCGCCTATTTAGCTGAACGTTACAATGACAACTGTGAGGACCAGGTAATCCTGAATTACTGGCAAGAAAGTCTTGACTATGACCCTTCGGATAAGGACACTTATCTCAAAGTGATTAACCTTTATCAACAACGTGAAAATCGTGCAAAATATCATGAATGGATCTTGCTTGCGGTAAAACAATTTCCTAATAATACAGAAGCGTTAACTGCCGCCATGGAATCTTTTGTACAACGTAAAGCGTTTAAAAAAGCGGTCGAATATGCTAAAGCCGTGCTCAAACTGGATCCCATTCATCTGAAAGCGCGACAGGTATTATTTTCGTCCCATGTTTCTCATGCGCGTAAGTTAATTAAAACCAAAAAATTCGAATTAGCGCGAAAAGAATTAAATGAGGCGGCGCACTATGAGAAAACGAATCAGCCCAGCGGGTTGGTACAAATTAACCAGGGGTTGTTAAATTGGTATGAAGGCACAGCACCAGAGTTAGCGAAACCAGCGATTTTAGAAGGTTTCAAATTGGCTGGTGGTGGTTTAAATGGGTACTTGCGAGTATTGGTAGAGACCAAATCCTTGAATTTAAAATTGGAGGATTCCGTGTTACCTTGGTTACCGAAATTTACTCGTCAATACGTACCCACTCGGTCAGAAATTTTAGCGGTCGTGGCGTTAATTAATTCTTATCAGCAGCAACAATTAAATCAGCAGCAATTAAAATCGCTGTTAAAAATGTTAGCCACTTTGGAAGTGCCGTTGCAACAGGTGCCGGCGCAAACGTTTTCCAAAGAGGAGATGATTAGTATCTGCGAGTGTTTTAAGCAAATTGGCCACTTTGGTTTATTGAAAGCCTATAGCCAACAAGCGTTAAGCGAATGGCCGGCCCAACCCATTTTGGTCTTTTATCAACTGTTTGCCAAAGCACTTGGTAAACCTTATGGTTTGCATCTCGCAGAGGTTCAATTGTTGCAAGAGGCCGCAGCCCAAGCAGAGGATTGCGGTGATAAACGGACACACATGATAATAATGAAATTCTTAACGGAAAGAACCGCATACGGTATGCCAAAAATGATTCCAATGGAATTATTGGAAGAGTTGGCTAATTTGGAAACTGACGATGAAATTGACGAAAATGAAGCCCTGTCGTTGACCGATAGCATCCAGGAAATGATGGAGATGTTGAAACAAATCGGGGAATCACATTCATCGAATAAGGGTGGTAAAAAGAAGAGAAGTAAGAAGAAGTAAGAAGAAGTAAGGAGGGGAGGATTCTAAGGTTTCCTAAACCTGGCAGGTTTAAGAAATTTAATGACCGCCGGCAGGTCAGGTTTCCTAAACCTGGAAGGTTTAGGAAACCTAATGACCGCAGCAGGTCAGGTTTCCTAAACCTGCCAGGTTTAAGAAATCTAATGACCGCCAGCAGGTCAGGTTTCCTAAACCTTCCAGGTTTAGGAAACCTAATGACGACCAAGATTTCCCAAACCTGTGAATTTAGGAAACTTAGCCCCGACTCTTATATCTCCATGAGTTAGTAGAGATTACTTAAGGATTCACCTTACGCACGGTTAACACCACCACCCCCAACCCCTCCTTGGTAAGGAGGGGAGTACGCACTACCGGCACCGCCAGGATACCCCTTCCTTACCCAAGGAGGGGTTGGGGGTGGTGAGTTAAGGATTTACGGCGAAGTATCATTACAGCAGGGATAACACCCCTCGAAGGGGTGTTATCCCTCAATTATCACTAAGGAAAACTGATTATGAAGACTGCTTTCGATATTTTAGAAGTTTCCCCGACGGATAACGACGAAGACATCAAAGCTGCCTATTTGCAAAAAGTTCGGCAGTATTCACCAGAACGATGTCCGGAGCAATTTCAAGCTATTCGGGCGGCTTTTGAATCTATTCAAACTAAGTCACAACGGTTAAAATATCAACTGTTTCACTACGATCCGCCTACCATGAGTGCCATATTAGAACATGCGTTGCCGCCAGGGACTCCACAACGTCCTACGGAACAATTATTGGTTCAGACCTTAGTTGCCAGTTTGAATCGGACCAGTGCCCATGGATGAAGTAACTAAACAGCAATTATTAGAACAATTTCGCAGTTATTTAGACCGTGAAGACCTTGACCACACGTCTGATCAGCCTGACCCACCGACCACCGATTTATTTTCTTTATTCACTGAGTTGGCGGGTTTACGGAATGAGGTTAAGTTAGAAGCGCGTCAATTTAAAACCGCTCTGGACCAATTTAAAACGGTGGTAGATCAGTTACAAACGGCTCAAACGGGATGGCGGCAAGAGTTAGAGACGCGTGAGCAAAAGCGACGGCGCGAAATGACCAAGACCTTTTTATTAGAAGTGTTGGAAGTTTATGACCGTTTAGCAGCGAGTTTAACCACTTTAAATAACTATCAACCACCACGCTGGACTTGGTGGTGTACCCGTGAAATCAGTTTTATTCGCAGTGTTAGCACCGGCCAAGCGATGACTTTACGACGGTGTGAGCAATTATTGGCCCGCTATCAAGTTCGTCCGCTGGAAGTGTTACATCATTCGCTAGATCCCCATTGTATGCGAGCTGTGGAGACCGATTCTCAACCCAAGGTCGAGAATGGGATAGTGACCGCGGAATTGCGAAAAGGGTTTATGTGGGAAGAGGAGTTGTTACGACCCGCCGAAGTAAAAGTGAATAAAATCAGTTAAGTAACTTACCTTATGCCTGGTTAACTCAACCACCCCTAGTCCCTCCTGGCTAAGGCGGGGAATATCCCCTGTGATTTCCGTGATGCTACTCCCCTCCTTACCAAGGAGGGGTTGGGGGTGGTAGTGCGTCACTGCCATTAAGTTAAGCTACGTTGGAGTCCAAATCTTCAGATTTGGACAAAATTGGTCAAGGTGAGACGGCGTTGCCAAATCTGAAGATTTGGACTCCAACGCCGTAACTTTTCTGCTCGTTCCCACGCTCCGCGTGGGAATGCCGAGTGGACGCTCTGCGTCCCGTGTGTCCCACGCTCGACGCGGAGCGTCTCCGCGGCATTCCACGCGGAGCGTGGGAACGAGAAAATCCAGAGTTGACAACTTTCGAAAAGTTGTCAACTCTTAGTTCGACTCCAGAGTTGGGTAGTCCCTGCCAACCAATGGAGGTATTAAAAGTGGCAAGGTTTCCTAAGCCTTCGAGGCTTAGGAAACCTAGAGTTGGCTAAGGTTTCCTAAACCTCGAAGGTTTAGGAAACCTGGGCATTATCTTTGATCACACCTTGATTTTTAATGCCTCCATTAGTTGGTAGGGACTACCCGAGTTAACAACTTTCGAACAGTTGTCAACTCTTATTAATCAACATAACCGAAGAAGGAAAACGAATGAATGAACTCATTGTAGGTATTGATTTAGGCACCACCAATTCAGAAGTGGCTATCGTTCAAGCAGGTCGCGTAGTGGTGATCGCAGATGAGAATGGGGCGAAAATTATGCCGTCGGTAGTTGGCCTCAGTGAGCAAGGTGAAGTCTTGATCGGTGAGAGTGCCAAAAATCAATATGTGCTCTATCCAGAGCGTACCGTTAAATCAATCAAACGCCAAATGGGGCAAGAAATTAAAGTCTCGATGGCGGGTAACGAGTACACGCCACAAGAAATTTCGGCCATGATTTTGAAGCAACTGAAAGGCATTGCCGAAAATTATTTAAAGCAACCGGTCCAGAAAGCCGTGATTACCGTACCGGCTTACTTCTCCGATGCCCAACGTCAAGCGACCAGAGAAGCGGGTGAAATCGCTGGTTTAGAAGTGGTGAGAATCATCAATGAACCTACGGCGGCGGCACTGTCTTATGAAGCCAAACAAAACGTGCATAAACAGGTGTTGGTATATGATTTGGGTGGTGGCACCTTTGACGTGTCGGTAGTCAGTATTCAAGACCAAGTAGTAGAAGTGCTGGCCAGTCATGGTAATAATCATTTAGGTGGCGATGATTTTGACCAAAAAATCATTGACCATCTGGTAACCCATCTGCAACAGGTGCATAAAGTGGACGTGCGCAACTCTCGCACCAGTTTAGCGCGTTTGTCGCGAGCCGCGGAAATCGCTAAAATTGCACTCTCCGACCAGCCGTTTGTCTTAATTGAAGAAGAATATCTGTATGAGCATCAGGGCCTCCCGATCCATTTGTCGCTGGAGTTATCACGCTACGAATATGAACAAATGATTCAAGAATTTGTGGAAGAAACTTTAGCGGTCGTACATTTGACTATGCAGAGTGCCAATCTCAGCGTGGCCGATATTGACGAAGTGTTATTGGTTGGTGGCAGTACCCGCACTCCTCTAGTGGTGCAACGATTGACGGAAAAGTTTCAGCAACAACCGCGGGGAGAAGTAGATCCGGATTTGTGCGTAGCCGCCGGGGCCGCTATTCAAGCGGCGATCATAGCGGGTCAAGACACTACTGCCGCCGCCGTGTTGGTTGATATTACCCCTTATACTTATGGCACCAGTGCCTTAGGTGAATTGGACGATCGATTGTATCCTTATATGTACGTGCCGATCATTCACAAAAACACGCCGTTGCCAGTGACCAAAACGGAAGTTTTTTATACGATGTATGATCATCAAGAAGCGGTGGAAGTTAACGTTTACCAAGGCGAAGATGCCGATGCGCTAAACAATATTCAAATTGGCAATTTTTTGGTAGCAGGTTTGAGTAAAGTCCAGCAAGGTAATCAGATTTTACTGACCTTGGACTTAGATTTAGATGGCATTTTAAAAGTGTCTGCTAAGGAGAAAAAAACCGGTTTGGCTAAATCGATTGTGATTAACAACGCTATTTCGCGCTTTGAACAAGTGGAGATGGAACAAGCCAAGCAACGGGTGCGGGAAATTTTTGGAGAAGCGGTGGCCGCGGTGGATTTAGCCACCGCCTCCACGACTGAGCAAAATCATTCGATAGTGCAAGCCAAAGCCTTGGTCGAAAAAGCCGAAAGAATGTTAGAACGTGCAGCGACGGAAGATAAGGATGACCTGGTGAATTTGATTGAAACTATTAACGAAGCGATAGCGAGCCAAGATTTTGTTGAGTTGAAAACCGCCATGGAACAACTGTCTGATATTCTTTACTATTTGGATTTATAATGGAACGTTGTCCGATTTGCAAAGCCCGTTTAAAAGAAGACTGGATTTGTCCACGTTGTGGGACTGATTTGACCTCGCCACAACGAGTAGCACTTGCAGCTGAATGGTGGCAACAACAGGCAATCGATTTATTAAGCAAAGGTCAATTAATTGCCGCTAATCAGGCTGTTGAACAAGCATTATCATTAAAATATACCCCCTTGGCGCAAGCCTTGCATGGGTTTTTAACTAAAAATTAAGAATTACGAATTTAAGAATTAAGATTCCGTAATTCATCGAGGAGGAAAACATTACTGTTATTCTAATAAAACTAGGTTAGTTTCCTTAATTATGAAAATTCTGATTGCCGAAGATAATTTATCGATTCGCACGTTGTTACAAGAGTGGACTCGTGAATGGGGATATACTCCAGTTTGTGTGTCTGACGGAGAAAGTGCTTGGCAGTTGTTGATTGTCGCCGATCCGCCTAAACTGGCTATTTTAGATTGGGTGATGCCCAAATTGGATGGTGTGGACTTGTGTCAGCGCATTAAACAACAACAAACTTTGCCGTTTATCTATGTGATGTTGTTAACTGGTAAAAATTCCCAACAGGATATTATTACTGGTTTAAATGCCGGCGCCGATGATTTTTTGTCAAAACCAGTGCTACCGGAAGAATTACGTAGCCGCTTGGCTGTAGGGCGACGCATTCTCAATTACCAAGAAGCGTTGACTAATCGTCATGAGCAACTACATACCTTGTTTATGGCGATTCCTGGAATGATGATTTTAAAAGATGAGCAAGGTCGTTGGTTACAAGCGAATGAGGCGAGTTTACGTCTATTTCAATTGCATGGGGTAGATTATATCGGTAAATCGGATTTGGAATTATCTCGCTTATCGCAAAATCGAGCCAACTTACTATGGATGCTACAAGCTAAAGATGAGGAGGCTTGGAAACAAGCAGATATTGTGCATCAGGAATTGCAGTTGGTCTCGGCACAAGGTCAAAGTATTTATTATGAATTAATTCGAGTGCCATTGTTTTATCCCGATGGTCGTCGTAAAAATATGATTTTGTTAGGGCACGATATTACCGCTAGGAAGACTCTGGAGCAACGATTGAGTCAAGAGGCAAAATATGACGCGCTCACCAACTTATTGAATCGTCGCTATTTTGAGGAAAGATTAGCCTTAGCCATTGATCATGCACAACGATTTCAGCAGTCGTTGACCGTATGTTTATGTGACATCGATAAATTTAAACAAGTCAATGATACACATGGTCATCAAATGGGAGATACGGTGATTAAGCAATTTAGTTATATTATTCGCTCTGAATTGCGTAATACCGATGCCGCTGGACGATTAGGAGGAGATGAATTTTGTATTTTATTGACGGGTTGTAGTGCGCGTGAAAGTCTCAATTGTTTGAGTCGTATCCGTAAGCGCTTGGAAGCGACGGTATTTAAAAATAATCAGAGCCGATATTTTTGGGTTTCTGGCTCGTTTGGGGTAGCAGAATGGTTGCCCACGTTGGGGACTAAAGAGACTTTATTAGAAATGGCAGACCAAGCATTATATCGTGCGAAAAGAAATGGACGAAATCAAGTGTGGATAGCAAGTAATGGGTAATGGAATAGTCAACCACACAACACGAATTGGAGTCCAAATCTTCAGATTTGGACCGTGCTGAAATTGGTCTGAACTATGGGTGGTCCCTCCAAACCAATGGAGGTGTTAACCTTCAAGGAGTTATCAAAGCTCAAAGTTTCCTAAACCTTTGAGGTTTAGGAAACTTAGAATCACCGAGGTTTCCTAAACCGGTGAGGTTTAGGAAACCTAAAACTGGTAACGTTTAGGAAAGTTAGCACCTGGATTTTAATACCTCCATTAGTTGGTAGGGACTACCCAAATGGTTACCCCAGTTATTGCGTAAGTCCTATTGAAATTAGAAAAATGGTATGATAATATTATAGTTGATGATGATTCTACACCTTACATTATAAGGATACTACACGATGACTCGTTTATCATTAATCGCCATTGCGATGGCATTATCTTGCAACACCCTCCAGGCCCAAACCATCACCGTGCAACCGTTAGCAAAAGCACCTGTATTAGACGGTAAAGATGATGATTGGGGAAACCTTAAAGCCACCGTCATTCCTTTACACAAGAGTATCCCGCAAGCGAAAACCGCCGTGACGGAAGTGAGTTTGAAAGCGGGAATCTTCGGTGAAGAAGTGTTTTTCTATGCCCAATGGGCCGACCCCACAGAAAGCATCCAGCACAAGCCGTTTGTCTGGAATGACACTCAGCAAAAGTATGTGGAGGGGGGCCAACGAGAAGACCGTTTTGCCTTAGAATTTAAAATGGCTGGCGACTATTCTACCGATTGGTTTTCGGGGAACAGTTTTACCGCTGATATCTGGCACTGGAAAGCTTCACGCACGAATCCTTTGGGACATGCGAGTGACCAACAGACGATTATCAGCCGTGACAAACAATTGCGGGCTTATGAAGGGGTAGCCCGTGATGGGAAACCTCTCTACATTTTACGACCCTGGGATGCCGGTGATATGCCTTATACTACCAAACGTTACTCGCAACAGCAAGAAGCCATGATGCCCAAATACGTGACCAATCCGGCGGCAACCGGTTCAACCATGGATGTTTATGCCAAAGGTGTCTGGCATGACGGCCAATGGCACCTGGAATTGAAACGCTCGTTGAATACGGGTCATGACGACGACCTCGTCTTCGTGCGTGGCCAAAGTGTACAAGGGGGGATGGCTATTTTTGAGAATTCAAATAATGATGACCATGCGATTTCCGACGTGTTGACGTTTCAATTTTAAAGACTCAGAATTCGAACTGTGGGCGAGATTTGACAACTTTCAAAAAGTGGTCAAATCTTTGGTATTTTGATATTTCAGAATTCGAACTGTGGGCGAGATTTGACAACTTTCAAAAAGTGGTCAAATCTT
>DZAL01000192.1:9523-12294 GCA_022729575.1 Thiomargarita sp.
TGGGTATTTGGTTAACCGAAAAAACGGCCAATCAAGAAAGTATTCTAACCGCCGTTCAATTTAAGTCATCCTCTCCAAAAGACCTTCCATTCCAATTAGCACTTATTAGCACTTAAACCAATTCTCCATGAAACTTCGTCTCTCGCTTTCAACTGTTCAAACTTCACAATTTGAAGAAATAACCTGTTTTTCCCAGTTTAGACAAAAATGTCGCATTATGCTCAAACAATTACCTATCCATTGGCTTATCCTCCTCAATATTGTCGTATTAAACCTAGCACTCATCGCCGGTGGTATAGCGACCTGGTTACAATTACATCATGCCAGTTTAAATAATGCCAGCAACCTATTACAATCACAAACCACCGCGCAACGAGTTCATCACTCCTTTCAACAACTGCTCCCCCTCCATCTCGCCATCAAAGAACTCAATCACACGTTGCAAACGTTCAAGTATGAATTTACCTTATTGTACCTAGATTCCCACTGGAATAATACTCTTCTCAAACCAGTCACCCAATCGATCACTTTGCAAAAAAACCGCATTATTCAACGCTGGCCTACCGGAGAGTGGCCCACGGAACTTGCCGAAATCCGCGAAAATCTTGGCATTATCCTAGACATTGCAAGAGACGCACTCAATAGCAACCAGCCCGGCGAACTTCCCCAACTTTATCGGGATACCGAACCACCGCTACTCACTATCAGTAATACCTTTCAACGGCTGGAAACCGAGTTGAGTAAAAATATTCATGCGGATTATGAACAAGCTCAACAAAGTAGCAGAATCACCCACGACAACATTCAACAGATGTCAACTATTTTTGACCATATTAATCGTAACACCATGAGTATTTTTGCAGTGCTGGTGGTCTTTATGTTAGCAACTAAGCTACTATTCATGCGAGAACTTCATCATCGGCTCCTCGTCCTTGCCAATTACGCAGCGCAGGTGGCCAAGGAACAGTTCACCAATACGCCTCCCTTTCTCATCAATGATAGTACCGGCAAACTCGCACAGGCTTTACACTTGATGGCGCTAGAAATTCATACCTCCAAGAAAATTGTGCAAGCGCTCACGGCAGATTTGGAGACTAAGGTAACAGCACGGACGGCGGAATTACAGATGGCCAACGAAAAAATTATGGCACTCAATGACCAACTCCAGCAAGACAATTTGTGGATTGAAGCCGAATTGCAACTCACTCGTCGATTGCAACAAGCGGAAACGGCACGACAGGCCGCCGAAGTAGCTAATCAGGCCAAAAGTGTCTTTTTAGCCAATATGAGTCATGAACTACGCACTCCTCTCAATGGCATTCTTGGCTACGCCCAAATTCTTAACCGTGACCAGAGTTTAACCGCTAAACAACGAGAGGGTATCGGCATCATTCAACGCAGTGGCGAGTATTTATTAACTCTCATCAACGATGTGTTAGATTTATCCAAAGTGGAAGCCGGCAAATTAGAACTGTATGCCACCGCTTTCAATTTTAGCGCGTTTCTGCAAGGAATTACCGACCTGTTCCAAATGCGGGCCCAGCAAAAAGGCATCTCGTTTCGCTATGAACCGCTGACTTCTCTCCCCAAGAGTATTTGCGCTGATGAAAAACGTTTACGACAAGTTCTCATCAATTTGTTAGGAAATGCCGTGAAGTTTACCGACCACGGAGAAGTTGTCTTAAAAATTGGCTCCCAAGAAGACCAAATTCGTTTCCAAGTGGAAGATCTGGGATGTGGCATCGCGTCCGCTGACCTAGATAAAATTTTCCAACCGTTTCAGCAAGTAGGAGAACAAAAACGGCGGATGGAAGGGACCGGGTTAGGGTTACCGATTACCAAAAAGTTAGTCGAAATGATGGGCGGAGAATTGCAAGTAGAAAGCACGCTTGGTAAGGGAAGTACCTTTTGGATGGCGTTAACTTTACCGGCGGCACCAGAAGTGCCAACGGAGTCAGAGAAATTACCGTTGGTCAAAGGTTTTCAGGAGGTGCCACGGACCCTCCTCGTCATTGATGACAAATGGGAAAATCGTTCGGTATTGACCCAATTATTGACCCCCTTGGGATTTACTGTGGAGGAAGCTAGTAGTGGTCCAGAGGGCATCACCAAGGCCAGTCAATTGAACCCCGATTTGATTTTGACGGATTTAGTCATGCCCGATTTGGACGGTTTTGAAACCACTCGCCAATTGCGTGCCATACCGGCATTGGCAAAGGTGCCTATTATTGCGGTTTCCGCGAGTGTGTTTGAATCGTTTCAACAACGCAGTCGGGCCGCCGGTTGTAATGCCTTTTTACCCAACCCCATCCAACTAGAACCCTTGTTAGAGTTATTACGAACTTGGTTGGGATTGACCTGGATTTATGAATCGGGACCGGCGGGGGTGGCAATTTCATCAGCCGAAGGAGAGTTAGTCGGGCCTTCTCCTCAAAAGGCAGCCATTCTACTTGATTTAGTGATGATGGGAGACATTGGTGGGATTCTGGAAGAGATAGAGCAATTGGAACAAACCGATGAAAAATTATTACCGTTCGTGAAAAGAGTTCGCCAACTGGCGAAGGGTTTTGAAGAGCAAAAAATTGGTGAATTGGTGAAGCAATATGTAAAATAACTTTTAGCCAGGAGTCCAAAGCGTAGGCTTTGAAACCAGTTAGAATAACTCCCCGCGTTTGGGCTAGAGGCTTTAGCCGCACTACCATTAAGTTAAGGAATCCCCCGGTCAGGTTTTAACCTTGAAGGTCTGGTTTTAGACCTTCAAGGTGTCTTTG
>DZAL01000193.1 GCA_022729575.1 Thiomargarita sp.
GCCAAAGTTTATATTGAAACCAGTATTATCAGTTATTTAACCGCCCGTCCAAGTCGGGACTTGATGGCAGCCGCCGCGCAACAAGCCACACGGGAATGGTGGGAAAACCAGCGTGAACATTTTGCGTTATACGTTTCACCTCTGGTTTTAGAGGAAGCCGCCGTTGGGGATGCTAACGCCGCGGCAAAACGGTTAGAAACGTTACAAAATATTCCTCTACTAGAAATAACTCTGGAAGTTTTAAATTTAGCTAAAGCCTTGGTAGCACAGAAAGCGATGCCCATGAAAGCACGGGATGATGCCACTCACATTGCCACCGCAACAATTCACCACCTCAACTATTTGCTAACTTGGAACTGTAAACACCTTGCAAATGCACAGATGCAAGAGAAACTCGTGGCAGTGAGTAGCACATTAGGTTATCATTTACCAAGAATTTGTACCCCTTACGAATTAATAGGAGAACCAAACGATGTTCAATGATCCAATTATCGAAGAACTTCATCAAATCCGCGAAGCCCATGCCGCCAAGTTTAACTATGATTGGCAAGCCATTTATGACGACCTCAAGCAATTTCAGGAAAAATGCCGTCAGCAAGGTTATAAAATTGTGTCGATGCCATTTGAGGAGAAGGAGGAAGTTACTAATGAGGGTAAAGCGGTCTTTAAATAAGCTCCTCACCTAAAAACTCGTGTAAACGAACTCCAACACCGCTACCGCTCGTCACTCAAACCTGACAGGTCCGGCAGACCTGTCAGGTTTAATTTGAATCCCTACCCATTCACCAAACCTTTCTGCAACTTCTGCACCGAGACCGGATAAGCGGTTTTCAATTCTTGGGCCAACAGCGAGACGCGCAATTCTTCTAACCTCCAGCGTCATTCCAGACACTCCTCTGGGGGAGAAGTTAGCGTTTGGCGGCGTTGCCAATAGGCTTCCCATAAAGGGGCCAGTTGCGCGGCTTTTTTGGCATCATCCCTTTCTAATTCTAAACGCCTGAGCCGCGGTCTGTTACATTCCAGTAGGTTTGTACCTAATAGGCCCGACCGATATTATCCCTAGCAGGGATAGCATCGGTAGATGCTTACCGATGCTATCGCTGCCTTTAGCGATAGTATCGGTTGGGTCTGCTAGGTATCAACCAACTGGAATCTGACTACCACTCCAAAACCAAGAGGTATTTACCGATGACACTAGAACAATTTGAACAAGAAGCACTCAATTTTCCCGTTGAGTTACGTGCCCTACTGGCGCAAAAGCTACTGATGAGTGTCACACAAGAGCAACAACAGCGTGAAGCGCAACTGCTTGAGCAGTTAGATCCGTGGACTCGTAGCTTACTGGGGATTGCCAAAACTGATGCGACGGCTCCCACAGATGAGGAAGTCAAACGAGATTATCAGGCTTATCTGGAGGAGAAATATTCATGAAGAAGCGCGTGTGGTATGACACCAATGTCGTGTTGGAGGCCTTATTGCGAAGAGAGCCGTATTATGCGAATTTCATTCTAGTTTTTAGGTTTCCTAAACCTTTAAGGTTTAGGAAACCTTGACCTTTGACAACTCATTGACAGCTAATGTAGCCCACCGTTATCAAGATCAATGGTGGGCAATAATTATGCTGGGGCAACCGATTCGGTAGTAGGGGGGCATCCTACGCACCTTTGCTCCATCGTAATCAATTTCAAAGCAGTTGACATACCGGCTTGACAAACGTTATCGTGTTCTGATATTCTCTGTTAACTAATCACTGTTTAAGGGGAAAATTTGTACCATGAAACCAAAAGTGTATATTGAAACTTCCATTCCAAGCTACTACTATGAGATTCGAGAGGATCCAGAATCGGTGGCCAAACGACTGTGGACTCGTGAATGGTGGGAATACGAGTGTCAGAATTACGAATTGATCACCGCCCTGCCGGTCCTGGATGAATTGAGGCGTGGTGATTATCCAACGAAATCGGAAACATTAAAACTACTCGAAAATCTCCCCTTACTCAAGGTCAATGAAGTGGTCATTGACATTGTGCAAGTTTATATTTCACATCACTTGATGCCTAAAGACCCGCATGGTGATGCGTTACATTTGGCGCTGGCTTCTTATTACCACTGTCAATTTCTGCTGACTTGGAATTGTCGGCATTTTGCCAATGCGAATAAGTTTGAACATATTCGACATATCAACACGATGTTAGGTCTTGGTGTGCCAGTATTAACCCCCCCTTTTCAGTTAATGTACGAGGAAACCCAACCATGAAACCCGACCCCACCATCGAACGGATCCGCCAGATTCGTCATCAGATTTCAGAGGAGTGCGGACACGACCCGCAACAATTGCTTGAATATTATATGAAGTATCAACAGCAGTATGCAGACCGGTTAGTGTCATTTCCGACCTTGAACCTACATAAAATTGTCTCGAAAGAGGAACAGATTATAGCGTCGGCAGTGTGCCCTACACAGTCCCTTTAGTGATTTTGAAGATGCCGTCTGCCATGCCGTTGCCCTAGAAAACGGCATCTCGGTGATAGTGACTCGTGATATAAATGACTTCGCTCAAAGCACCATAGCGATAGAGTTGCCAGTGGTTTTTTATAGCAAGATAAGCACCATTCATTAAACTTCAGGTCCGCACCGGCCAAACTTTTCGGTGTTTAGGTTTCCTAAACTTTTAAGGTTTAGGAAACCTTGACCTTTGACAATTCATTAACAGTCAGTGTTGGTTTGCCCACAGAAACTTCAAAAAATGGGCCACGACCACCCCCTTGCCCACCCTAACTATGCGTAGAGTGAATCTATAAATTCTTTATTGCCGTCGACTTGCTTCTTTCTCAACTTGGCATTATATTATCGACAGACTCATACTAAGGAGAACAATTCTATGCGTTTATTTATATCATGTTTTTTACTCACGAGTTTGTTGGCGTATTCGCAATGGGGGGTTGCGCAATCACCAAACCAAGGCAATCTTATTATCGCCGCAATGAATGACGGTCAAGAAGTTAGCTTTCCTAAACCTTCCAGGTTTAGGAAAGCTGGCTTTACCGCGAATTTAGGACTGGCAGTCCTTTGAGGACTGCCAGTCCTAGATTCTCCCCAGAGTTCAGGACTCAAACCTGACAGGTCTGCCAGACCTGTCAGGTTTAATTTGAATCCCTCCCAAGCAAAAATCAACTCACTCTATATTTAACCGCCCGTCCAAGTTGGGACTTGATGGCCACCGCCGCAACTATTTGCTAACTCACCTGACGCAAGGGCACCATAGAAACTAAGTTTCTTAAAGAAACTTAGTTTTTCACTACCGATGCTATCGCGGCCTTTAGCGATAGTATCGGTTGGGTCTGCTAGGTATCAACAAATAGATGCTTACCGATGCTATCGCGGCCTTTAGCGATAGTATCAGTTGGGTCTGCTAGGTATCAACAAATAGGTGCTTACCGATGCTATCGCGGCCTTTAGCGATAGTATCGGTTGGGTCTGCTAGGTATCAACCAACTGGAATCTGACTACCACTCCAAAACCAAGAGGTATTTACCGATGACACTAGAACAATTTGAACAAGAAGCACTCAATATATAAATGACTTTACTCAAAGTACCATAGCGCTGGAATTGCCAGTGGTTTTTTACTATCAGAGGGGGAAGATTCATTGAATGTCAGGGGGGGGGCCACTCAAACTTGTCCTGTTTTAGGTTTCCTAAACCTTGGAGGTTTAGGAAACCTTAGCTAATTTGACTGATTGGAAGATTGGCGGTTTAGGAAACCTTGATAGTTGAACATAGATAATTCATTGACAATTTTTGTTAGTTTGTCCACTGAATTTTCAAAGAATTTAGGCCACAACCACCCCTTACCCATTTCAACTATGCGTAAAATGAGTGCATCAATTTTTTTAGTGGCCATCGACTTGCTTTTTTTCCAATTTGGTATTATTATCTTATCGATAGACTCACATTAAGGAGAACAATTCTATGCGTTGGTTTATATCATGTTTTTTACTCATGGGTTTATTAGCGTGTTTGCAAGGGGTAGTTGCGCAATCATCAAACCCAAGCAATTCCGTAGAAGAAAAAAAACGGGTGGCATTGGTGATAGGTAATATCGAATGTCTTAAGATAAGAAGCAGGACAATAAAAAGCCCGTGTAGGTTGGACTGGGCGTTAGCGAAGTCCAACCTACGCGGACTTAGGCCGCACCTCCGCCCTTGCCAAGGGGCCACCTACCAAGTGGAATGTGTATGAACAGATTTTGCAAATTCCCTATTACGTGGTCTTTAGTCGCTACACCAATAAAGTTCAATTTTTTGAATGGATTCAAGGCCGTTATGTGAAATTACCGCCCACCACCAAGACTCTGTGGATTCCCAAACTGCAATTGGGATTGGGGGTCTGGAACGGCGTGTATGATAACTTTGAACGCCAATGGTTACGGTGGCAGGATGCACAAGGTCGGTGGATTCTAACGCCGGCGGAACGGGAATATCAACGGGCGGTGTCGGCGGAACGACAAGTGTGGTTAGAACAAGAACGGGCAACACACGCCGAACAACAAGTGTTGTTGGAACGTCAACAAACTTTGTTGGAACGCGAACGGGCGACCCAGGCAGAACGTCGAAACCAGCAATTGGTGGCTAAATTGCGGGCGTTGGGGATTGATCCAGAGTCGTTGTAGGGCCCGGCTTTGAGTGAAGAAACTAAGTTTCTGGTAGAAACTTGGTTTCTCGCTAACTTTTTATAGCATTTTTTGTCCTTTCCCCTCTTGATTTTTGCAGAGTTCTCCCTCATTATAATAGATGTCTTAACCTCATTTTAGGAGAATCAAGAGATGCGTGTATTTATTTTGTTTTTTGTGTTGGTATGTGGGTTGGTGGGGTCGCCGTCGTTGGTTGCACAATCTTCATGCAATCAAGAAGGGAAGCGTTTTGCACTGGTCATTGGCAATCAAATATATCAGGACTTCGGATCTAGCAAAGTTTGGATCGATCTAAAGACTCCTCATAATGATGCCGAGGAAATGGCGTGGACATTACAAAGATTGGATTTCGACGTCACGCTTGTCAAAGATGCCGATATTGGTCAAATGAATAGCGTCATTGAGGAGTTTTTTAAATCAGTTGTAGATGAACATGCTACGACACTGTTTTATTTCTCAGGGCATGGGTCTATCGATAATAATGGTGAAAGTCTTTTGGTCCCTGTGAGAATGCCACTCAAACCTGTTGTAGAAGAAGAAACGGAAAAATATGAGGCGAATGACGTATACAGATTAGGTAACGTTTTGAAAAAAACGCCTCAAGGTAAATGTAATACCAATATCGTTATTATTGATGCGTGCCGCACGATAACCGGTAGCATAAAGAGTGGAGGGGGAGACAGTGAGTATTTTAATAATCTTAATCGCCCTGGTCTCCTCATGGCCTTTGCTTCTGCACCAGGGCAGAAATCATCTGAGGGGTTGAATATTGAGAGTAAGTGTAGGAGTAAACAAACAAACCCTGATAAGACAGAACCACAAGACAACAACAAGTGTACACTAAGTCTGTACACTCACTTCTTGCTAGAAAATCTCCCCCATCATGGACCATACCATGAAGTGTTTGAGAACACGCGGCGGGCAGTGCTTAACTATCTCAACACGGAGAAAGGTACATGGGAAGGTAGTCAAATGCCGTGGGAAGGTACCTCATTATTGGTGCCCTTTTATTTTGTTTCCCCAAAACTTTCTGGTGGATTTCAATAGGTTGCTGTTTCCAAGAAATTTAGGTATCCAGACGTGTGACTGAACTGTGAGAATAACAGATGCCATCCATCCAGCGGTGGTGTGGCATCTGTCGGCACAGTGGTTTAGCAGTTCAACATTCTCTTAAAAAACCCCAAACTTAATGACCAATCCAAGATTAACGGTCCACATATCTTCTCTAATAGGAAAACCGCCAAAACTCCTCCCATCAGGAAAAAATGTCTTTAGTGTATTCATTTTGTAATGGTAGTAGTTCGCTGACGCACTGAAGTTAAGAGGATAACCCAATGGGGTAATAGGAAGCGGCATTTCCAGGTCGGCTCCAACCTGATAAACTCGATGACTTTGTGCATCTGTGGAGAGGTCAGGTACCTTGAAAACACTCGTCAAATAGGTATCGGTGTAATTGTATTCCCCGTTAGTAAGGGGAAGCCACGTTACATTGAACCCCACAGCCCCCCAAGTCTCCCTCCAAGGCACCACTCTGAGACCTATAAAAGGACCGTGAGTTTTGAGATGAACTTGCGTTTGTAACGGAACCGTCATCACGGCAACAGGGTTCGTAGGAACAATGGTGCCTGGAAAAGTCAATGCCCGGCCTTTTATAGTGGTGTCGGTCCACCTGTAGCCTAAAAGTATTCTAACTCGGTCATCACTACTATGAAGGTTAAAACTGGCCGAGTAATCATATCGTTCAGACTCTTGGTCTTGGGCCCTGGCAAATAGGGAAGTACTGCCGTCTTGTTCTGACAGTGAAACTGTTTTGGAATTGTTTGTCATCAGTGTACTAGAAGTTAGTACATGGGCGTTAAAACTCCAGTGGTGTTCTGGAAAAAGTAAATGTCCTTTTAATCCAAGAGTAAGTGGCTCACCTGTTACCTTTCCCATCAGAACATCATCATATCTGTAGGGCATCACTCCTACCGTTGGGATAAGACTGCCCTTCCATCCTTTATATGGGTCACACTTGAAAACAAAACAGCCCTTTTTTTCATCCACGAGTTGTTGTTCACATCCTAGTGGATGACTCGACTTTCCTTCACCCTCGTTTTCTTCTGTGCATCTTCCCGTTCCGTTTTCCGGTTCAACAATATCTCCCCCTTGTTTCGACAGAGAATTTTTTGAGATCAATAGCAACGGTGTAATCAGCAATAACACTCGATGGCTATAGAACTGACTCATCATAACATTTATTCCTCCAGTTTTGGTAGTCTTTATTCACCTGAAAAATTCAGATACTCGGTTTCCTAAACCTCACAAGTTTAGGAAACCTTGACTACGATTAGATTTGTGAAAAAAATCCATCACCATGACAGTGACAAATCAAGTCAGTCAACATGCTTAAAGGTCACATGTTTGACGCAAGGTGGTTTGCTACAGTCCTTAATCCTGTAAGTGCCAGGCGTGGATTCGGCTTTGTCTCCTTCATACGGATAAGCCAAAAAATAGAGGGTCTCATCGCCAGGGGGGCCTGTGAGACAAAAACCCTTGCCTATCTTTCCATCGCAATCTATCGTGTACTTTTCGTCTGGCACAGTGTATGTTGTGCCTGCTTTCACAAGTTTGCGCGTTGCAACACTCCAAGGACGTGTGTTGTTCTCGCTATCCTTTTGAAGGATAGTAACCAGATAATCCTCCTTTGGGGTAAACACAACTTTATATCGGTCTTTCTGGGTACGCAACTGGGTGCCCTCTTTGAGGACGTCGAAATTTTTCCCATCATCTGTGGAATACAAAAACTCAACTTTAGTAAATTGTGGTGGTGGTTGATTGGGGTCAGAATTGACCATACCATCGCCGCCGCCCGCAAGACACATCATTGGCGTTACCACTAAACCACAAGATAGCAAAGTTTGTCTTAGTCGGTTTGTCTGTTTCATAGTCATCAACTACTTGGTGTGTGAATTTTAGGGATAGAGTTAGGGGCTGGTTTAGAAGAATCCGTGACAGAAAAAGTCACAGTCAACCCCTTGAAATTTTCAGATTCTCTCTTCAACCGTTCCAGAAATGGCTTCCATATCTCTTGCGATTCGGAGGTTTTGGCTGAGTTCAGCGTTTTTTTAAGGGCGCCGTCATACTGTCCTTCCAACTTCCAGTTACGCCCATCGAAGGCCAGAAAGTAAATGGTTACTTTTCGTCCACCACCCTCTTTCAAAAGAAAAGCACCTTTGTCATCAGATGGCAACGAATGTCTTTTCGACTTTTCAAAGGGTGCCTCGTGCAACCCCCGCTTTACTTCTTTCACCAGATCAGTTACGACAGTATCGTCTTCCACCAGATACACATAGACATAACACTCAGCCTCAAGAACAAATCTGACGAAATATTCATCTCCTGTTGATAGTTTTTCTTCATTGCTGAGTCTTTTAAAAAAACCGGCACCACCATGTTCATCTTGTTGACGATAATAATATCTGACACCGAACTTGTCCTTCCCAACAGCAATCTGACATGGCAATACCTTTTGTTCAGATATGGCGGCATCCTCCACAGCAGGTTGTGGTTGGGAGATGGGTGTTCCCGTTGTCGTGACTACATGATCCGAACCATTTCGATGGGGAGGATTTTTGTCCCCGCTTTGCCTGTTCTCAGCACGAAGCATGGATGACAATGTACTACACCCTTGCATTAGAAGGACATACAACAGTAATAGCAACAATCTTTTGTTTATCAATTTCATCGATTTGTTCTCGTAGTGACATCCACCACAAAAGACCATAAAACATAATTTGGAGTACTGAATTGATTCAGTTACACCCTGGGGGTTCACGGAACACATTCCGCACACCAAGTTATCCTTATGGTTTGTTTCCTGTTTGTAATAGATATTGGTTAATTAAAATAGGGTAATGAATAACCACGTTTTTCACAAATTCCGAATCTTGGTTTCCAGCGGCTATTTGGATTTTTCACCACCGACAGAAAAGGCAACTCGGTGCCCTTCCATACAATGTTTCTTCAGGTAATCTTTAAGTTTCCAAAGATAACGGTCATACCAAACTTGAAAATTTCCTGTTACTTTTCCGTCCGTGACCTGGAGTTGTTCCAAGTAAGGATTGGGTTCTTTAAAAGCAAGCACACAGATTTCTCTCTGTTCAACTTGACTGTCAATACTTGCGTCCTTCTGGGAGTTAGGAGGCATCCGTTTCTCTTGCCCGCCTTTGACATGACGTTCCATTTCATATTTACTCACAAGGTCAAACACTTCTCCCATATCGGACCACCGGTAAACATAGATATAGCTATCATCCATTGGAGTATACCAAATCCTGTAGGGGGTACCTTGATACAAGGTCTGGCCTTTCATGTCTTTCCAGGCGGGAACGACGTTAACCCCACCGTCCTCGTCAGTAAGATAAACTGGGTCATTATATTCATACTTGACTTCCTTCATTCCCGCTGGTTCCAAATTGTTCAGACTTTCCAGATATAATCCATACCCAAGATATAATCCATACCCAATCACCGGTAGTAGGACAAGCAACAACGTCCCACTAATAAGCCATAACAACAATCGGCGTTTCTTGCCTCCTTGAACCCACTCCTCCCAACGTCTTACTTCCGCCGCCGGATTCTGACAAATCATCGGCAACCATTCCACGCCAGGATATTGCTTAAACGTATCAGCCAACAATCCTCGCGTTTCATACACTGCCGCATACAAAGACTTACTTTGTCTGGCAAAACGTTCCAAAAACAGTTCCAAAAACCTTTGGGCCACTTCATCTGGTACGGGCAACCGCATAACGATACTTTGTGGCAAGTTCAACTCTGCCAAGTCTTTCGCTAACCCTATTCCATCGCACGAGTTAAAAATCGCCAACTGTAGCCCGTTCTTAATGGCTACTTTAAAGTGATTCTTTAACTCATCGATAGTTAAAGTCTCCTTCTGGTTAATTTGAAACCTTCCCTCCTCATCTGTATCACTGTGCCCAGCAAAGAAGAAAATATGCCACCCTTTTTCATCTCTTAACCGTTCCAACAATTCCGCTTTTGGGCATTGTGTAAGAACTTCAATCTCCGCTTGAGGTGCGGCTTGCAACAATAGACGGTCAACGTCGGTGTTAATACCTTTATTATCACCAAAGACCGCCAAAATTCTTACTTTGGTACCTCTTGGCGACCTGCACGGTTTATACTCCTCAAGGTTAAACGGACTAAAGGCCAATTCGGCCTTGATTTTAGATGGCCAATTCACGGCTGACCAAGGGAGTCGCCACAAATCGCCGTCATCGGTATTAATAATAATGCCAATAACCTCTGCCTTACTGTGTTTGGCTGCTTGTCTTTCCAAAAAAGTACGAATCGTTTCCCATTCCTCTGGATTTTCCTTTAGCCAATTATTAAGACTATCTTCCAGTGTTTTGGCTGTTTTCCTGAAAACCTCATCAGAGAACTCTTGCGGTGGAGTGGTTGGTTCGGGACGCCGCGTACCTGCCTTTGTTTCAAAGAATGTTTGCCATTCATTAAACGTTTTAAGAGTCTCTGGATGTGCAGGCAACCGCACTGTCTCCCGGCCCGCACTTAGTTTACCTCCCTCTCCTCTTACGGAACCAGAAACGCCCTCTTTTAAACTGCCCTCTAATTCTAAAAGGGTCGGCTTTAGATCATCTCGTTTTTTCACGGGTGTCATCTCTATCAAATGGTCATTTTTTCAAAGACCTACGAAGTTTTAAAAACCCCTCGTAGGTCTCCACTTAATTCTAAATCTCAAATTCCTTCACTACACTCTTCTCGCCTAATACCAGTTTCACAGCAAACCGTTCTCCTGGCTTATCTTTAAAACCCAAGTTGGCAGCGTATTGACCTTCCCCCACCATCAGGTTCAATTGTTCCACAGGAACACTTTGTTCATCTAAAACCATGATTTGCAAACCTGACGGCAAATACTCAGACCCTTTGACAGGATAAAGCCACAACGTGATGTCTATTTTTTCCGCTTGACCAGGTTGCACTATTACTATCAGAATGACCGACTGTGTGACATTATCCCCCAGATTGAGTTGGATACCACGTTCAGTTTTTTCTGAGGATGTTCTAGCATGGGCGAGGGCTAAATCTCCTGGCAGTAGCCAATCTTTAGAAGAGAAATGTTTCTGCAACCAGGCAGTCAAATTTACCGGTCTATTAACATGGGCAGGTTTCTCATCCTCCCAGTCACTACTAACATTCAATACCCGAAGGCCGGCAATTTCTGTCAATTGTCCCGTCTTAAATAATCGGTCCAGTTGTTGAATATCTGGAGGAGAACCTTCCACCCCTAATATCACGCTACCCGCTATCACCAAACTAATCTTCAAAGAAGAACCTTTGGTTAATTTTTGCAATTCGCCCAAAATTTTGGTCAACGACACATTATCTAGGTCATCAATGGATATTGAACCTAGAGTCACAAAGCGGGTTAATAACAGGTTTTTTAGGTCACGTACCTCTTGTTTAACTTCTTGCACAGATTGTTGCACTTCATTTACGGATTGTTTGATTTCTTGCCCCATCGCACTGATTTGGGCCAACCAGCGGGCGTTAAAGACACGACTGACTTCTGGATTCTCTCGAATGGCCGCCATAAAACGGTCAGAAACCTGTTCAAATAATTCGGTCTCTACCTTGTATTGGTAGCAACGTGAATGGCAACCTATCAGAGCTTCATCAATTAACCGTTGTCTCAGAGTAGCCATCTTCGCTTCGGCTAACTTACCTTCTGGTGTACAGAGAGACTCGAGATCATCGCGGTTGACAAACTCATCGGCAACCGTTTTATCACGTCGCAGTTGTCCTAGCTGTTTTGCAGTCTCTTTGACTTTGGTATCTAACCATTTAAGCTCCTCGCGGTGTGGTGGTAGATAAACCAGTTTACCTAGAAACTCTTGCACAGGTGAGTCGGCCATTAATGCCTGGTGACAATCCCTTGCAATGGTTAGTTGTGCCTGTAAAAATGAACGTCTTGCAGCCCGCTGTAAATGATGGTTGATAGGCTTTCCTTCTTTGTCTTTGGTCAGGAAAATTTTGGTTATATCCCAAATCCTTTCGCTGGCATGACTGGCATGGTGACCTGTAATGTGAAGCCCTAACTCATATAAAATCTCAGCTAAGTGAGGTAATAAGAAAAATTCCATAGTCATACTTATCTCCATAATGTTGAGTTTGGATGGTGGATACACTTCGCTTAATCCACCCTACATATTTTTACTGCGTGATGAATGGTCTGCTTAAATAATTGAGGGTTAGACGGGGGCGCGAGGATTAGCAGTCCTTGAAGGACTGCCAGTCCTTGTCAATTCCTTAATGATAGTGAGGCCAAAAGGATGAACAGAGAGGAGAGTTTGTAATCGTTGGTTATTAATTCTTGAATGACGTATATGCAGGTGCAAATTGCACCGCATAATACAGGAAAGAGAGTATGGATATTTGAAGAATGTACTTAAAAATCGGCAAAAGGATGATAGTGCCTTTGGAATTAAAGGCTTACTTTTTATGGGGGGGGGGGGGAAA
>DZAL01000340.1 GCA_022729575.1 Thiomargarita sp.
CGCAACGCTGGCGCGTTGCTCACGGCATTCCCACGCTGGCGCGTGGGAACGAGAAGAAACCTACTGGTGTGCATAGAGTAGCCTTAACAAGGAGGGGTTAGGGGTGGTTGTGCGTAAGATGAATTATTAAATTTCAGTCAGTTCTACCAATTGTCCATATTCCATCTTTAAAACCCGGTCCGCGACAGGAAAATACTTGTCATCATGGGTCACTACAATGACCGTTTTTCCTTGATTTTTTAGGTCTGGCAGAATTATTTCGTAAAATTTCTTTCTAAACTGAGGGTCTTGGTCCGCCGCCAATTCGTCAAATACATAAATTAACTTATCTTCTAACATCGCTATGATGAAAGCCAACCGTTTCTTTTGCCCGGTGGATAAATCAAGGTGACTAAATTTACCATCCAGATACTTCGTTTTGTGCTCTAACTCCATCTGCCGTAACCAATCTCTTACCGATTTTCTATCTATTTCACTCAAACCATAGAACTTATCAAATAAGTGGAAATCAGTGAACACAATCGCAAATAATTCACGATAACTTTGATATTCGATGTGCTCGATTTCCTCCTCATCCACATAAATCGAACCACTATTTGGGTAATAGAGACCGGTTAAAAGTTTTAAGAAGGTTGACTTGCCGCTCCCATTCCCACCCACCATAAATAACAGTTCTCCCCGCGGAATAGTTAGATTAAATGGACCCACGCTAAATAAAGGTTTACCCGTTGGATCCAGATAATGAAAAGCGATAGCGGATAGACGAAGTTCGTGGAAGTCATCCAGAGGCATGACCGGTAATTGAGATTGCTCAGAGATGACGGCATCCAATTCGGTTTCTAACTGGTAGATATTACCTAGAGCGACGTTGGTAAGTGCTAATGAGGGCAAACCGGTAACGATCATACCTACGGGAGCCATAATAAAGAAACTAGCAGCTACCATCTTGAAAACGATCTCGGATTGTATGAAGAAGTTGAATGAGGGTAGAATAAATACCATCAAACCTAATAATAGGAATAAAGTGATTTGGCCGACCATCATAGCGAGGACATTTTTGATACTTACTCTGACCTTCAGTTGCTCATATTGGTTGGCAATGGCATTAATTTCCCGAAACAGAGCGTCACTTTTGCGTTGGTTAATTTTAACCTCTTTGAAACCATCCAACATTTGAGTTAACATGTTAAAAAACTCAGTTCGTTTGACCGTAGCGTTTTGCAATTCGGTGTGAATGTGTTTTTCCAGCGCTAAATACCAGAGTACGGCCATTCCTAGCGTGACAAAGAGGACTACAAAACTGAGGAATGAAAGCCAGGCTACGTAGAAAAAGCCAAACAAGAGTACAATCGAGGACTGGCACGTAGTAGCAAATAACAGTGCCGAGAGTGAAATGGCATCATCTCCTTCGGTCAGTTTGGCAAACAGATCACCATGTCCCATCTTTTCTATAAACTGCACCTCGGCCCGTCGAATCTTATTGGCCAGTCTCACTCGCACTTGACGAATACCTTTTTCAAAAATGGTGGCAGCCTGGGAGGCCGCATATTTTAAGGTGTATATGTATAGCACCAACGAAATTAAATACATGACAAAAATTCGTTCTTCCAGGCTTTGAGAGGATATATTTTCGGCACCTATATTGATCAGTGCTAATAAGAAACCGTTAGCAAAACCAGAGACGATGGCCAACGATATAATTTTGCCATAAGGTGCTTCAATTTCTTTAAGGAATTTAAGTAGTATTATCATATAGTATTATCATAGTTTCGTTGGAAATAAGAACCCCATTTTGGGATCAGTGGTTGAGAATTGAATCGGAAAGTTTGCCATAGTTGCCGTGGCCGCTTTCACCCTCTCGAAGAGGAATCGGCGAGAGCCGTGGTTATACCAGAAAATTTCTGCTTCAGTATTTATAAATACTGAAGCAGAAACTCGGCGGTATTTGCCCTCACCCCGGCTCCTCTCCCAGAGGGAGAGGGGCGAAAGAACATACGAGAAAATTTATGCTTCAGTACTTAGCTGTAGCAGTCATTAGGGATAGCTGCTCTAAAACCTGGGTAGTTCCTCCAAACCAATGGAGGGGTTAAAATTCAATGAGTTATCAAAGCTCAAAGTTTCCTAAGCCTTCCAGGCTTAGGAAACTTAGGTTGACCCAAGATTTCCTAAGCCTCAACGGCTTAGGAAACTTAGAACCGGTGAAACTTAGACACCTTAGCTCCTAAATTTTAATACCTCCATTAGTTGGTAGGGACCACCAACAATTCAATTGGATAAGCAATGCGCACTTCCTCGGTGGCTTCCTCGATGAGGATAAACTAACGCATCAACCCCTTTAGTGAAATCATCCGTCGTTGACACTTCGACGTTGGTACCAGTAGAAAATTCAGCCGCAAAGTGGACTGTCGCTTCCAAATAACCATGGCCACCTTTAGATTTCATTTTATAGGTGCATTATAGGCCCATAAAATGTGTTTACCGCCAGCAATCAAGTCTGCTTCTTTTAAACTTAAATCAGAGTAACGTGAGGATTGGTCTAATGCCATAACCGTACATATTTTTAGGGTGATGAAAAAATATAGTTATAGATTTTTCAAATCGCGAAAACTCGGAAAATCTGAAATTTTTTATTATACTGGTGTTTATTTACAAATGTAAAGTTAAACTTTTTAAAAGTTACCATAATATAAATGTATATAAGTACTGAAGCAGAAATTTTCTCCTATTTTCTTTCGCTCTTTGGGAGAGGGGCCGGGGTCAATGCCATTAAGTTAAGCCTGCCAAAGAAACCTTGAAGGTCTAAAACCAGACCTTCCAGGTTAAAACTTGACCGGGGGATTCCTTAACTTAATGGGTAGTCCCTCCAAACCAATGGAGGTGTTAACCTTCAAGGAGTTATCAAAGCTCAAAGTTTCCTAAACCTTTGAGGTTTAGGAAACTTAGAATCGCCGAGGTTTCCTCA
>DZAL01000194.1 GCA_022729575.1 Thiomargarita sp.
TCGGTGCGCGAGTATCTGATTCGTGACGGTGATGACCTGGTGTTGCTGTTCACCCCGCCGTTTGATAAGACCGAACGTGATCCCGGTTACATCAAAAGTTACCCGCCAGGGGTGCGTGAGAACGGTGGTCAATATACCCATGCGGCGGTTTGGTCAGTGATTGCTTATGCGATGTTGGGTGAGGGCGAACAAGCGGTGGATTTGTTGCGGATGCTGAATCCGATTAACCGTACTGCTACCCGCACTGGAGTTTACTCTTATAAGGTGGAGCCGTATGTTTTAGCGGCCGATATTTATTCCGCGCCTCCCCATGCGCGACGTGGTGGCTGGACTTGGTACACGGGTGCCTCGAGTTGGTTTTACCGGGCGGGGATGGAGTGGGTATTAGGTCTGCAAGTGCGGGGAGATAAGCTGGTGTTTGAACCTTGTATTCCCAAGGCCTGGCCTGGCTATAGTATTGTTTATCAGCACGATAACGAGTCGCGCTATGAAATCGAAGTTGAAAATCCGCATGGCGTGACCCGCGGGGTTTCTCTGATTGAGTTGGACGGGGTGCGCCAATTAAGCGGTAATAGCCTGACGTTACAGAATGATGGAGGGGTGCATAAAGTGAGGGTGGTGCTTGGGTGAGATTTGACAACTTTCAAAAAGTTGTCAAATCTGAACCTAAACCATGAAACCACCATAATTTCTCTCCTTTGGGTCCTGTCGCCTCGGCGGCTTGTACGCCAAATACGGCCAAAATATTTTCTGCGGTCAATACTTGCTCAGGGCTACCCAAGGAGATTATTCGTCCTTGTTGAATTAATATCACTTGATTGGCATAACGTATAGCGGCATTGAGGTCGTGAAGGGCCAAGATGATAGTTTTACCTTGTTGGCACAACTTAACCAGTAATTCTAGTAATTCCAAGGCGTGGGCTATATCCAAATTGGCTGTGGGTTCATCTAGTAATAGAATATTCGCCTGAGTGGCTAAACTACGGGCGATAAATACTCGTTGTCGTTCGCCGCCGGATAATTCAGTGATGAGGCGTGAAGCCAGAGGCAATACGTCGGTACTTTTCATCGCGGCTATGACCTGACTTTTATCCTCTTCACGTTCAAATTGGCTTGGGGTTAAGTACGGATAACGACCCATCCTCACCAGGTCTTGGACGGTAAACGCAAATTCAATGACGGTCTGTTGGGGTAAAAAGGTCAAGTGTTTGGCTAAGGTGGTTCGAGAAAAATGTTGTAAGTTTTGATGATTCAAGGTGACTTGGCCCACGGTCGGTTGCCAAATCCCGGCCAGTAGTCGTAATAAAGTTGATTTCCCGGCACCATTTGGACCTACTAAGGCAATGAGTTGGCCGGTGGGTAAAGTCAACGTGGCTTCTCGCATTAACCAACGACCGGCTTTCATAATTCCGAGGTTATGGGTGCTTAACATATTTTTTTATCTGTATCGAGATGTATCGAGATTTGACAACTCGAGATTTGACAACTTTTTTAAAGTTGTCAAATCTGGACCTAAAGATTTGACAACTTTTTGAAAGTTGTCAAATCTTCCTCTATCGATCGAGATTTGACAACTTTTTGAAAGTTGTCAAATCTATTTTCAAATCTGCTTACCAATACGAGTTTGACGAAGTAGTAAGAATAAAAAAAACGGGGACCCGAGCAGAGCGGTTAAAATACCTAAGCGAATTTCTTGCGGTGGGTGTAAGGTGCGAGCTAATAAATCTATGGTTATCATAAAGCTGGCCCCGAATAATGCCGCTAATGGAATTAAATAACGGTGGGTTGGTCCTACTAAGAGTCGAATAATATGTGGAATAATCAAGCCGACAAAGCCAACGACTCCACTCATGGCGACGGCGAGGCCGGTGAGTAGAGCGGTATTGAATAGCAGTAACAGTTTCACTGGTTCCACAGCGACTCCCAGTGAATAAGCGGTTTCTTCTCCTAATAACAATAAATCTAGGTCACGCGCGTACCACCAGGCTATGACGGTGCCGATGGTCACGCCAGGTAAGGCAATCCAGACATGGGACCAAGTGCGGCTGTCTAAACCCCCCAGTAGCCAAAAAATCATGGTGCGAGTGGCTTCATATTCTAACCAGGACCAAGTAATGAGCGCGGTGGTCAGGGCTCCAATAAAAGCGTTCAAGGCTACTCCGGCTAACAGTAATGTGGTTGCCGACCGATTACCTGGTCGTGCCGTCAAGCCATATAGCATAAGCAAGGTAGTGAAGGCGCCTCCTACGGCTAACAGTGGTAAGTACCATAACGATTGATTGGCCAGCCCCGTGGCCAGGGCGAGAACCGCGCCTAATGCGCCACCGGCGCTGGTGCCAATGATGTCGGGGGAGGCTAAGGAATTTTGAAAGAGTCCTTGCATTTGCACGCCGGCGATGGCTAGGGCAATGCCCACGAGAGCGGCCACTATCACTCGTGGAGTCCGTAATAGCCAGATAATTATTGGTTGAGACTCATCAATGTTCACTAAATTGACCCATTCGGTACTCAAGAGTTTACTAATGAGCACACGAGTTACTATTGACCAGGGAATATCGGTGCTTCCCCTGGCAATACCTAGTACGGTGATGAAAATGAGTAGTGCGGACAAAATGGCCAGGTAAAGGATGAAATAGCGATGTGGCATGGTGTAAATGGGGATAGATTGGCTAACCCGGCTTGCAGCCTCTACTCCAAGCGACCGCTACTGCTATCGACTTTTCGTGTATGAATTGGAGTAGAGGCTTTAGCCGGTATTGGAGTAGAGGCTTTAGTTGCAATGCCATTAAGTTAAGGTAGGGTGGATTAAGCGAAGCGTATCCACCATGGTCGAAACTCTGGTGGATACGCTTCGCTTAATCCACCCTACATTGGATGGAGATTCCTTAACTTAATGGCAGTGAGGCTGCAAGCCGGTGTTGGAGTAGAGGCTAAAGCCTCTACTCCAAGCGACCGCTACTTCAAAAATCTTCTACCATTTCAAGTACATCTCAAAATGTATCCCATTGTCTTGCATCTTATCTTTATCTTCCTGCTCCTCCACGTCTTTCAAGGCTTTACCCCAATAAAGTTCCGCGTGTAAGAGTTCACCTGGGTCATAACGTAATCCTAGACCGGCACTGTAAATTTGTTTTGGCTCTGGCGTAAAATTACCGTCGGCATTCTTAGCCAGGCCATAATCAGTAAACAGAGCTAACTGCAATTTTCCATCTTCAGGCTCTTTGCTGATGTAAGAAATTTTCCAATCTATCAACGGAATGCGCCATTCGAGCGAACTGATTAAACCACTGTCGCGAGTTAAGAAATTTTCCCGGTAACCACGCACGGTGGCTGCGCCTCCGACTGAGAATTTTTCTAACGGTAACAAATTTTCTCGCGCCCATTGAAAATCTGTACGAAAAATGATTTGACTGTCTCGTATTTTTTTGGGGATAAAATCAAAATCTAAGCGTCTAACCCATTGGAATTGTCCTAACCAGGTAAAAAATTTGCTGTCGGGCGTGTCGTCTTCATTAATAGTTGGATTTCCCACATCGACACCAAAATTGAAACTAGAACGGGCGGCTAACACTTGATACGAATTCCGCTTCAACCAATCGACGGTGAGACGAATTGCCGAAATCTTACTTTCTCCATCTTGCACGCCAGGTGAGAAGGAGAAGGGACGACCTAAGAGGTAAGTTTTACTTTGACGCTGGTCGGCCCGCACTCCTAAAATCAATTCATCTCTGGGTGTTTTCCATAAAGGATGTGAGAGACCGACGGCATAAGTACTCGCTTCACTTTCTACCTCAATTTGTTTAAACGGTTCCTCAACCACTTCCGAATCGCTCTTTTCGGCATTGAAATAGAGGGTAGTGTCATGACTATTTAGTGGTAAATCATAACGCACGCTATAGTCCTTTAAGCCTTTGGTGAGACCATAACGCAAATATAAGGTATCTCCGATTCCCCAAGGGCGACCAAAGATGCCGGTGAGATTGCGGTCCCAAAATTCAATTTCGCCACGGGTGGCACCGACACTGGGGGAGCGGTGATTATTTAGGGTAAATTGAACCGTATAGGGGGATTGCTCTTCAATCGCTATTTTCAAAATAGCTTCACCCAGTTGAACGCCAGGCCCTAACTCCGCATTAAGATATTTGATCAACGGATTTTGTTGCAACAGTTGTAAACGGTCTTGCAATATATTGAGATTCAACGCTTCGCCCGATTTAGTGGCTACTCGTCCTGCAATGTAGGAAGGACGTAATTTTTTATTATTACTTACTTCTACTTTCACCAGTGTCCCTTCAATGATTTTTAAGGTGATAATGCCGTCGTCGGTCACTGGTTGGTCCGGAATAACGGCACCGGAATTGATATAACCTTCCTTAATATAGAATTGAGTGACCAGATTTTTGACTTCTTGCAATTGTTCAGCAGTAATGGAGCCTTGTAGGTAGTGACTAGGAATTTCTTGGTTCAATTGTTCGGTAGTAAAAATGGTATTGCCTTCAAACTTGAATTGTTTAACGGTAATTTCAGTGGCTGCCGACAGGTTTGGAGCAATCTCCAGTGCGGGTAATTGAGATGAGCCAGGTAAGCCAGTGGCTGGTGAATCTGGCAAAAATCCTTCCTCCAAAGTTTTCCGCTCTGACGAAGTTGAATCGCTGCCTGCGGACGCTTGGGCATACAAGGATAAGCTCAAACCCATTAATGTTAACCAGAGACCACAGATCACGGGTACTAACGAACGGTAGTGAGTTATGGACCGATATAGATAGTGTTTCAAAATAGTTGACCTCTCATAGTTGTTTAAAGTGACACGGCGGTTTTGTGGGGCGATAAATTGCGTCGGTTTTAGGCACCGGCGCGGTTTAATTCATTTCTGCGAGAGCGCTTCGATGCCATCCCACTCTTGTGGTAGACCGTGTTCAAAGTAGTATTGGCATCGCTCCAAATAAAAACTGGCGGCTTGATCTTGCGGCACTTCACTTAAAATATATTGAAATTTTCGGGCCGCTTCTTTAAATTGTTTTTGGTAATACGCTTCAATTGCCTCCTTAAAAATAGGTTTAAAAATCACTTTTAGACGTTTTATGTCTGGAAGTTCGGCATCGAGAATTTCAAATACTTCCACTGCTTCTTTTTTACCTTTGACTCGAAATTTGCCTAAAAAGCGATAAGAGTATTGGTCTCGATTCGCTAATTCTTTCAGAATCTGTTCACTGACAATGATGGAGGCGCCATACATTTTGGTTAATCCTTCGAGGCGAGAAGCCAGGTTGACCGCGTCGGAAATAACCGTACCTTCCATCCGTTTTTCTTCACCGATGGTACCTAACATCAGGGTGCCAATATGTAAACCGATTCCAATTTTGATGGGTTGTAAATGGTGCGCTTGTCGATCCGCGTTAAAGATAACTAACTGTTTATGAATTTCGATCGAGGCTTGCACGGCATCATCGGCTTGTTCAGAAAACAATGCCATGATAGCATCACCAATGTATTTGTCAATAAAGCCATGATGTTTTCTGATCACCGGACTGACACTGCCTAAGTAAGAATTAATAAAATCAAAGTTTTCCTTAGGGGTCATGCTTTCCGATAGGGTAGTAAAAGAGCGAATATCGGCAAATAAGACGGCCATGTGTTTTTGAACATGATCGCCGAGCCTGACATCAACAATACTTTCTTTTTCCAATAATTTTAAAAATTCTAAAGGCACAAAATTACTGTAGGCAATATTGACTCGTGATAGTTGAATATGTGTTTTAATACGGGTCAATAATTCACCTTTGGAAAAAGGTTTGGTTAAGTAATCGTTGGCACCTGCTTGTAAGCCTTCGACTAAATCCGCCACTTGATTTTTCGCGGTTAACATAATGATCGGCAATTGGGTCACCGGATGTTTTTCGCGAATGATTTTACAGACTTCAAAACCAGACATTTTGGGCATCATAATATCTAGCAAGATGATCACAAAGGGGATCCCGCTGTTAACCGCATCCAGTGCTTCTTGGCCGTTATTAGCACGAGTGACGGCGTAATTTTCTAGTCGCAATTGATTGTCTAAGACTTGTAAATTAATCGAGTCGTCATCCACAATTAAGATATTAAACTGTGGGCCTGAGGGGTTAGTTTCTTCCAGTGAAACGGTGGTTTCGGTTTTTTCTTCGATGCTAATTTCTATCGGTTGTGAGTTGCGAATACGATTTAACATGGTAGCAATATCACTGACATGCTCTACTACTTGCGTTTTGGATAACGGTAAGGTGAAACTAACTTTGGTGCCTACCCCCACGCTAGATTCAATACTAATCTGACCGCCATGAAGTTCCACTAATTGTTTAGTAATAGACAGTCCTAGGCCGGTGCCACCATATTCTCTGGAAATGGAGCCGTCAGCTTGTTCGAAGGGGCGAAAAATGCGTTCAATTTTATTGGCCTGGATGCCGATGCCGGTATCAGCGATAGTAATCATTAAGTGGTTCCCGTGGACCACCGTGGAAACTTCTACGCTACCGGCTTCGGTGAATTTAATCGCATTGCTGATTAAGTTGTGCAAAATTTGTTGCACCCGATTTTCATCGGCATCGACGACGTGATCTTCCATTACATTATCAATTAATTCAAGTTTTTTGGTGCCAATCAGTGGTTTGGAGAGAGTGAGCACGACTTCGATGACGACTTTAATTTCTACGGATTTAATTTGTAGTTCAATATTTTTATGTTTAAGTTTGGAAAAATCCAGTATATCATTGACAAGGTTGGAGAGGCGACGGCCACTGAGGACGATCATCGATAAATTTTGCACCGCTTTGGCTGGCAGTGGGCCCGCGGCACCGTCAATCATGGAGTCGGCAATGCCAATGATGCCGTTAATGGGGGTGCGTAATTCGTGAGAAGTATTCGACAGAAAATCGTCCTTGAGTTTGTCTAATTCTTTAAGCTCGTCATTTTGTTGTTTAATCTTGTTGATGTAGGCTAACATGCTATCAACCATGATAATGATGCTTTGCTTGAGCAATTTAAGTTCATTATTGGTTTCGACTTCAATATGATGTTGTAAATTGCCTTTGGCAATGATATTGACGCTGTCGACGATTTTTTGAATCGGACGAGTAATCCAGGCGGAGATAATAAAGGTAAATACAATACTTAGCACTATCGCGATAATGCTGATTAAAAAATGGAAAGCCGCGGTGCGTTGTAAAGCATCATCAATAAATCTGGTATTATAAGTTAGTTCAATAATTTTACTGGGATCATAGGTAAGTATTGCCATCATTTCTTGGCGTGGTTGTAAATTGACAAAAATATAGCGTTTGTTAAGTTTTTTATCAGCTTCGGTGACTTCATAATCTCTTCTGGTTTGATAGACCTCTTTAATTCGTTGGGTAACAGTTTCTTCCACAGGTTTTTTTTCATCACCACCCAATGAGTATTTACCTTGACGATTGAAAATTCTGACCTCACTTAATGATGAATTGATACCTTTCAGTCGCTTAGTAATTTCTATAATATTCAACTCGCCCATGAGGTCGCTAAACTCATCGGATTGTAATCCTAATTCAAATAAATATTTGCCGTCAACGGTGGGCTGATAAGCAAAATTTCTGATGGTGCCGGTGCGTGCTTCGCTGGCTAGGGTGCCGCTGTTGTAGAATTGTTTGCTTTGACGAATATGGTCGAATAGTTTCACGTAATCGGGCCATTGGCTGAAATCTAGTCCTAAATCTTTTTTGTAAGTGGTGTAGGCTACTCTATTATCGGTCGTGATAATGTAGAGGTCCATTTTACCACCGAGTTGCTTTTTTAAATCATCCAAATTCATTTTGGCAGGATCACGGTCGGCAATGGCGTAAGCTTCTATAAATATCTCAAACGCCTCTTTCATTCTTTCGCTCAATACCCTGGCTAAGACTTTATGTCCAGCATCGGCCAGGGTGATGGCATTAGTGATATTGCTTTCCGTTTGAATCCTGAATTGTTTATAAGCGTCTTCTAAGTCATGTTTTGCATTAAAATAGTCGGAGATGGACATGGCAATTAGAATGGGAATGATTAACAGCAGAAAAGACCCCATCAGTGTATATTTGAGTGGTACATAAGTAGTCTGTGGGGCCGTTTTCGGTTTCACTTGAGGTTTGAACAATTTGGTCATTCTAATCATAATATAACTGGCTTGCTACCTACAAGTCCGCAGTGGAGTAAAATCGCTACGTGTTGGCTCTTGTGGGTTGCTATTTCAGGTTGGCGGTGGGAGTGTCGATGTTGATTGCCTTCCCTCACCTCGTCCCCAATACGACTAAGCACAGAGGCGGTTGCAGAAAGCTAGGGATAACACCCCTCGAAGGGGTGTTATCCCTTACCTCCATTAATTAAGGCCCGTCGTTGCTCATAAGCCTGACGAGCAATTTGAACATCTTGTAAAAAGGATGGCAATTCTTCTAGCAATAACGCTTGGGGTCCGTCGACTAACGCTTGTTCTGGCGCGGGATGAAAATCTACTAGCACCATATTGGCGCCTGCAATGATGCCTTGTGCGGTGACATGATAAAGGTCTAATATTCCTTCTGGTCCAGCATCACGACTGCCTACCGAGTGCGAAGGGTCGATACAGACCGGCATTCGAGTCAGTCGTTTGACGACGGGGACTTGAGCAAAGTCAACCAGGTTACGATGTGGGTCGCCCATATTGGTTTTCATGCCGCGTAAACCAAAGATTATTTTATGATTACCTTCACTGGCTAAATATTCAGCCGCGTTTAAGGATTCTTCTAAGGTGATGCCAAAGCCGCGTTTTAATAATACGGGAAATTCTGTTTGCCGTCCTGCACTTTTAAGTAATTCAAAGTTTTGAGTGTTACGAGTGCCAATTTGTAACATGACTCCGGTGGGACCACCGGTTTGTTTAAGGGCTTGCTGAATTTCTTCAATATGTTTGTCATGGGTGATTTCCATGGCAATGACTTTAATGCCATATTTACCTGCTAGTTCAAATACATAGTGTAAACAACTAGCACCATGTCCTTGAAAGCTATAAGGATTAGTTCTGGGTTTATACGCGCCCATACGTGTACAGACTTGCCCGTGTGCTTGCAATGCCTGCATCATCATTTCGACATGTTTGGGGTTATCTACGGCGCATAAGCCGGCAAATACATGTAAATTATCTTGACTAAATGTTATACCATTGTATTCAAACTGTGAAGTACGATTATCATTCTCAGCATGGCGACCTAGAATGCGATAAGGTTGCGATATTCGTACCACGCGCTCTACGCCAGGAAATGCACGAATTTCATCTTTAGATAATGAATGGGTATCTCCTATCAAGTAAATTTCGGTCAAAATTTGTTGAGTGCCTTGAATTTCATGGACACTCAAGCGAATATTGGGCAATTTTTCTAAGTAGGTAAAGATTTTATGATATTCTTCATTATCTTTACGGATATGTGGTTGTAATATAATAATCATTATCGGTGATTGCCCTTGGTATTATTTATTGAAATGGATATGGTGGTTGGTGATTATGGATAGTATAGTCATATTCACATACATTTGTTAGTCTGAATCAGAATTTTAGAATGAGTAGAATAGCTAATTAATTCATTCTGTTAATTCTAAAATTCGGAAAATTTTGATTCAGACCACAAGTTCCAGTAAAAATGAATATAGTAAAATCCCTTTGAACCTGTACTATTCCATCTGGAGTGCAATAAGAATTATTGCGCCTGGCGGCGCGTAGCGGCGCAATAATTCTTATTGCACTCCAGAGGGTACGTACAATTTTATATGAATTTTACTATATTACTACAAGTAACGGATTCGTAAATTTTATTGTGCAAGAAACTATTTATAATTTATTTATTAAGAATAAGAAGCCCCATTTTACAATTTTAGCAAAATGAAAGAAACTATGAGTGAAGATTTTCCAAATCTTTTACGATTCGAAAAATCTATCTTATTTATTCTATACACTATAATTGTATGGCTTACGCATTGACCACGGCTACTTTGCACCGCACCCCTCCGAAGGATAGAGAGTGCTTTTACCAAATATTTAAATATTTTAATCTGAAATGGAATAGTCATGCACTGTTTAACTCTGATCCAACCAGATGATTGGCATTTACATTTACGCGATGGAGCGGCGCTGGCGACCGTGGTAAGTGCTTCCGCCCGTTGTTTTGCGCGTGCCATCATCATGCCCAATTTAAAACCGCCTATAACCACTGTCGCTGAAGCCTTGGCTTATCGGCAACGCATTATTGCCAGTATACCACTGACAAGCTCTTTTAATCCTTTAATGACTTTATACTTAACTGAAAATACCACCGTGTCAGAAATTAAAACCGCTAAAGAATCGGAATATTTAACAGCGGTAAAATACTATCCAGCCGGTGCAACCACGCATTCTGAATATGGGGTGACGGATTTACGTCAGGTCTGGTCGGTGCTTGAAGCTATGCAAACTTATGACCTACCTTTACTGATTCACGGTGAAGTGACAGCCACCAGTATAGATGTGTTTGATAGAGAAAAAATGTTTATTGAATATGTACTTGATCCATTAATAGAAAACTTCCCGGCACTGCGCATAGTGTTAGAACATATTACTACTCAAGAAGCGGTAGAATATGTTTCAGCGATGAGTAGCGCTCGATTAGCGGCCACGATAACTGCACACCACTTATTAATGAATCGCAATGATTTATTGGCTGGCGGCATTCATCCACATCATTACTGCTTACCGTTGCTAAAACGAGAAACTCATCGTCAGGCTTTATTGAAAGCGGCCACCAGTGGCCATCCTAAATTTTTCTTAGGCACGGACAGTGCGCCTCATGCACGGGTGGCGAAAGAAAGCCCGTGTGGATGTGCTGGAATTTATACGGCTCCTGCGGCATTGGAATTTTATGCCGAGGCTTTTGAACAAGTACATGCTTTAGATAAATTGGAAGCATTTGCCAGTTTTCACGGGGCCGATTTTTACGGATTGCCACGGAATAATAAAACGATTACCTTAATTAAACGACCATGGCAAATGCCCAATGAATTTGAATTTGGTGAGCAGCGAGTCGTCCCGATGCGAGCGGGGACTAATATTCATTGGCAACTGGCGCAAACCTTATGACCACTGAGATTACTTCTACTCTAGCGAAACGTTTTCGTGGATATTTACCGGTGGTGATAGACGTAGAAACCGCCGGTTTTAATCCGCAACGAGATGCGTTATTAGAAATTGCCGCGGTCATCTTGGAAATTAATAGTGAAGGACTGTGGTATTGCCAAAAAACGCATTTTTGCCACGTTATACCATTTGAAGGGGCTAATTTAGACTCTCACGCTTTAGAATTTACCGGTATTGACCCTTATCACCCGTTTCGATTTGCGGTATCCGAAACGGCAGCATTGGCTACCATTTTTAAACCCATTCGGGAAGCTATCCGAAAACATGGTTGTAGCCGTGCGATTTTAGTGGGTCATAATCCATCTTTTGATTTAAGTTTTATTAATGCGGCCGTGACTCGCACCGCTACTAAACGTAATCCATTTCATCCTTTTAGCACCTTTGATACCGCCACTTTAGGTGGATTGGCCTACAAACAGACAGTCTTAGCTAAAGCGGTAGCGGCGGCAGGTTTAGAATGGGATAGTCATCAAGCTCACTCAGCCATTTACGATGCTGAACAAACTGCCAAATTATTTTGTAGCATAGTTAATATCTGGGATTCTGCGGTTACTAAGACCTAGAGTTGGTTGGTTGTTGGAGTCCGGAATAAATTCCGTCTTTAGAAGTTGGAGTCCGGAATTTATTCCGTAGCCGTTTGTTGGAGTCCGGAATTTATTCCGTAGCCGTTTGTTGGAGTCCGGAATTTATTCCGTCTTAAGAAGTTGGAGTCCGGAATTTATTCCGTAGCCGTTGGAGTCCGGAATTTATTCCGTAGCTGTTGGAGTCCGGAATTTATTCCGTAGCCGTTGGAGTCCGGAATTTATTCCGTAGCTGTTGGAGTCCGGAATTTATTCCGTTCGATTCTAAAGACGGAATAAATTCCGGACTCCAACTTCTTAAGACGGAATAAATTCCGGACTCCAACAGCTACGGAATAAATTCCGGACTCCAACTTCTTAAGACGGAATAAATTCCGGACTC
>DZAL01000341.1 GCA_022729575.1 Thiomargarita sp.
GCGGTCGAGGAAGCAAATGGCTCTAAATATTGGTGGGTAGATGGCGAGCCCCATCGAGAAGATGGACCCGCGGTTGAACGGGATGATGGTCTCACCGAATGGTTTGTATTGGGTCGGTTTCATCGGGAGGATGGACCCGCTGTTATACACGCAGATGGTTCTAAGGAGTGGTATATAAATGGGGAGCTTCATAGAGAGGATGGGGAGCCAGCCATTGAATGGGCAGATGGTACTAAAGAATGGTGGGTACGTGGAAAGCTCCATCGAGAAGGTGAGCCTGCCGTTGATCGGGCCAGTGGTCTCAAAGAGTGGTGGGTAAACGGGGAGCCCCATCGGGAAGATGGACCCGCAGCTATACACCCGGACGGCACCAAAGAGTGGTGGTTCAATGGTGCTAGGTGCACTGAAGATGATCCAAGAATAATTCACGTAAAACATGCCGATTTAAAGCGTGCTTTAAAATCAGTAGCTTCTGGAGAGCTCTAAATTGTGCTCAGCAAAAGCTATGGAGGGGAAACATGAGACAAGGATTAATAGAATTTTCAAATGGTACCAAGCGGTGGTACAAAGATGATAAGCTGCATCGGGAAGATGGGCCAGCCATTGAACAGGTATACGGTACCAAAGAGTGGTGGATATATGGGCAGCTTCATCGGGAAGATGGGCCCGCGGTTGAGCACGTATATGGCACCAACGAGTGGTGGATACGTGGGGAGCTTCATCGGGAAGATGGGCCCGCCACTACACATATTAATGGTACCAAAGAATGGTGGATACGTGGGGAGCTCCATCGGGAAGATGGACCTGCAATTGAATGGGCCAATGGTTCCAAAGAGTGGTATCAAAATGGCGAGCTCCATCGAGAGGATGGACCGGCTGTTATAAATATTACGGATAACACCAAAGAGTGGTGGTTTGAAGGTATTGAATGCGCTAAAGATGATCCAAGAATAGTTTACATACGGAATGTTAAGTTAAAGCGTGCTTTAAAACCAGTAGCTTCTGGAGAGCTCTAAATTGTGCTTAGCAAAAGCTACGGAAGGAAAAACATGAGGCAAGATATAAAAGTAGATAAAGATAGCACCAAACACTGGTACCAAGGTACTATACTCCACCGGGAAGATGGGCCTGCTATCGAATGGGTCAATGGTTCTAAAGAATGGTATGTTGATGGCGAGCTTCATCGGGAAGATGGGCCAGCCGCTGAGTACAACGATGGCTCTAAATATTGGTACAAAAATGGCGAACGCCATCGGGAAGATGGGCCAGCTGCTGAAGGATCTGATGGTTATAAAGCTTGGTATTTAAATGGTGAGCAACATCGGGAAGATGGACCCGCCGTTAAGTGGCCTGATGGTTCTGAAGAATGGTATATAAATGGCGAGCGCCATCGAGAAGATGGACCAGCCGTTACGGGTTCCGGTGGGTATAAAGCTTGGTACACGTGTGGTGAGCTGCATCGGGAGGGCGGACCAGCGGTTGAGCGGGATGATGGTCTCAAAGAATGGTTTGTACTTGGTCGGTTTCATCGGGAGGATGGACCTGCTGTTATACACGCAGATGGTTCCACTGAGTGGTATATAAATGGGGAGATTCATAGAGAGGGTGGGGAGCCAGCAATTGAATGGACGGATGGTACCAAAGAATGGTGGGTACGTGGAAAGCTCCATCGAGAAGGTGGGCCTGCCGTTGATCGGGCCAATGGTCTCAAAGAATGGTGGTTAAATAATAAGCTCCATCGAGAAGATGGGCCCGCAACCGTACGTTCGAATGGTACTAAAGAATGGTGGTTTGAAGGCACTAGATGCTATGCAGATGACCCAAGGGTGAATGGTACAAAGATTGCTGATTTAAAGCGAGCTCTAAAGCCGGTAACTTCTGGAGAGCTTTAGTGGGTCACGTTGGGTCAATAAACCCACGACAGGAAAAGATACGGTGGCTCGAGCCATCGTATCTTTTTTTTATTGCTTTAAAAATTAATTAAATGTAATTATTCTGCTAATTACTACGGAACTCGCTGATAACTCGCTGCCTCATCTATAAATAAACCATTCACTCCGTTATTTATTAAATAATCGTAAATGGCTGGGCTTGCATTCAGATCAGAATAGTCCATAGTATTTAGTAAACTTAAGGCTTGTGAGAGCACCGCGTCATTAGTCTCATCTAAAGGAAATCCATCAAATCGGTATTGTACCGTCGGTCTCGCTATAGTATTGTCTGTAATATTAGAATCGTATGCTGATTTAAGATCCGTTACTGGAAACACGCCATCGAAAAAATCGACTTTAATTATATCGGCTTTTTTAAATGAGTGATAAAAAGCAGTAGAGGTACCCTTTGGGGTAATTGGTTTGGTTTGGATAATCATACAAGTTCCCTTATATTCATTAGCCGAAAACATTGTACCCTGAGAATTATTGGTATAATTTCTTATTGCAACACCACCGTAATAAGGATTCAAATAACTTGTCCACTGGCGGTGGGTTCTAAAAATCGGAGCTCCCCAATAATCTCGATATTGAATACTAAAACTTCTATCAATCGTTTGTCCAGTAATAAATGAGGCATCTACTCCACCCATTCCTTGAACATCCTCGTACTTTAATTGTCTATCACCCGGCGGTGTAAATCCTTCAGCCGCTGACATCATGTAAGTTTGTGCGACTTTTCTTTCAGATGCCGTGCCATTAATATTGGCACCACCTACGAATAAACTCGTAGGTAAATTAAAATAAACGTAAAAATAACCTTTTACAAATGGGTGGCTATCCTCAGTTCTTCCAAAACCACCCAGATATCTATTAATATCTGGCGCATGTTCTCCATTCCTATTTAAATTATCGAAATTTAACCCTGTGTAATCATATGATGACATTTTTTACTCCTTAATATACCGTAATTGGTATTTCAATTTTTTCTATCG
>DZAL01000342.1 GCA_022729575.1 Thiomargarita sp.
GGGACGCTGGCGCGTCCCGACGGCATTCCCACGCTGGCGCGTGGGAACGAGAAGATTGCCGCAATTCAGGTAGCGCTTACTCCCTTCCTTACCAAGGAGGGGTTGGGGTTGGTTGAGTTAACCGTGCGTAAGGTGAGTTATTTAGTGCTTGGTGGTACTACAATTATTGGTTTAGTTTCAGTTTTAGTTTCACTCTCAGAAGGCGTAACTATCGTAGAAGGCGCATCGGCACTGGCAGGAAAAACTATACTTGATGGCGTAACTATACTAGCAGGTGCTACCATACTAGGTTGAGATGCCGTTGATGATGCCGTCGGTTTATTCTTTTGCGCAATTAGGTAGTTAGCCAACCACTCCTGAGCCGGTGTACTACCGTGTTTGGTCAACCAGTCCTGGGCCAGTTGTATTCCTTTAGTACGTTGCTCTAAGGATAATTCTTGATGGAGGCGGTCCAACATAAATGGCGCATCGTGCATTAAATGAGCCGCCGCCAATAGCATCCATTGATAGCCAATGACGCGGTCTGGTGGCACGCCTTCACCGCCATCATACATAATGCTGAGATTTAGTTGCGCTTCTCCATATTTTTGCTCTGCCGATTTAGTCATCCACTGAATGGCTAGAGTTAAGTCCTTGGGTACCCCTTTACCATTGTAATACAGCAATGCTAAATTATATTGAGAAACCGCATCACCTTGCTCCGCGGTTTTACGCAGGCTCTCCGCCAGTTGCTGGTCTTTATTCGCACAACTGGTGAAAGTCACCATTAATCCTATGATAAGTAAACATAACCATAAAGCTGGTTGAAATCGAGTTACTGCGAGATTGTTTGAGATCATGAAATTTTTTTGCCGGTTGGGGGGTAATTAATTGGAGTCCGGAATTTATTCCGTCTTTCTTTAGAATTGAACGGACGGCAACGGAATGAATTCCGGACTCCAACGGCAACGGAATAAATTCCGGACTCCAAATTCAAATCAAAATTAATGCGATGACGTTCGTTTCACCGACTTTTCTTTGAGAATACGTTCGGCTTGGGTTAATTGGTCGGCTGATAATTTAACCTTAATCGCTTCGCGTGCGTCACTGGCTTCTTCATAGCCATTTTCCATCGCCAAAGAATACCATTGATAAGCCGCTACTAAATCTGGTGAGACACCTTCACCTTTTTCATACATCATCGCGAGGTTATATTGTGCCGTCAACTCATTTTGCTCGGCAGCTTGCTTAAACCAAGTAGCGGCGGCGGACCAATCTTGGTGTACACCTTGACCTTTATAATACATTATTCCTAATGCTGCTTGTGCTTCGCGGTCACCTTGGTTAGCCGATTGGGTTAACCATTTAGCTACTTGCGCAAAATCTTTACTGCCACGACCATCTTGATACATCACCAGTAAATTGTACTGTGCTTTGATTAAACCTTGTGCCGCCGCTTTTCGTAACCAGGCTTCCGCTTGTTCTAAACTCTTTTCTTTCCCTTGATGGTAATTGTACAACATCCCCAAATTAAATTGGGCGGCGGCCAACCCTTGGGCGGCGGCTTTCTGAAACCAGGTTTCGGCTTTGGCAAAATCTTGATCGATTCCTTTGCTATCACGGTACATGCGTCCTAAGTTATCTTGAGCCGCCGCCAAACCTTGGTCTGCGGCCTTTTGGTACCACTGCACGGCTTCGGTAAAATCTTGCTTGATTCCTTGACCGGTTTCAGACATTTTTCCCAGTGCATTTTGGGCCAAAGCGTGACCTGCGTTAGCGGCTTGACGATAGTTGGTTATCGCGGACTGCAAATCACCTTTATTATAGTCAGTTTGCGCTTGTTTAAAGGTCTCCTCTGGTGATAATGCCGAGACTGCGGTACTATAAAAGTTAAAACCGCTAATTAACAAAATTAGGTGAAGTAGAAATTTTTTGTTATTCAATATGTTTAATTGGTTCATAATTAGCTCCTAAAGTAGAAGTTGGAGTACGGAATTTATTCCGTAGAAGTTGGAGTCCGGAATTTATTCCGTTCAATTCTAAAGACGGAATAAATTCCGGACTCCAACTTCAAATTAACGGTCATTTCCCTCGCGTTGTTCTTGGTCCATCCATTGTTGCATTTGTTTACGACGTTGTTTAATCATTTCTGCTTCAGATATTTCTTGGTAATCTTTGGGTACCGTGAACATATCGGCGTTGACTTGGTTATCGGTTTTGAGACTGACAATTTCAAATAAAACGGTATCTTTTTCACGTCCTTTCATAACCATTTTCATCGGAATCCCTTGCGCCAAAAGTTGATTGACCAACTCTTCATGAGCCTGTTGGCAAGGAGGTTGTGGCAGACCTTTGGGCTTACGAGAATAACTCAGTTGATTATAGGCTTTCAGAAAATCTTGCAGAAAAGGAATTTTCGCGGCTTCTGGCGAAAAATAAGTATCTGAGCAGGGACGACCATCAGCCGTGACTTGGTAAATGACGGTGGTATAGCCCGCAATGGTTGGTCCCTCTCCTTGTTTTAGCAATTCTACTTTGACTGGAGCAGACTCAGGAGGTTTGGGCATATTTGCTGGCATCTCTGGTGGGGTGCCCATGAGGGGCATGACCACCATTTTTTTCTCTTCAACATTAATCGCATAAGCCTTGTTTTCGGCTAAATTCATTAACCGGTAGTTCTTGGAATCACGATTTTCCAATCGCACTAGATTACCTTCCAGCAAAAATGTTTCTAACTGATTTTGGCGGTCTCGACGCTCCATGACCGTAGCGGCATAACTGGCGGTAGTCATGCTAATAATAAAGGTGAAAATTAGCCAACGTGATAATTGAGTCATGAGGAAGTTCCTATGGTTTAAAAAAATTAAGACCAGCCAAGATTTGACAACTTTCGAAAAGTTGTCAAATCTAAACCGCGTCAAGATTTGACAA
>DZAL01000195.1 GCA_022729575.1 Thiomargarita sp.
AACCCCAAATTCAATTTGGAGGTGGCGCTCTACTCCAAATAACTATTTTTATCCCTGTTGAACAGGGATTGCAATTTTTAGGTAATATTTATAGATAACAATACTTCTGAACATAAATAGCCAGGTAGGGTGGGCAACAGGTTTATCGTTGCCCACCGCTTCGAAGAGTGAATTGGTGGGCTACCTGACTACCTGACTTTATTCATACCCCCCAACCCATACACCACCAACTTCCCCCGCGTCAACGGTACCGCTATCCAACAATGATTTTCAGAATTACAACGAAAATCAAAATCCCAAAGCGGCGGGTAGAAATCATTACCATCTACAAAGCCAGTATTGGTAGGTAAACGCAGACTAAACAGTTCATTACCGTTATTTAAGTCCCACAGTTTAACCGTAGCATCCGAACTGACAGTAGCTATCAGTTGACTATTAGAACTAAAAATAGCACGATATACTGTGTTTTCGTGTCCATTCAACTGGTACTGTAGTTGACCATTTTGACTGTTATAAATGTTAACCGTCGTTCTTTCACCAATAGTAGCAATCCACTGACCATCGGGGCTAAGATTTGCCCACCCGTTAAAACTGGTACTTACCGGGAACGTTGAATGAGTAATTCTTTGGAGAAGTTTAGGTGGTTCGATGTTCACCTCCCACAAACGTATTTCATTGTCGTCCGTACCATTCGTCAGTAAACGTGTACCACTCGCATCAAAGGCTACTGAGGAGATATTTCCCGCATGTGCTTGAAAAGAACGCCCGTGGTTAGTTTCTACCGACAGTAAAGTAATTTGTCCATCATAACTACCAACGGCAAGAGTCTTACCATCTGGAGAAAAACTAACTGCATACACATTATTGTTATCCCCGTTTGTTCTAATCTGATAAAATCCTGTTTCTTTGTTTATCGACGCAACCGACGCAACCGATGCCCCAGCATTATTCAACAATAATCGCAGTAAAGGCCATAAATCATGTTTCACTAACGTTTTGTCTTTAGCAATGAGTAACGTAACTATTCCATGTAGTAGTGGCCCCGTAAACCAATTGATTTGTATTGCCTCGCTTATCATCTCAATTAAGTAGCGTAAAGGTACCTGTTCAAAATTGTACAGAACAGTATCATTTTCGGAGGTTAACCAAGACGGGGTATCGTCAAGTTGGTTAACATACTCTGATAATACAGAACGAACTCTGTTTTTATTTTTCTGCTGTTTAAAGTAATAGATAGCCCCCTTTTTTTCTACTGAAACACCAGCTTCCTCTGAGATTGATAGCAGTAAATACCATAAATCTTCTCGTGAAAACGGTTTGTACCTGTTTGTCCTTATTGAAACCCTGTAGTTAATGCCTGGATCAATCAGAAAATTCATCTTTAAGATATCACCCATCGTCTCAATCAACCGCCTTAGAGATACTTGTTCAAAGTCCATCTGAAAAAACGGCGTGTCAACATCGTCCGAATACTGTTGAACTGGAAAGCTATCAGGAGGTAATTTGAACTGGCTAGGAATACAGCCTGACATGGCAGTATGAGAATTATTTCTCTTCAGATAATATATCCCATCGGTTTTTTCCATTGACACACCAATATCATTCAACAACAGTTGAAACAAGACTAATAAATCTTGTTTCTTTAAGTGGTTATCTTTAGAAGTTTTTAATGTAACCTTGTTCTGAATGGCTGGGTCAACTTCCATGCGAATCCCTAACCCATCACCAATTATTTTAATAAGTTGAGACAAACTAAGTTGTTCAACATCTAAATGAATTGGTGCCTCTTCATCAACATTCGACTGAACTAAGGCTTCTTTAAACCAACTGAGTTCGTCAACCACACAATCTGATTGATTGGTTGCTATGGGTGTCTCTTCAACTTGGGTGACTTGTTTCATGGCTTCCATGTGTATTTGAGGCAGTTTAGGACTGGGTGATTCAACCGAGTTTTTCACTTGCCATAATTTGGTGGCATCGAAACTGGTAGAAACAAGCCATTTGCTGTCGGCACTAAAAACGAGACGCATTATCCTAGAAAAATGTGCTTTTTCCTGTTTCCACAAGAGACGCACTTCCGGTAAGGCGTACAAATGTATCGCGCCATTTTCAAGTCCTACCGCAACACTCTTACCATCAGGTGCAATAGCAGAGGAAGTAGCACCTGTAGGTAAATCTACCATTTGTTGATTAGGCAGGGTAACTTCCCAACTTTGTAGTGTGCCGTCATTGCTGGTACTGAACAGGAGTTTTGAGTGAATAGCTAAATCTGTTACTCCTGCATTATGCCCCTGCAAGATTCGTAACGTGACTCCGCTATCAACGTCCCACAGACGCAAACTGCGGTCAAAACTACCTGAAATCAGATAATTTCCTTCTGTGGTGAAACTTAGACCATGTACACTATCCTGATGCCCAAGCAAAGTCCGCAAGGCTTGACCCGTTTGTACATCCCACAACCGTATGCTTTCATCGTCACTGCCAGTAGCTAATAGTTTGCCGTTATGATTAAAAACGACGTTTTGCACCTTATTAGTGTGTCCAGTTAAGACCTGTGACTTTTTCCCGGTCTTCACTTCCCACAAGGAGACTGTATTGTCAGAAGCGGTAGCTAACAAAGTTCCAGTTGGATTAAAGACCAGACTGGAGACTCTATCCTTAAATTCTCCAAAAATACGGGCAGTTTTGCGTTTTTTCCGAGCTTTGTCCAATTTTTTGGCCAGGCCATTTTCCATTTGGCTAAGGACTTTCTCATTTTCGTCTTTGGTTTTCTGTTCATCTGGATTCCACCGTAGCTGTTCCAACTTTCTCTCAAATTCCATTTGTTTTTTCTTGATTTCATCTTCCTTTTTACGTTCTTCCAGGTCAATTTTGCGGAGTTCTTCTTCCGTGACTTTCCACACCGTGACCGTTTTATTACCACCACTGGCTAATATGCTGCCGTCAGGACTGACTGCCAACGCATTGATTTTTTCGGTAGTTTGCCAAGCTGATAATCTCTTTCCAGTGGGCATCGATAAGATCAAAATGCGATCAGATACAGCCATTGCTAACCATTTTCCTTGGGGATGAAAGACTATATCCTCAATATCACTAGCCAACTCCTCCCTGGTCCATGAACGGATATATATACTCATCAGTAAACTGGTGGAACGTATAGGTATTATTTCGCTACCCGCTATATTAAATAACCCAATCGTGTTCTTTTCTCCGGCAGTTGCCAATAAAGTACCATCAGAACTGACGGCAACAGTCTTCCATTTGGCATTATTACTAGACTGATATTTGTGTTGAGGCTCTCCACCCATAAGTCCGTTAAACCAAGCCATTGAGTTACGTGCATAATGTCGCATCACTGGAACTTCTGATTCCAGTTCACGAGTTTCATTCAACACTTCTTTGGCCCTGGCATAATCTTTTTGCCTTGCAAATAGTGAAGAATATTTGATGTGAAAGTCGAATAAATTTAACACACGTTCCTTTTCCAGTTGTTCCGCGTGTTGTTGGGCAATTCGTGCCTGGTTTTTCGCCTGGATAGCTTGTTCTTCCGCCTGGATAGCTTGATTTCTTTCCCAAAAAATCCACCCCGTGAGTCCTAACGCAATAATCAAAAAGAACAATTTGATGTTATTCGCCCGTATTTGAGTCTTTAAAGCATTTTCAATGGTTTTTTGTTCTAACAACTGACTAGATGATAAGAAGCGATGATCCTCATCACCCAAACTTTTATCTTTTGCCCAAGTGAGAGCCTCTTGTAACGCTTGACCACGTAACAACCAAGATTCGTCCGTCGGATTATTTTGCCAGTTGACCAGCGCCTCAGCATACGGACGCAATTTGGCTAACGAGGTATTCACCCATTCTTGATTAAACACCTGGGCATAAATCGGATTATAAACCACCAACTGATTATGCTGCTTCACCACCAAGCCCGACAACCGCAACTCCAACTGTTCCCGACTATCATCCGCCAGCACTGCCCCGTGCTGTAAAATCTGCTGATATATCCCCAACAACCGCCCCGTCGTTTGTCCTCCCTCATGCAAAATTCTATGCCGAATAGGTTGCAAGTGCATCGGTTCATCTTGACTCTCCCAATGGTCCAGGAAATCCGTCTGCACAATGTTCTCCACCCAAGTCGCCTCCTCGCCTGCCACTAACGGTCTCTCACACAGACTAATACGCTGACACAACTTCTGCGTCAAAAACGGCTGCCCGCCCGTCCACTCCAACACGATAGCCAACAACGCTTCGGGACGACTGCTTTTAGCCGCCAATCCCTTAGCCAACGGCATCGCCTCCGCCAATGTAAACCCACACAGTTCAATCCCTCGCCCAATATTAAACGGTGTAATCGTCTTATCCGCAATCAAATCCCCAGGACTGGCCACCCCCAAAATCCCAAAGGTGAGACGTTGATACGCCGGCTTATCCGCCCGTTGATTATAACAAGCCCGAATTAACACAAAGAAATCTTGCCCAAACCGCCGAATGCCATCACTCTCATCCACAAAGATAACGATAGGTTGCGTCGTCTGGACCAACAAAATTTCGCCGATAAACTTACTTAAATGTTGCACAGGCGACAACAAATGGTGCTGCTGCCACCACTGGTTTAAATTAAAATCCTTGATATTGGCTTCTTTAGCGATAATATCAATGATACCCGCATACCATTCTGCGGGTGTTATTTCCAGACTACCGATTTCTGTAATATCGATATTAACACAAATCACATCCTCCGCTTTCAATTTCTCGTCAATCCGCACCCGCAAACTCGACTTGCCCATTTGTCGGGCATTGAGGACATAACAAAACTCGCCGTGTTTCAAGCCCGTGTAGAAATCATCGTCGGCTTGACGTTTGACATATAAGAGATTATTAGCAGGGACGTTGCCGCCGATAGTGTAGTCGTAAATTGAATTTGACATGGTTATTTATCTCTATAATTTGTGAGATTTGACAACTTTTCAAAAGTTGTCAAATCTATACTGAATGCGGGTAAGATTTGACAACTTTTCAAAAGTTGTCAAATCTATTATACTTTCACCTCAGATTTTACTACTAGAGGAATGTTACCATGAACGAAACATTTTCACAATTCCCTCAACAAACTGAAGTCACTGAAGTTTATCGGATGCGGATTGCTAATATCGTCAACCAATTAATGCAGGACAACTGGGCGTTTCAAGAACGTCTCAATACCAAAGAAATTATCAACGCCATTACTCAATCTATGCGCGAACTGTTCTCCTTAAATGACTTTCTACTCATCGCCGAAACGGAACTGAAGCGGCGAGTCGGGCAACACATGGCATTAGAAGGTTTGCGTGGGCTACTGTCGGATTTGAGTCCTGAACAAATCCGCGCCTTTAACAAAGCCGTAGCCCGACGGTAAAAATTCTGATTCAAATTACTGGAGTCCAAATCTTTAGATTTGGACAAATTACAGCACGTTGCCAAATCTGAAGATTTGGACTCCAGCAAGCTGTCCAAATCTGAAGATTTGGACTCCAGCAAGCTGTCCAAATCTGAAGATTTGGACTCCAGCAATCCTACAACCGTTCACTAAAATACCGCCGATACAATTCACACAACGGCATCACTTGGTCATCTATCACCTTGACCAACCCCATACTACGCAATTTAAACACTTCTTTAACCTCGCGGACTGGAATGGGGTCAACCGTGGTCACAATCGTTTTAATCGCCGTCGCTAACTCCGCATGTTCCTCCAAATTCACCCGATGACGACGCAGATGGTCCGAATAAGGTCCCTCTTCATGGGACGCAATCGCTATCAATTTCTCCAAAGTCATCTGACCCTGCGTAAGTTGATAAATAGCCACTTGCACTAAGTAGGGATGCCCGCCCACTAACGTCATTAATTTGGCAATCTCCTCCTCCTGCCAAACTAATCCATAGCGACGCATCAAATCTACCACTTGGGCTTGCGTAAACGGTGGCAAATCCACTGCCGTGCCGACATTGAAAGGCGACTGTTTCATATCCAAGGGAATGTAAACTTCCTGAGAATGCGTAATCACAAAACTCATTCGTTTCCACGGCTCCTTATTCCGCCCTTTCTCAAACCAGGACCGCAATAAGCCAAAGAAATCCACCGCGATGTCTTTATGTTCAAAAATCAAATCCACTTCATCCAACCCCAACACCAAGTGACTGGTTACTTGCACGAGTAAGTATTCTTCAAAATAATTCGTACATTTAGATTTACTCCCCCTCACGCCCTGCCAACGTTCTGCCAACTCATCGGGCAAACCCAACTGGTTAGCAATGTTACTACAAAACCATTGTAAAAACTGGTCCAGATTAGCAAATATCGCATGATCCGCACCCTGAAAAGATAAACACACGGACCGATGCCCGTGTTGTTCAGCATGACGCAGGACGCGCACCATCAAAGACGATTTTCCCATTTGACGCGGAGCTTTAATCCGAATCAGGGCATCATCTGTGACAATGAGGTCATAACAGGTTTTCTCAGCGGGCGGGCGTTCCACATAAAAAGGTGAATCCACAGGTACGGTACCACCAGGCACAGTTAAATCACTTCGAACACGCCGCTGTTTTTGCCACTGTTGCCACCGATACCCAATCCATCCAACAGCGGCCAAGACAATAATGATGGTAGCGACGGGAAAACAATAATTGTTCTTATCGCACAAATCCCCAAAAAACCAAATTGCGGCCAAGCCGCCAACAAACGTAGATATATCCAAAATGTGTTGTTTGGTCATAATAAAATCCTTAATGTTAAGATAACCGGGTAGTCATGCCAGGTAGGTGAGATTTGACAACTTTTCAAAAGTTGTCAAATCTGTTTCAACTGACCTCATCTCACCCTCATTTCATCACTACCAATAACCGAATGACCGGCGAAATCACCCCCAGCCCCTCTTTATTAAGGAGTATGCGCCAACTACGTTGGCAGGAACAACTCCCCTCTTTGCGAAGGCTAGAAATGGTTGAGTTGACCGGGCGTAAGATGAATTATAAAGATAAATCTGACCAAAGTAAACTAAGTATTGAAATAAAAGCCGCGTTGGAGTCCAAAGCTTCAGCTTTGGACGAGACTGGTCAAGGTGAGACGGCGTTGCCAAAGTTGAAGCTTTGGACTCCAACGCCGTAATTTTAGCTTAACTTATTTACCTTACACTTACTTCTGTTGGCTCGAGTACCCCACGGGAATAATCGCCCCAAGATTTCTATCAGGCCGAATCGAAAGTAATTGTTTAATATCCTCTTCCGCTAACAACGGGCCCGTCATATAACATCCTCCTAACCCCAAAGATTCAGCCGCTAAGAGAATTAATAAAGCCACCCCAGAAATCGACTTCACATAACTGTCTCGTTCCCACTGCACAATCCGCTCTTCCGCATTGGTCAGCATATAAGACAGACCTACCGGTATTCTAAAGGTAGGTATGAATAACACCGGGGCCGTGGCAAAAGAAGTGAAATGAGTCGCATAAACCTCAAACTCTTCACGAAAATTATCTTTCAATTGGTTTCTCAACTCATCACTACGTTGGTTAACCAGGTGTACCAGTTCCCGAATAATCGCTTTATCCTCCACCACCACTATCTCCCAATTCTTTCTACCAGAAGCATAAGGCGCGGTGGCCGCAAGGTGTTTGATTTTCTCAAGGTCCGCGGTGGCCACGGCTTGGTCCGCAAATTGTCGCACACTTCTCCGTTGTTCACATAATTCTTTAAATGGATAATATAATTCTTTCATCAGGCTTCTCCTAAAAAATATTTGATTCCTGGTAGTCCCTACTAGCCAATGGCGGTAAGTTCTGAAGCATGAATTCGGCGGTATTTTCCCTCACCCCCGGCCCCTCTCCCAGAGGGAGAGGGGCGAAAGAAAATAGGAGAAAATTTCTGCTTCAGTACTTATTAAACGCCGGGGCTAAGAGTTCTAAACCTGGCAGGTACTAAGTTTCCTAAAGCTCAAAGGTTTAGGAAACTTTGAACCTTGGTAACTCATTGAAAATTAAGACCTCCATTAATTTGGCGGGACTACCTGATTCCTCCCAGATGGGAGATGAAACCTATCTTTTTACTCATATTTCTTCAACACCATCGCCGCATTTTGTCCCCCAAAGGCCGCATTTAATTTCAACAGATAACGAATCTCGGTGGCCAAGGGTTTACCAACGACCACTCGTAACGGTATGTCCGGGTCGGCTTCAGTAAAATTGACGGTCACGGGGACACTCTGCGTTTGCAACGAATAAATAACCGCCGCCAATTCTATCGCGCCACAAGCACCAATTAGATGTCCCACCTGGCCTTTGAGCGAAAACACCGGAATGGTCGAAAATCTCTCGCCAAAAATCAATTTCATCGCCTTGGCTTCCGCGACATCATTTTTCAGGGTGCCAGTGCCATGCAAATGTACGCAGTCAATGTCATTCGGGGTGATACCGGCACCAGTGAGCGCATGTTGGGCCGCTTTAGCCAGAAATATCCCGTCTGGATGCGGATCCGTGACGGTGTAGGCATCCATAGTGGAACTGTAACCGACGATTTCGGCTAAAATATTTTGCGGGTCCGCCTCGGTAATCGATTGCAGAGCAAACACGGCCGCACCTTCACCCAACACTAAACCACCACGATTTTTATCAAAAGGACGACAGGCTTCCGCCGGCGGCCCAGTCCAGTTAGACAAGGCACCTAATTTGTAAAACCCCATATAGTGCAATGGATTAATCATGGAATCCGCTCCTCCCGCGATAACAATTTTATGGGGAGTCGCTTGAAGGACCCGGAAAGCTAACCCCAACGCATGATTAGAGGCCACGCAGGCGGCCACTTGAACATGAACTCCGCCTTGAATATCGTACTTAGCCGCCAATTTCAAAACCGCTTGCCGAGAATTTTTAGAGAACGAGTGCCATTGGTGACGGCGCCTCTGCTCACTTTTGATATAGCCTGGTAAATCGAAATAATCTAAGCCACTTCCCACTATAAGGAGGCGTTGAGGAGGTGGATAACGCCAAAATTTTTCATGAGAGGTTAACAATTCCGCCAAGGCTTGCTCTAAAAATACGGCTTTTCGGTCAACGTCAGACCCTGCGGGAATCTCTCCCCAAAGGTTCACTTCGGCCGCCAATTGCGAAGGAAAAGGTTGGGCCGAACAATGGCGAATTAGACCAATCCCCGGCTTACCCGCGGCGACCCCTGCCATAAATGCGTTGACTCCATTACCAATGGGTGAGACGAGACCCAGACCGCTGATAACGACTCGTGGTGTCATACAGTTAGTGCCCAGGCTTGAAACATTTCAATCGCTTCCCCAGTACACGACAAAAACGGTGACTGTTCAATTTCTGGTTTATCCACCAGGGCAAACCCCACCTGAGTTTCACCATGGTTATAGACTTTACCCGCACCAATCAAAATATTCCGAAGTGGTGCCGCCGTTAATACGCATAACAACAAACTGGCCGCTGCCGAATAGATAACCGCATTATCTCCCGTCAACTGATGTTCAATGGCAACGAAACAGAGGGGCATATTTGGTAACACTTTAAACTGATTAATCGGCGGTACGCGAGATAATCCTTGTTCAATGAATAATGGTGCCGAGAATTTCCCCTGGTCATCAGCACTGTCTTGGGCAATATAACCAAGTCCATAATCTTCATATTCAAGGGTCCCGGTGGCATAATAAAATGGCGTTTCCGTTGGTAAAGTGAGTCCCCGCAACAATTTATTAGCACACACGATAGCCGCCGCCGTTTCCCGGTTGAAATATTTAGCCAATTTTTTGTTGTGCAGACAGTGCGCTACGGGAATCACTTCCGTAGCTGAGTAGGAGTCAAACACGATTTTCATGGTACCACCTTAGTGTTTCGCAAACAGATTTTATACAATTCCATTCGAGATTGGTGCAAAGTGTCGTTTTGAACTTCCATAAAGGTAAATGTCAGTTCTCCTTCGGCACACAACTCACCTTCAATTTCGGCAGTGACCTTAACCACGCCATAATCATCGCGCAGGACCACAAGTTCGGCTCGATACCACAATCTATCCCCTGGCCAGGCCGGTTTTCTAAATTTGAATTTGTTGATGATCGACAAAATGCTACGCTTAATAGGCAACTGTTGCTGTTTCATCATTAATTCAAAAAAAGAACCTCCTAATTGCGCGAGTCCTTCTAGGATTAGACTCCCAGGGAAGACGGGATAACCGGGAAAATGCTCCTCAAAAACATCGTCGGCCAGGGTAACGCATTTCACGGCAGTAATATAATTGCCGTAGCTAATTTCTTCTATACGGTCAATGAGATGGAATCTCATAGTAGTTTTATCCCACTAATTTTAATGTTCAAGTTGTTCTCTCCTCGTTAAGACCTCAATGCCATTAAGTTAAGCTAAAGTTACGGCGTTGGGGTCCAAAGCTTCAGCTTTGGCAACGCCATCTTACCTTAAACCAGTCTTGTCCAAAGCTGAAGCTTTGGACTCCAACACCGCTTAACTTAATGGCAATGTCGTTAAGAGCCGGTTCAAAATTTTTTAAGGAGGAGAGACCGAAACGTCAAGACGACCAGTTGAAGAGAAGTGTTCAAGTGTCGTTCACAGTTCTGCCAGAGACGTTGGCATTGCTCCAACCAGGCGAAGGAACGTTCGACCACCCAGCGTTTTGGCCTGACGACCAATTGGTGAAGTGCCGAGCGTGTTACTACTTCCACCATGGCCTCGAGCCCTGCCTGGACCGCTTCCGCGAAGGAGTCACCGGTGTATCCTCCAGCAACGAGGACCAGCGCTACCGAGGAAAGACTCTCAGGGTGTGGTTGAAACCGGTCTAAGGCGGCGGCTCGGTCGTTAATATTAGCCGTGGTTACAGGAATGGCCGGAGGAAGTCCTTGAGTAGCGACCGCCAACGGTCGTTTAATTACGGACCCGATTTTATCAGCCTCAGAACCGGTTTCGGCGGCGGTATCAGCATTCTTAACACTTGGTGCATCGACTATAATGAGGCTAGTTTGAGGAGAACGTGAATCTGGAGTACGAACTGCTATAACCGGTGCCGCCATGACTGGTTCCAGCAAACTGGGTTCTCCTGAAGGACCCGGTTTACTCCAAATTTGGCAGTACTCATGAATCGTTCGCCAGTTGGGAACATCACCAGGCAACATTCGCCACTGAATTCCTCCCTTAAGGATATATAGAATGCCACCAAAAACGTCATAGAGGTCAACCAGCCGGGGTCGAGTTGGCTTCCGAACCGATTCTAGTTGGGGACGAATGGTTTTAAATGGTTCTCGCGTTAAGTCGCTTGGATCAACTGTTCTCATGTTGGTTTCCGATTTGGTTAACTTCAGTTCGGGAATCGGTTAACCGTTTGAAAATAATTGGTCAACCCCCCTCAAAAGATTTTGAACCGGCTCTTAGACTACCTGTGGCGAAAGACTCAACTGGTAATTGACCAGCTAAATCAGCGCGTCGACCAGGTAACAACAAAGGTCCTTTCAATTGACCCCGTGTTAACTCAAAACCGACTTCTATTTTTAAAGAAGACTGTAGATTGGTGGTCGTCCGTCCTCCCGTGCCAGACCAAACTTCTTCCAATTCATCGGGTAACCGAAGTACCGTGGTATCCAGCAACCACACGGCGGTGAAACGATTTAACCACTGAATTGGTACGGGTGGTGGCGCCAGTACGACCGTGTGTACCGCTTCCTCTAACACTGGTTGGAGAAAGGTGGCTGCCTCTTCGGTGAAGCGTTTATCTAAACCTTGAGGACTGATTTCTACCTCATTTAACACACCACTCGGTGTTAGCTCTTCCAGAGTGGCAGCGGGCTTTGGTAAAAAGCCTAGAGTGAGAGCTCGGACCAACTTGGCACCGGTCAACTGGCGCAGACGTTTAATGAAACCCGTGGTTTTATAGTAATATCCTTATCCAGTTGTCCCATAATGAGTTTGGCCAACCAGCAGGGATAACACCCCTTCGAGGGGTGTTATCCCTCAAACTTTAAGTACAAC
>DZAL01000196.1 GCA_022729575.1 Thiomargarita sp.
GTTTCCTAAACCTTTGAGGTTTAGGAAACTTAGAATCGCCGAGATTTCCTAAACCTGTGAGGTTTAGGAAACCTAAAACTGGTAAGGTTTAGGAAAGTTAGCACCTGGATTTTAATACCTCCATTAGTTGGTAGGGACTACCAAACCGTTGCCGTTTAGGAAAGCGAAAAATGGTGGTAGTGATGACAGGTGGATGATGATGCGGTCAGGACTGGCAGTCCTTTGAGGACTGCCAGTCCTGGGTTCTCAGTCAAATTTACACACTACCAAAATAGTTAAAGTTTTCTAAATTCATCAAGAAGGGATACCATTAACCTAGGTGTAGCATACTAAGGTGGTACACATCTACCTGAATACTACTATTCAGGTGTCTTGACGATGAAAATCAATAGGTGAATAAATAAATTATTTGAATTGATACTGCACCGAAAACATAACTCGGCGGGTTGGTTGCGCTACCGAAGAAAGATTGGACGCGCTGTTGATAAAGCCGGCGTTATAATAATTGCTATCAAACAAATTATAAATATCTATATAGGCCGACCAACTTTTGAAAAAATTTCGCGTACCTAAATGTAAATCGGCAACGATATAACCAGGGGTAGTTAACGCAGATGAAGGAATGGCGCTACTATTCACTTCGGTACCATAATTGTTGGTACGACCCACCAGGTACAATTGTGGAGTAATAAAGTAGTCTTCTCCATAATCAAAGGTGGCTCCCAGTTTCATTTTATGATGCGCAATCAGAGGCAATTCGATCTGGGTGGTATCCATAGATTTACTTAAATTGCCATCAATAAAACTATATCCGCCCCAGAGATGAACATGAAAACCTCCTCCTAAAGTGCGTTGATGGTTTAAGAGCAAATCAACGCCGTACTGCGTACTTTGTCCAATATTATCATTGATTTCCGACCCTAAAATCAGACCGCCGGGAATAAATTGGGTTGGGGTGTCTTCAGAATGCGACATAATCAGATTGTCGACTTTGGTATAATAACCACTCAAGGAGATACCAGTATTTTCCTGCACCGTTTTAACCAAACTCAATTCTATACTCCGGGCTTTTTCCGGTTTTAATTGAGCGTTGGGTACTTGGAAAAAATAACTAAGATATTCCCCCGCCTCATTTTGCGGTCCTGAAAAGATGCCGAATACTTCAAAACTATCCATCGGTGAGGGGGCTCGAAATGCTTCTCCATAAAAAAGTTTAAAGACGGTGTCCGAATTGGGAGAGAAGGTAAGCCCAAAACGAGGATTTAGGGTTTTACCGTAGCGCGAGTTGTCGTCATAGCGTAAGCCTAAAGTGGAGGAGATTTTTTCATGCCAAGCGGATTGGAATTGTAAATATAACCCATAGTTGTGATAATTCACTTCATCGAAGTTAATCAGTAAAGAATCATTCGTACCTAAATGAAATAAATTTTGTTGGTCAATTGAATTATTTGGATTATAAGGATGAGGTAAATCAGTCGTTTTCGGTAACGAGTAAAAACGCTCGTAACTAAGCCCACCGGTTAAAATATGCGCGTCGTTGAGTTGATAATTGAGTTGTTGCTCGAAGCCCTGTTTTTCACCTTTGGCATAAATATAAGCGTCTTGATAATCGACATAAATATTTTTAAATTTGGAAAAGGGGTCCACCTCATAAGTGGAATAATTGAGCACTGTTTCACCGGTTAATTGTTCATTTAGTTGAAAGGAATACTTGGCGTAAGCGGTGTTAACCTCGGTATTCCACTGGGCATCTTTTCCATATTGAGCGCGATTAGAGTTTTCTCCCGTGGTGCTTGGGTTACGTAAAAAGGCATGATTGAAACCCAAAGTCAGGTCTGAATAGTCGATTCGCGCAAACAGACTGTTACTTTCGACATAAGCCGAGTAATCTTCACGCGCTGCCGCCGGTTTGAACAACTGTTGTCCAAATGTAAATAAATCAGTTCTGACATATTCTGGATATTCGCTGGACCAATCAGCCGGATCGGCGTGATGCAGATGACCACTGAGTGCTAAAGACAGGTCTGGGCTCAATTGTGTATTCACTTGGAAGGAGTGATAGCGATAGTTATCAATCCCGATAGTGGAAGAAACGATGACGTTATCTATATCCTGTTCAGTGATAATATTAATTACTCCCCCAAAAGCATCCGCGCCATAAAGAGCCGCCGCAGGACCATAGATAATTTCTACTTGTTTAGCTTGTGGCAAAGGGATATTTTCGGCAATGGGTATCGCTTCGCCGGTAGGAGAATCAATTCTGATTCCATCTTGTAAAATGAGAAATTTATTGCTACCAACATGACCACGTAAAGTAACCTGGTGGTATTGAATTTCATGGGTGGCTAGTTGCACGTCGAATCCTGGTAAATCTCTTAAGAGGTCAATCAGGCTAAGGTAACGACGTTCTTGAATTTGTTCTTTGGTAATCACTATCACCGAGACGGGAGTATCTCTAATGTTTTCTGCTCGTTTAGAGGCAGTCGTGATGGAGACTTGCATTAAATCATTCAAAGATAAGTCTATGAGTTCTTTGATATTTTCTTCTTCTGCCAGGGTAGAGATAGGAGATAATCCGATGGCAATAATTAGTAACGGTATTAGATTTAAGATGATAGATAAATTCTTGTTCATATTTTAACAAAGCTCAAGGAAAAAATTTAGCGATTTGGCACCTTGGTGTGAAGATGAGTGTCACGCGAAGACACCAATTTTTATGGTCGTGGCTGGGTACGACATTGATAGTGGTATTCATGTATATAGGTACTGAAGCATAAATTTTCCCGTATGTTCTTTCGCCCCTCTCCCTCTGGGAGAGGGGTCGGGGGTGAGGGGCGAAAGAACATAGGAGAAAATTTCTGCTTCCGTACCTATCTATTTTTCGGTGATATGGTTAAGTAAGAGCAGTCCTTCACTATATGCACTATAAATGAAGTAATCATTTCTAGCCGTGCCAAGTGTAACCCAGTCTCTACGGATGTGCAATCACTAATAAAGTAGAGGCTCGGCGAAGCACACATTGCAAAGCGCGTTTGAGATTTTCTGGATCCAGGGCCGCGAAGCTTTCATCTAAAATAATCAAATCGGCTTGTTGGAGGATGGCCCGGGCAATATAAAGTCGGCTCCGTTCGCCGTGGGAGAGTTGCCAACCACTTTCCCCCACCATCTGCTGAAAACCGGCGGGCATTCGTGCCAGTAAATCTCCCAGACCTAACTCTCGACAAATCAGTTCCGCCTCTGCTAAGTCACTGGGTAATGGCGGCCACCGGCGCCCCATTAATAGATTAAAGGCAAAGGTTTCTACAAATACATGATTTTCGTGAAATTGTGGCGCGGTCACAATTCGGCGTCGCCAAGTTTCTATACCAAGCATTGGTTGCGGAATGCCCCATAATGATAATTGACCAGTTTCAGGTTGCCGCAGTCCCGCTAATAATGCGGCTAAAGTGGATTTGCCACCACCAGAAGGACCTTCCAATAAGAGACGTTCACCTTGATAAATATCGAGGTGACAGGCTTGCAACACGGGCTTGGCCTCTGGCTGGTAACGAAAGGTTAACTCTTGAGCACTGAGAATTGGTCGGGGTGTCCACTTCTTTTTGTAGGTGGCTGGCAAAATGAGTAGTTGGCCAGTTTGCTTAGATTGACCACGGGCCGCCGCTTGAAATAACGGGCCTACTTGTTTCCAGGTGACCATCACTCCAAGAAAACTGGAGATACCTGTGACCAAACGATTCAGGGATTGTGAAGCCAGTAAAATGCCTCCTAAACTAATTGCTAAAGCGGTTGAAGTGGTGGGGGTGACGACGAAAATGTAGGCTACTCCGGATAACCCCACGATCAGCCAACCGTGTTCAATAATAGCACTGACGGCTACTTTCAAATGGTCTTTGCGTTGCGAATAATGCAGGTAGCGTTCTAACCGCGCGTCTTCTTCCTCATGCCAATGGGAGGGTAGTTCTTGCGCGAGCCGGGTGCGATGTCCCACCATACGTTCCACTAAGTCACTGGTCATCTCGCGATAAACGGTCATCCATTCATTCATACGTTGATAATCGTACCAAATAAGCACTCCACTGAATGCCAGCCACCCGGCCAAGAGGAGGACGTGAATCCATCCACCAGCCCCCATGGCTAACACGCCCATGAGGATAAATAATTCTAAGAGGGCGAACGGTACCATGAGTCCGCCGGCCAAAGCCAGTGACTCTAACGATTCTGCTTCCATCACGATTCCTAAAAACTGACCCGCGCCTTGATGACGAATTTCTTCGGGTTCTAATTGTAAGATGCCATATAACAGACGTTGTTTAAATAGTCTCCCCAACTCCAAGGAGAATAGACTTTGTATCCAGGTCATAACTAACTGCGTTGGAATCGCCGTGAATAGCAGTAAAGCCCAGGCAGTCATCCAAGTCCATTCCAAATGCCCTGAGAGTACCCCTTCCCCAATCACCCACCACCCCACTAACGATAACAATTGCGTTAGCAGACTGGCACCAAGGATGATGATTAAGCGCCGGGGGACACTGGCATGAAGCATTTGTTTTAGAAAGCTATCGCCAGGGGAGAGTCGGAGTAGCCAACAACTCCCAATCGGGGTTGAACCCAATTGTTCACGTAAAATCGCCTGTTTGGTCGTTGCTTGTCGTTCCGTGGGCACCCCGGCCTCCATTAGTAATGTCTGAATAGCGGGTACTAGGGGAGTTTCCAAGTCGTGAGTTAACACGTCCCGCAATTGCGAAGGTGAAATTCGTCGAATGGTGTGGGCGGGCGCAATGAGTTGAATCCATTTTGGACCGCCTTGGAGTACCACTAAGAAGCGTGGTTCTTCTCCTCCTGAGAAGCGAATCAAGGCTGGACCAATTTTCTGTACGCTACGTTCAAGTTCTGCATAAGAAAGTTCTACGGCTACTGTTTCAATACCGATTTGTTGCGCCGTCAGGGTCGTCCATTGGTCAATGAGGTCATCATCGGCAGGTCCATGATAACCTGACATTTTCAATAAGTCGGGTGACTGAGATAACAGGTTCGCTTGCCTGGCCAATATGGTCATGGCTTCGTGTAATTGTGAAGCCGGCCAACTGTCGGCGGTTAAATCAAGAGGTTGGTTCATGAGGGAGATTATTTAGAGTAGTTTTAACAAATAGTCGCATATTTTAACAATTCCTACCAATATAGCACAAGGTAATAATAGTGTAAAACCTGACAGGTCTCGAAGAGCGTCGGTTCCCAGTTAACTCAACAATTCCACTTACAACCGCAAAAATTACGCAGTTTCTGGCATTTACGTCATCGCCTCATTCGCAAAGTCTTATCTCAGACTATTTGTGTCTGTTTCAATTTGCAACTTCATCGCCCTCCACTGGCAATTGCAGATTTAAAGTGAGTGGTTAAATAACCCATTGGTTAGATAGTTATATCTTGAATGTCATAATTAAAACTGGTTTATTGGTCTCGATTTAAGAGTATTTTACTCGGAAATACGGTCATGAACCGCGGATTTTTCACGCTCTCACAAAGGTGTTGCCACAAGGTTCTCTTTATAATTATGGAACTATTACGGCTTGAAACGGCCAGAAGTATTGAAGTATTGTGCTTTAAAGGTACCTATATTTTTAGGTGTTCGACCAAATTGTCCGAAGTATTGAAAAAACTCTTGCTTCGACCATAAGCAAGGAGTATTCTTTTCCAGGTCTCGTGATTAGGCGAGACAAACCTTCTTTGGGATAGTTAAACAAATGTAACCTTTGTGAACCTTTGTGAAACACGTTCCCTCTTTAAACCCTTTACTATAAGATAACTAAAACATGAAAGCTAACCAGCACAAGAACACCAAGACCACCAACGTGGAGATAGCAGATCGTACACCCACGACGATGCCTCCAATCACGCACCGGGAGACGACTGAGTGTGCGAAGGTTGGGTTGCCCGTACATACCAATATCCATGCCGGGTATGATGAATCAGCCGATACTAATTGGGATTGAGACTAGACTCTCCGGCCGTCGTGGCCACAGGTGGGCAAATAATAAGGATGTTTGTTCTCCCTAGTTAGGACCAAACCTGACAGGTCTCAAAGACCTGTCAGGTTTAATCATCACCCCTAGAACCTGCTAAATCTCCTCCCACACCACTCGTTCAAACCCCACCGCTACCACTGCATACACCCGCAACCGCAGTAATTGTCCATAAGTCTGTTGTAACACGGGCCGATAACTGTTCAATTGACTGGTCGCTTGGGCTAACGCCGTTTGGACCGCAGGTAACATTTTTAACTCGGCCAAGGTGAACGCTTTGAGTTCGGTGCCGGTCAATTTCTCTCCACGAGACGATTTTACCTCCCCTAATTTGAGATATTTAAACTCCAGTAGAATATCAAATAATTGATATTGGCGACAGTCAGGTCGCACTATCATGGTGAAATCGGCATAACGACGTTGTAAAGTCGTTTCGGAATCGGTAATATAAAAGGTATCGTCAAATAACAGGGTAGCCAACACGGCTTTGATGACTAACTCATTGGCCGTTTTGGAATCCCGATTATCAAACAAACTCAACTGATGTTGTTCAATAAAGTCACAGAATGGTTGGAATTCGCCGGTTTGACAAAGCCACTCGGCTACTCGTTGCGCTTCCTGACGGTCTGAGGAATGGGGGAAGAACTGTTCTCTCATCACTTCTACATAAAGTTTGCGAATCACCAAATTGGGAATCCGCAACACCTGTTTGCCATGCGGGGTTTTGCCACCCAGCGTCAAGACCCCAAAATAGTAGAGTAAGGAGGCCAAAGTGGTGGTGTCGATGTCAGGTTTTAACATCTCGGTGAGACCAAAGTGGTCGGACAGTTGCGGGATACTCAAGGGCTGGTCGTCACGTAACGCGGCCTGCACCAAAGATTCACCGGTGGACAACTTGGCAAAATAGGCCAGCCGGTTTCGGTCCATGGCCAAATTACTATCTAACATTTTGGGCGGCACCCGCCCACGCTTTTGGAAATATTCCAAAAAATAAAGCGCCAAGGTTGGATTATAGATGAGTTCAAGGTCAATCGCCTCGTCGCTAAAACGATAACCGTTGTAAAAGATTCGCATCTGCGCGAGGGTTTCCTGGACCGTCGTGACGGGCTGGTGACTTTGGTCTATCAATTGTGTCAGCACAGTTTGCAGTTCCGCTTCGGTAAAGCCACACAAGTCGTTAACTTCTGACTCCAAAAAAATACTTTTCGACACGTTGTAGCCAGACGTAATATCACTCAACACCACGGGCGACACGCCGGTGATAAACACTCGTTCCAAACCGTTGCCCGCACTGGCCGATTTCACCGCACTAAACACGGTCCGCAAAATGCCTTCGCCACCCACTAACGCTTGATAACGACCCGACGCGGGGAACTGACTAGACATCATCACGTCATTGGCAAATTTGTCATATTCGTCAATTAACAAATACAGACGGTAGGGCGTTTGAGACACGGCGGCTAACACGGATTGAAAGGACCGAATGGCATTGTTGGGGTCAATGGTAATATCATAATCCAGCAAGCGTCGGTAACGTGCTAGAAATTGTTCGACACAACCGTTGAGATGGTCATAGAGGGCCCGTTGAATATCATCCACGTCACCGACGGCACTGACGTTGGAAAAATCCCATTTCAGAATCCAATATTGGTTATGTTTGGGCGTTGGATTGGTGCCGATGGCCAAGTGCCCAAAAAGTTTCTCGAACTCACTGGCCTTCGCCACGTCATAGTAATTTTCTAACATGGATAATAACAAACTTTTGCCGAAGCGACGCGGGCGCAGAAACAAGAGTTGTTTGCCAGTGTCTTCAATTAGCCGCAGTTGGGCCGTTCGATCCACATAGAAATACTGTTCGGTGATGAGTTGATAGAAATCACTGAGACCATAAGGAAATTTTAGCATGAGTGTACTTTTTAATAGAGTGCTTAAGAAAGTTTCAAATAACTGTGGTCTTCAAAAACCAAAACTATACCCTTATATGAGGCAGGTGGCAAGAATTAATCGGCCCCGTCAGATGATGCCAATTCAAAGAATGGTCGCCGCATCCGTAGGTAGATTATGGGTTTCCACGTCTCTTGACGGAGTTGGATTAATACAACGATTGCAAAAACAGTTGTTGACCTTTCCTGCCCGTTAGTTTAATATCCCAATTGGCTAATGAAAGCCGCAACATTTTTCTGTTTAACTTAATAAATGAGGAAACATAAATGAAACAGTATCAATTGAAAGAAGTCAAAAAAGTGGTGACTACGGAAACGAAGCCCACGACGAAATTAAAAGTAGGACTACCCGCACAGACGGGTACTCGCGCAGGTTTTTTGTCTGGTGGTGCTGGTAATTTTCCTGGTTCACGCACCCTGCTGAAGGCCAATTGAGCCGCGGTCGATCCCTCTGAAGTACTAGGGGCGGTGATTAAGGCGGCTGTGGTAAAACCGTACACCCACGACGTAAAGGTGGGATTGCCCGCACAGACGGGTACTCGCGCAGGTTTTTTGTCTGGTGGTGCTGGTGATTTTCCTAGTTCACGCACCCTGAAGACCAATTTAGTTGCAGTCGAGTCACCTGAAGTACTAGGAGCGGTGATTAAGGCGGCTTAGGCGGTGAAATTTTTACCCTAAGGAAAGTAATGCACAAGGAAGTGCTATCATTTCTATTTGCCATAGCTTAACACTCATCTTACGCAGTTGTCATAATCAGAATTTACCGAATTTAAGAATTAACCGAATAAGCCAATTTAAAGTAATATTATCCTTCTGAAAATTCTAAAATTCTGAAAATTCTGATTCTGACAATCAAAATGGCGTAAGGTGAGTTAACATATTCCATACCATAAAATGTCTGTTAATGAACAACACACTCCGTCTAGTGCAGTAGAAGAAGAAATTGTGGTAGAAAGTGGATATAGTTTGGTAGAACATCTGGCTAATGCGAGTCCCAAAGAAGTACTGGCCAAGCTGGTGCGGATTCCCATCTATACTTGGAATTATAACTGGGATGACCCAGGTATCCGCCACATGGGGCCAATGTCGCAGGATTTCTATGCGGCGTTCGGCTTGGGGGTGGATGACCAAAGCATTTGTTATATAGATAGTATCGGTGTTTGTCTGGCGTCCATCCAGGCATTAAATGAGATGGTGCAAGAAACTGCGGCGCGTATGGAACGCCAACAAAAGCAGTTGGACGCGCAAGCGGCGGCGATTGCTGAACTAGAACATCTCCTCTGGCAAACCGAACAGGTTCAATAGGTTATTATGCGGCAAGATATTTATGAGAAATTTGGCATTGGTCAACAGCAGTCCGAGATTGATGCGAATGGTACTTGTATGGCAGCGATTCAAGGTTTGCATGACTTGGTGCAGAAACAGAGGCAAGTGATTGAAGAACAGGAAGTGTGCTTGAAAGCGCAGGGGGAAAAGTTGGAATATCTTCGTAAACAAGCTATAGACGTGTAGGGTGGGTAAAGAAACACTGGCCTACCCTACCTTACTACCTTATCGATTTCAGACCAGAGAACAGAAGCATGACACCATTTATGTTATTCATCACTACCCATCATTTAACAGGATATTTTTCAAATGAAACTCACTCACCTTACGCCAGAAGTGAGTTAAGAAACTTAGTTTTGAGAGAAATCGTCATGATAGGGCAGGCCACAGATTTGCCGTTGCTCACCCTACATGGGCTGAGATAACAAATTCGCTTGCCAGGCTAAATGGGAGGAGATTATCGCGGTTAGTGTTAACAAACAGTTCCAAATTTTAACCATTCTTGCTGGTGAAGCACAAGGTAATGATGGTGTGAAACCTGACAGGTCTCACAGACTTGTCAGGTTTAATCGTCACCCCTAGAATCTGCTAAATCTCCTCCCACACCACTCGTTCAAACCCCACCGCTACCACTGCATACACCCGCAACCGCAGTAATTGTCCATAAGTCTGTTGTAACACGGGCCGATAACTGTTCAATTGACTGGTCGCTTGGGCTAACGCCGTTTGGACCGCAGGTAACATTTTTAACTCGGCCAAGGTGAACGCTTTGAGTTCGGTGCCGGTCAATTTCTCTCCACGAGACGATTTTACCTCCCCTAATTTGAGATATTTAAACTCCAGTAGAATATCAAATAATTGATATTGGCGACAGTCAGGTCGCACTATCATGGTGAAATCGGCATAACGACGTTGTAAAGTCGTTTCGGAATCGGTAATATAAAAGGTATCGTCAAATAACAGGGTAGCCAACACGGCTTTGATGACTAACTCATTGGCCGTTTTGGAATCCCGATTATCAAACAAACTCAACTGATGTTGTTCAATAAAGTCACAGAATGGTTGGAATTCGCCGGTTTGACAAAGCCACTCGGCTACTCGTTGCGCTTCCTGACGGTCTGAGGAATGGGGGAAGAACTGTTCTCTCATCACTTCTACATAAAGTTTGCGAATCACCAAATTGGGAATCCGCAACACCTGTTTGCCATGCGGGGTTTTGCCACCCAGCGTCAAGACCCCAAAATAGTAGAGTAAGGAGGCCAAAGTGGTGGTGTCGATGTCAGGTTTTAACATCTCGGTGAGACCAAAGTGGTCGGACAGTTGCGGGATACTCAAGGGCTGGTCGTCACGTAACGCGGCCTGCACCAAAGATTCACCGGTGGACAACTTGGCAAAATAGGCCAGCCGGTTTCGGTCCATGGCCAAATTACTATCTAACATTTTGGGCGGCACCCGCCCACGCTTTTGGAAATATTCCAAAAAATAAAGCGCCAAGGTTGGATTATAGATGAGTTCAAGGTCAATCGCCTCGTCGCTAAAACGATAACCGTTGTAAAAGATTCGCATCTGCGCGAGGGTTTCCTGGACCGTCGTGACGGGCTGGTGACTTTGGTCTATCAATTGTGTCAGCACAGTTTGCAGTTCCGCTTCGGTAAAGCCACACAAGTCGTTAACTTCTGACTCCAAAAAAATACTTTTCGACACGTTGTAGCCAGACGTAATATCACTCAACACCACGGGCGACACGCCGGTGATAAACACTCGTTCCAAACCGTTGCCCGCACTGGCCGATTTCACCGCACTAAACACGGTCCGCAAAATGCCTTCGCCACCCACTAACGCTTGATAACGACCCGACGCGGGGAACTGACTAGACATCATCACGTCATTGGCAAATTTGTCATATTCGTCAATTAACAAATACAGACGGTAGGGCGTTTGAGACACGGCGGCTAACACGGATTGAAAGGACCGAATGGCATTGTTGGGGTCAATGGTAATATCATAATCCAGCAAGCGTCGGTAACGTGCTAGAAATTGTTCGACACAACCGTTGAGATGGTCATAGAGGGCCCGTTGAATATCATCCACGTCACCGACGGCACTGACGTTGGAAAAATCCCATTTCAGAATCCAATATTGGTTATGTTTGGGCGTTGGATTGGTGCCGATGGCCAAGTGCCCAAAAAGTTTCTCGAACTCACTGGCCTTCGCCACGTCATAGTAATTTTCTAACATGGATAATAACAAACTTTTGCCGAAGCGACGCGGGCGCAGAAACAAGAGTTGTTTGCCAGTGTCTTCAATTAGCCGCAGTTGGGCCGTTCGATCCACATAGAAATACTGTTCGGTGATGAGTTGATAGAAATCACTGAGACCATAAGGAAATTTTAGCATGAGTGTACTTTTTAATAGAGTGCTTAAGAAAGTTTCAAATAACTGTGGTCTTCAAAAACCAAAACTATACCCTTATATGAGGCAGGTGGCAAGAATTAATCGGCCCCGTCAGATGATGCCAATTCAAAGAATGGTCGCCGCATCCGTAGGTAGATTATGGGTTTCCACGCCTCTTAACGGAATGGGATTGAGACAACGATTGCAAAAACAGTTGTTGACCTTTCCTGCGCGTTAGTTTAACATACCAATTGGCTGATGAAAGCCATTGTTTCGTTAATTATAGTAATACTCACCTACTGTTGTACTTTTCGAGGGATAACACCCCTTCGA
>DZAL01000197.1 GCA_022729575.1 Thiomargarita sp.
GCAAGTCGGCTGGCATCGCTTGCGGTCCCGTAGCGCCCACGGTGTATTCGGTGGCTCGCACGTCCAACTGAGTCAACGGCTGAGTGGTACCGTCGGGCAAGGTCATGGTCGCTTGCACTCCTTGCGGAAAGAGGAGGACGGCTCGCCGAGTGCCATCTTCATCGGTCACCTCATTGCCACTAGCTACCTGTAGCGGGAGGTTGACACTTAAATCAATCGCTGACACTTTGGTATCGAGCGCGGTCATCACCACGCTCTCCAACACGTTAAACTCATTCCAAGGCATGAAGAGCGTGCGTTGGACCGGCAGATAACCGTCCTTTTGAGATTGCACCGTCACGTTTCCTCCCCCATTCACCGCTAGGTCAAACCAGCCATCGGCCCGACTGAGGGTTTGACCCCATTCGGGATGATTGAGGATGGTCAAGGTGACACCAGATAACGGGGTGCCGTCGCGAGTGGTGATGTTACCACGCACCACCGCAATTCGCAGTGGGTCAAAGGTGCCCGGGGTCACTCCCGTTTGAATCGGATTCTCACCTTGATAGAGAAAGGACACTTGAGTATCGAATAAACTGGCCACGGTCGGGTCTAGCGGCGGGGCCACCGTGGCCGGGTCCGGCGGAAGGGTCGGGGGAGGGAGGTCGATACCAAAATAATAGGCCAGTTGGCGGTCGCCGCTGGGATAGAGCAATTCGTAATCGGCAATGCCATCGCCATTGCGATCGTCAATGGGGTTGAGGTGCAAAAGACCATCGGCGGGAGGAACTCCCGTGGTGAGTTGGGAATCTAATTGACCACGATGCACTTGACCGTTGAGAGTAACGACGATCTGACCGTCGGCACCTAACTGATAATCCTCAAAGCCCACCAACTTGGTCAGGAAAGTTTGGAGTGCCGCCTGATTCGACGGGACTGGGAGGAGACGATAAGTCAGGATTAATTTTGGCCGCGTTTGCGGGTCGAGTTTCTTACGGTTGTAGTTATAAAAGAACTTACGACCGTCTTTGGCACCGGTGCCTTTGACCACTAACATCATGGTATCCGTTTGATAACCTTGGGCGGCCCAGGCGGCTACAGGCGCGGTGACTTCGAGTGACCACGGGTCATGATTGAACCATTTTTCATTCCCTTGATAACTGGCAAATTCGGTGGTGGTGAGTCGTGAGGCGGGAGCGTTGGCCGGGGTACAGTCCAGAACTGCTGGGGTGGGAGATAATTCTGCTCGCACTTCAAAGGCCGTGGTGGTCCATTGCGTGTTACGATTATTGGTCAATTGTAAACTGGCAGAGACCAACTGTAGCCGCGACCGCGGTGGCAATGGGGTGCCATGAAAACGCAGGGCCAGATAAGACTGTGACAGGTCACGACCGGTACCAATCCAACTCTCGGCTTGAGTGGTGCCGCAATAGCTGCTGAGGTCATTGCCCTCTTGATTAGTTATGTCACCTGGACCTCGCAAGGTCATTTCCATCACGGTTAACTCGCCGGGTGGGGATGACAAGTTACCATTAACGTTGGTAGTGACTGATTGTACTGGTCCTTGGTAGAGGAGCAGTAGGAAACCTAGCCATAATTTGGATAGGTGGTGTCGATAGGTCATTCTGGGTCTCCTTTTTAGGTAAAGGTGAATAGTGAATCAAAAACTCGTGTCTCGTGTGTTGGACCCTCATTTAATCATCTTAGAACTTAAGTTAAATCGTTGTCAAGAGCAAATAGATGGGTGGTGGAATTTATCAGATAAGCGGTAGTTGGCTATGTCCCATGCACCTTACATTCTGTGTGATAGTGCCATTGGGACGCTAGGTCTTCTACTATCGCGGCCCGGTTGGTTCACTATTTGGTGGTGGGGTCCTGGGTGTTGGGAGGTGGAGCGTCCTCACGGCATTACCACGCGGAGCGGTCAGCATTATACACAAGTGGTTTCAGTACCGAATTCATTAAGGTATTGTAACCTTTTCAGCACTTGAAGTAGTCCGACGGCCTCTCGTACTTGTCGAAGTCCTTTCCAAACCGGGGTCGCGGCGGTCGGCGGTTTCTAGCGGTAATAGTTCTACGCGGCACCCACTTTTGAGGACCTTGAAAAATACCTCAATTTCCCACCGACCACTATACCATTCCAAGATTGGCGCTGCGGTTGCCAGGTTGGTCACCGGCAAGGAGGTTAATAGCGTCCAATCGATGGGATGCTGACCGAGGGGTGGATTCTCCTCCCGAGCGAGAACCGCGTACCCGGCGAGGTCGTCCCAACGAACACCAGTTCGCGCTGGCGCTTTCAGTGTCGCACGAGTCGTTCGTACCTGTAACATAGCGATTCGTGCCTCCGGTTCGCCTTTGGCCGGTAAGGTCAAGCCGCTTGACTAAGTTTGCCGGTGAGAATATCATAACGGTTTGAGTCTTACCAGCGTTCGAGAAGTTCATTCTCAAGGTGCTGGCCGAAACTCCCGTAGCAACGGTCGCTTATTAATTAAAATCTTTGGTTAATCAACTACCTAAAAACTTGTGTCTAAGGCTGACCGCGGAGCGTGGTGAATCTCACAGCCCTAGCTATTTTTGCCTGGCCGACGTTCCTCCCCCGCGGCGCTGGCGTTAATCAATGCCTCTAATACGGAGTCACCATGGGTTTCAAGGTGGTTTAAGAACCATTGCACTGCTGGTAATTTTTGCTCTGGCACCAAATCAAGCTGGAGGTGTAACTTGACTTTGAGGGATTGAGCTTCTTGAGCCTGAAGCAGAGTGGTGAGTTTTTCCGCGGCTGGCTGGTCAAAACCACGATAACAATTAGTGACGATCAGAGGTGTACCTTTGGGAAAATGTTCCGCAATATCGTCAATGGCTACCCAGGCTTCTTTGGTGAGATGGTTACTTTCCAAATAATCCAACACTTCTCGGTGACGAAAAAATTTTTGTAATTCAGCGCAAGGTGTGACTCCCACAATGAGTTTGGCAATGTCATCAGAAAACCGTGATTTTATTTCCTCCAAGGAAAACATGGTTCGCCAGTCCGAAGAAATCACGATTTTGGTGTTTGGATATTGGCGAATGACATTTTCGAATTCCTGTAAAGCGGTTTGGTCAAACTTTGCGTAATTGGCTTCCAATAATTCCAGGTCAGTGATAGGAATTTTATCCTCGGTGACCAAAACTCCATCAAGGTCTAAAAAGATGTACATAGTTTTTGCTCGCCGGTGGTAGGTTTTTTGGTCCCCATCATCGCGTCAACTTCTCCAGCGGCCTGGTGGTTTCAAGATTTGACAACTTTAAAACAGTTGTCAAATCGGTTCTCTCGATGTTGGCTATTCGGTCTCCCGTAGTAACAATCTTTTCGGTGCTAGCCGGCCGTCTTCTAGGATTTCACCAATTCCTAATAAATGATGGTTGAACATCAATTTGACCAGACCTTCAGTTGGGGCATGAGGTATCTGTACCGGCTGACCTTGACGAATATAGTAAACCGTTTCTTTGGATAAAGTGATGATTGGCCAACCCACTAATACGTCTTCCAAAGGTAATAGCAGTTTATCTAGGGCGGCCAAGCCCTGTGGTGCGGTAAGTTCTAACGTCGCCAAATCGATCATGTCACTATAATGACCTACCCCGACTCGTTGCAAGGCACTGATGTGGGCGCCACAACCTAACGCTTGGCCAATGTCTTCGGCTAAAGTGCGAATATATGTGCCCTTGGAGCAGTGTACCGCTAATGAGAGGAGATTATCACTAAAATTTTGTAATTTCAGTGAATAAATGGTTACTGGGCGTGGCTGTCGCTCTACTACTTTACCTTGTCGGGCTAATTTATAGAGGGCTTGACCATGATATTTAAGGGCCGAGTGCATTGGTGGAATTTGTTGAATCTCTCCAGTAAATTGGGTCAAGACTTGCTCAATTTGGCTACGCTGAATGCCATCGAACGAATGAGTTTCTAGGATTTCACCTTCGGCATCACCGGTGGTCGTGGTGATACCTAACGTACAAACGGCATGATAGTGTTTATCGGCATCCAATAAAAAGCCTGATAGTTTAGTGGCCTCACCTAAGCAGATGGGAAGTAAACCACAGGCCAGTTTATCTAAGCTACCGGTATGACCCGCTTTACGCGCTTGAAATAGACGTTTCACTCGTTGCAAGGCGCCGTTGGAACTTAGACCGAGGGGTTTATTGAGCAAAAAAATACCATGTACATTACGGGCAGGTGGTTTGTTATTGGTCATATTTAGTTTTCCGAGATTGCCAAATCTTTGAAAGTTCAGATTTGACAACTGGTTGAAAGTTGTCAAATCTCGAGTTCCTGGTTGGGGGTCCAAACCTTTAGATTTGGACGAGACTGGTCAAGGTGAGGCGGTGTTTCCAAATCTGAAGATTTTGACTCCAACGCCGTAACCTTGGCTTAACTTAATTGACAGTATACTGGAAGTTAGGGATGTGCTTCTGTAACATCAAGTAATTACACAAATTACTGCGTAAACCCTAATTAATCCTCTAACAGATTAATCTCTGAATCGGAAATTTCCTCGGCCATTCCCATCAAGACACTTTTATATCTTTCTATTTCACAAACTTCATCTACCATCTCTTCTTTAACATTTTGATTTTTCCCAAGAAATTCTACCCCAATATTAAATTTTTCAGTAGCCTTGCGACACCAAACGACTTGGCCAAATAATTCAACCGGTGGGTTGAGCAACAGACGTACTCCAATGCAAGAACCTTTGGGCCAATCGACTTCAGATTCAAAGGCTAATCCACCTAAACTAACATCATGTAAATGTTGTATACGTAAATCTGATTCTTTCACATCCCAAACTTCAATAGGAATTTCAGTGGGATGTCTGTAAAAACGACGATGTTCAAACATAAAGCAATCTCCGGCAAATAAACAGTGACTATTATACTAAGAATAGACTCTAAAAAGTTAAGTTGCCATTAAACCGTTATCATCTTAAGAATGTAATTTTTGGCCGAAAACCAAACTAATTTGGTTTATAATCCATTTATGCTGATAATGCAAATAGTTACAAACAAATTGCCGTCGAAAACCGTTGATGTTTTGACAGTTTTAAAGTGAAAGATTACCTTTACAAAGATAGTCATATTTAAGTATAATTCAAAAAAATGGTGTTTAATTTCAGCAGACGATGCTGAATTTCAGCAAGTTTAAGCCATTTTATGATAAACCAGCGGACCAATTTTTAAAGGTTTTAACCATGAATCCCCAAGAAAAAAATCTGTCAGTCATTCCAGAATTACCCACAGTTTCACTATCATCCCCAACGATTACTGTGGCAAATCCATCGCCAGCGGAATTACTGACCACAGAATGGATTAAAGTATCTCTGCCAGCAATGTTAACGTTATCCAATTTAAATGAATTTAAAGCACAACTGCTTCAATATTTAGGACGACGAGTGCAGTTATCCGGAGCCAAAGTAGAACGAATTGATACCGCCTCTTTGCAATTACTCTTGGCATTTGTTAACAGTCCGGAAATCACTGTAGGATGGGCTGACCCCTCCTCAGAACTTTATAATGCGGCTCGCTTACTTGGATTATCAACTGAACTTGGTTTACCGGTGCTCGGCACAATATCTTAAATTCCTTACATGCGATGACATATAGTAATATTCATCAACTCTTGTACTTCTGAAGCATTATTCCCAGAGACCCCTAGCTCCCAGTACACGGGCACTGCCATTAAGTTAAGCTAAGGTTACGGCGTTGGAGTCCAAATCTTCAGATTTGGCAACGCCGTCTTACCTTGACCAATCTCGTCCAAATCTGAAGGTTTGGACTCCAACGTGGCTTAACTTAATGGCATTGCCAGTACACGGGGGAGTAAGTGACTATCCCCGTGTACGGGTGACTCCCCACCGTGTACGGTCAATGCCATTAAGTTAAGGAATCCACGGTCAGGTTTTAACCTTGAAGGTCTGGTTTTAGACCTTCAAGGTTTCTTTGGCCGACTTAACTTAATGGCATTGTTGGTATACGGGGGTGTGTACAAACATGGTAGAATATTACTATACCATGGGATTGACTGATTGAAAGAAGAAAAGGAGAGTAATGCGAAATGGTAAAAAGAATTTTGGTGATGATGAAAGGTGGGTGGTGAAGTGATTTAGGAGTGGCGCTCCTCAAAGGACCACCAGTCCTAGATTACTACTCAGATTTCATCACTACCAGAATTGTTAGCGGCGTTAGCGGCGAAAAATTTTTTTAAATTTGGAACAGTAGGACAATATCCAACACCTCGTTTGAATCGCGACCCATTGAATTTACTGCACGAAAAAACGATAACCTCGCAGGTTTTCATGACCTGCGAAGTTTTATACTAGCACTATCCAAAAAATTATATAAAATCCTTTAGATCACGCCCTACTTTCATAGTTGAATATGGTCGAAACTGCTAGTTCATTCAATTTCCAGCAAAATTTTTCATAAAAATAGCACGATGAATGTCGCCTAAACTGAGAACTCCCACCAACTTATTACCTTCCGCGACTGGAATTCGCCGGAAGTTATGTTTTGCCATCACCGAGACCGCTTTTAAAATGGGAATCTCAGGAGAAATAGCAATAATATTTTTACTCATCAAGTCACCCGTCCGAACCTGAAGAATTTTTTTGTATTCATCCTCCATCGCTTCAAAATCCATACTAGCGGTGCCTTCCATGACATCTCGTAAATCTGGAAACAAATAACGCAAGACATCACGCTCCGCCAAAATACCTAATAATTCATTATCCTCCCCAACTACTGGTAAGCCACTGAAACGGTTAAGACACATCAAAGAAGCAACTTCTTGAAGACGAGTTTCAGGGGTGATAGTTTTTACCGCACGGCTCATAATTTCTTTTACAAGCATAGTATTTATCCTTGTTTTTTAAGGTGACAGCGACATTATAGATTTAAAGGGGAAATTAGGCAAGTGAAAAAGCTATAAAATTCCAAGTTTGTGAAATAAATTTAAAAATCAACATATTATATGAAAAATAATTATAGTAATATCCTTACCTATTTGTCCCTCAATGAATTTGGCCAGCAAGCAGGGATAACACCCCTTCAAGGGGTGTTATCCCTCAGACTTCAGGTACAAAAGTGGAGGGATATTACTATATAATTCAAGATTTGACAACTTTTAGAAAGTTGTCAAATCTAAAATTTTGAACAATCTATTTTAAACCATTAACCATTCAAAGTAAATAATTAACCCATGAAAACTGCCACTGATATTGAAGCCATCCAAAGCGTTTTAGCTAAAGCTGATCTGCTTTATACCGAGGTAGAAATTACCCAAGCGATTGAGGGTATGGCCACTGCTATTTATGAACAACTCCATGACCAGTATCCATTATGTTTAACGGTGATGATGGGTGGCCTGATTTTCTCCGGTCAACTGTTACCACGCTTAAATTTTCCTGTCGAGTTAGATTACATTCATGCCACTCGCTACCGCGGTGCCACTCAAGGAGGTGAATTACATTGGCTCAAATATCCAACGATTTCCTTGGAAGGACGCACGGTGCTAGTGATTGATGATATTTTAGATGAAGGAATTACTTTGAAAGCTATCGTTGATTATTGCTACCAACAAGCTGGCGCGAAAGAAGTATATACCGCGGTGTTAGTAGAAAAACAATTACCTCAACGCCCCGGTTTGGCGAAAGTAAATTTCGTCAGTTTAACCGTGCCAAATCGTTACGTGTTTGGTTATGGGATGGATTATCAAGGGCAGTTACGTTACGCCCCTGGCATTTATGCGGTACATGGCTTATGAGCAAATTAGCAATTATTGGTGGTTCCGGTCTTACGCATTTGGCAGGATTAGAAATTTCTCATCGGCAGATGATGTATACACCTTATGGTGAGCCTTCAGCTCCAATTATACATGGTAATTATTGTGGCCAGTCAGTCATTTTCCTAGCCAGACATGGGGCCCGGCATACCATTCCTCCGCACCAAATTAATTATCGAGCAAATATTTGGTGTCTAAAAGAATTAGGAGTAACCACGGTCATTGCCATAGCCGCGGTGGGAAGTATTAATTCTGCTATGCAGATTAAAGATTTGGTGATTCCTCATCAACTGATTGATTATACCTGGTCGCGTGAGCATACTTTTTTTGACCAAAGTTTGACTCAGGTCACTCATATAGATTTCACCGAGCCTTATTGTGAAAGTTTGCGGCAGCAATTGTTAACGGCAGCCCAATCTCTGGAATTGAAAGTGCATTCACAAGGTATTTATGGCGCGACTCAAGGACCACGATTAGAAACCGCCGCCGAAATTAATCGAATGGCGAAGGATGGATGTGATATTGTGGGAATGACTGGGATGCCGGAAGCGGCCTTGGCACGAGAATTAGAATTGTGTTATGCCACTTGTGCCGTGATAGCCAATTGGGCCGCGGGACTTGGCACCGTGCCAATTACCTTGACCGACATCGAAATGACGTTAGCGGATGGTATTCAACAAGTTCGCCGATTATTAGCAGAAGTGATAAAACGGCTGTAATCGTTGCCCTCACCCCGGCCCCTCTCCCGGAGGGAGAGGGGAGACAGGTAGCATCAGTGGTTTTCTCCCCTCGCCCTCTGGGAGAGGGGCCGGGGGTGAGGGTAAACATATCCACATTGCATCACTACCCGAAAAGTTGTCAAATCTAAGCTGCTGACTACTCTTCTCCTGAATCATCAGAGCCAGAATGCCCTGACTTCTTTTGTAACTCTTTGAGCAATTTTTTATGTTTAGACTTGATTTTACGGAAAGTACCATCCAAATAAATTGTCCTCAATCCCTGATTAAAGTCAATCAACTTCAAGTCCGCATCTTGCGCCTTTTTCGAAATGGCGACATACATTTTATTCATAGCCAACACTGGCTTTATAAACTCAATGTTTTCACTGATGCCGGGCAACTCCTTTTCCAAAGTCTGACCCAGCAAATACTTCACTGCGGCTTCGGTATCGGTCATGAAATCCAAACTACCATTAAACAGCATTTTGACACCCACATCACTGCTGGTGACCAGCACCTTATTTAGATAATCAGCCGCATCAAACGCCTTGCTAGTAGCATAATCCTTCACTACTCCGATTTTATAATTCTTTAAATCGCTCAATTCTTTAAAAGAAATGTTAGAATCTTTGCGTTTAAATAAGCCGGTACGGGCCTGCGAGATCGGCGCTGAGAAGTAATAAGACTCCGCCCGCTCTTCCGTGTAATAAGCTCCCAACAATGCGTCGTAATATCCTTGTTTAGTATATCGAACTGCCTTGGTCCATGGAACAAATTTAATTTCTACCTCATATCCTTGTGTTTCTAAAGCAGTTTTAACCACTTCCGCCACCCAACCATTATCTGGCAAATCACTGGCGTAATAAGGAGAAAAGTCCACTGTCACCAGACTAAATCTCTTTTCCATCGCCAAACTATTATTCGTAGCGACTAATGCAAAAATTAGAAATGCAAGTATTTTTTTCATATCCACACTTACCCTACCAAATTTTTTCACTTGGGATAGCTAAAGCGGGAGCTACTGGAACCATAGAAAATTAACACCTTTAGGATAAATATGTAAAATCAGCTATATACTAACCTGACATCCTATCATCTAAAACTGTATCTTCTTACAGCCATGAGACTTCCTCTATAGCCTAAATATGAAAATGGCCAAAGTCAAGATTTTAGTTTAACCTTAACCACTCTGTTAAGCAAACCATGGCTACTTACCGCCTAGCAGTCACCTTAAAATATTATCAAATAATTAACACCTTCGCCATTTTTTATAACTCATTAAGTTGGCGTAGGGCATATTAGTAGTGTAGCGTCACACACCATTTTTTAAGCACCGTGCGCGACGGCTAATCTCTAACGTATCCTACTAAAATTGGCGAATGTGTTGATAATTATGAACAATTACTAATTATAATATAAATTCAAATGTTATTGCTAAAAACAGTTTAACACAAAGTATTAGTTTCGGATATAAAAATAAAGGGCTAGAAATTCTAGTGCTCATTCTTTCATAAACTATTAAAAGATAATCTATCAATGAGTTACCTGGTTTAATGGCTTTAAATTTGAATCTTTGAATATTATTTTATATAAAAAATGATGTTATTATCACATTAAATAAAAATAATATCTACTACAATTTATATTTGTATAAACTAATAATCGTTTATTTTATCAGTAAATAACGCAGTAGTGCTAAAGGTCTAACATGTCCACTCATAATAAGACTCCTTTCCCAGTACACTGGGAGCAGATGATAAAATTTTTTCTATTCTTACTCGGTTTATTACCGGTGATTAAACTTGCAGTTAATTTTTGGCGTGACCAATTAGGTGCAGACCCTTTGAATGTTATCATCAATGACACCGGAATCTGGAGCCTAAACTTTCTCCTCTTAACTTTAGCGGTCACCCCATTTCGGCTACTCACCGGTTGGAATGACCTCAATAAACGACTTCAATTACGTCGTCTCTGGGGACTGTATGCGTTTTTTTATGGCAGTTTACACCTATTGGCTTATCTTTGGTTTGAACAAGGTTTTAACTGGTCAGACATTCTTGATGACCTTTTCACCCGACCCGCCATGGCCATCGGTTTACTCAGTTTTTTACTCATGTTACCCTTGGCTATCACTTCCCATAGTAGCATGATTAAACAATTAGGGAAACACCACTGGAAACAATTACATTATTTGATTTACTGGCTCACCTTCGGTAGTCTCATTCACTTTTGGTTATTAGCCCAAGCCAAAGCCGATTTAACCAAACCGCTGACTTATGTTATCCTCTTGACCTTATTATTGCTACTGCGCTTTCCGCCTGTACTTAACCGTTTAACTAAAAAACCGAATCACTAATAATTGCTATGGATTATCCACCCACTGTTGAAATTGGCGGCATTGTCGTTGACAACCTCAGTTTTACCGAAGCTGTGCAACGCATTCTCGCCCTAGCCAAAGAGCGACGCTCTCAATATGTAGTCACCCCCAACGCCGACCATATTGTTAAACTTCAAGACGATGCGGCCTTTCGCGAAGTTTACCAAGGTGCGGCTCTCAAAGTGGCCGATGGAATGCCACTGATTTGGGTCTCCAAATGGTTTGGTACCCCTTTAAAAGCCCGAATTACCGGAGCCGACCTCCTCCCCGTACTGTGTGCCGAAGCCGCCCGGCAAGGTTTAAGTGTTTATTTACTGGGCGGTGATACCGCCGCAGTAGCTCAAACCGCCGTGACCAAGTTAACCTCCATTTATGCTGGTTTAAACATTGCCGGCTGGTATAGTCCACCGTATGGTTTTGAAAATAATCCGACGGAATCGGCTTATATTGTTTCGCAAATTAACCAATGTACACCTGATATTGTATTTGTCGGCGTCGGCGCCCCCAAACAAGAATTTTGGATCAGCAAACACCGTACTAAAATTAACACCGGCATCTTTTTAGGCGTAGGGATTGCCATTGCTTTTGCCGCAGGCACCGAGAAAAGAGCACCTCGGATCATGCAACAATTGGGACTAGAATGGCTCCATCGTTTGCTCCAAGACCCTCGTCGTTTAGCCAAACGATATTTAAAAGACTTAAGTTTTTTTTGGATAGCTTATCGTACTCACCGCCGCGCCGGCGTGGGAACGAGAAAATTGGAGTCCAAAACAAGTTTTGGACAGAAGAAATAGATTTTGCCATCATCACCGCCTTGCCCGAAGAATTACAGGCGATGTTATCAAAATTAGAGAAACCTCAGAAGTTTCCGGGTGATCCGTTCATTTTTTATCAGTGCAATATCGGTAAAGCTAAAGTTATCGTGACGCGCCTGGATAAAGCAGGAAATATCAAAGCGGCAGCCGCGGCTTCGTTGGTGTTGGAACGTTATCAACCGACTTATTTGTTGATAGTTGGAATTGCTGCTTATGCTATCGGCTGGTTGCATTTTATGGAGGCGACTTATAAGTCATCGCCCGAATCAAACCTGACAGG
>DZAL01000343.1 GCA_022729575.1 Thiomargarita sp.
TCGAAGGGGTGTTATCCCTCGAAAAGTACAACAGTAGGTGAGTATTACTATATAAACGAAGTCGCTAGTTTTAGTTGGCGATTTCGTGAGTATATAACATTTTAATTATTATCACAAGTCGATCGTCACTATTCCTGCACCAGGAGTTCAAAGCATAGCTTGGCAAATCAACCATCCCGTTGAATTTTACTATAACTACTGATATTTGTTGAAAATTTATAAGCCTTGACCTGGTGAATGATAGATCTGCTATACTTAATAAATCAATATCAATCACTCACCTTACGCACGGTTAACTCAACCACCCCCAGCCCCTCCTTGTTAAGGAGGGAGTATGCGCCAACTGAGTTGGCAGGGAGCACTCCCCTCCTTAATAAGGAGGGGCTGGGGGTGGTTATGCGTAAGGTGAATCAATCAATCAAGTCAATCCAGACTATTTTACCGGAGATCTAATTTATGAGTAAGCTACTATTACTATTGCGTCATAAAACTTTATCGATATTGGTTCTTGGAGGATTATTCACCTTCATCAATCCTCCCCTGTTGGCCCAATCACGAAGTTGGTTAGATGATTTTATTGAAGAAGTCACCGAGACCGGACCAGATTTAGAAGACTTACTTGACCCAGCGTGGGCTAAATTTGATGATTGGTTAGCACAGTATACGCTGGGCGATCCGAATCTGCCCAAAGTGGTCGGTTTACCACCGCCAAATTTGGTAGCAAGACCGCCGACACCTTACACAGGTCTCCACCCATCTCGTTTAAAACGACCCGAAGATGATTTTCCATTCCCCATTCAATTAGGTGAAATCGGGCCCGTACCGGCGTTATTTGCCGGCCCTTTAGAATATCCGTTTTTATGTGGCACAGAGGAGTCAGGATTAGGACAACCGCGGGTGGATAATTACGATAACATTGGCATTCCGATTTATGCGGAGGATGCACAAGGACAACATACCAGTGAAATCATTGGTTACAGTAAAGATTGTCTGATTCCGACGCGGGCCCGCTATTTTTACAATCGCGTGGGCACTCGTGATTTTATTCCGTTAGAACAAGCCAATAACGATATTGCTCGCATTATGTTCAATGGGGAAGAGATAGAATTTATCGTGCGCGTAGAAATAGGCACCATTAACCGTTTTCTCTATGCGATTGCCGCGCTCAAAAGTGCCGATGAAACCATTGAACGTCCTAATAATCGTTATTGGAATGGTCGGTTAATTTACAAATTCAGAGGAGGAGTAGGCATTGGTAAACGTCAAGGTAACTTAAGTGAAACCGAAGTGTTAAATGATGTCTTTGACCAATTACAACAAGGTTATGGTGTTGCCTATTCCACTGGCAATCATACGGCCGTTCATTATGATATTTGGTTAGCGGAAGATACCGCCCTGCGTGTCAAACGACAATTTATAGCCTGGTATGGGGAACCGCTGTATACCGTGGGAGTTGGCGGTTCCGGCGGCGCAATTCAACAATATTTAATCGGCCAAAATAATCCCGCCGTCATCGATGCCGCGATTGCGCTTTATTCTTTTCCCGACATGGTAACGCAAACCATTCACGGATTAGATTGTGAATTGCTGGAATATTATTTTGATGTGACGGCGGATAACAATGGCAAATGGCATGATTGGGGTAATCGGCAATGGATTGAAGGACTAAATGCCATCACTGGTTTTGACAACGAGTTGACCCGCTATTATGGTTTAGCCAGAGTCTTAAGTGGACATCAACCGATGTGGCCTGGGATGAGTGAATGTGTCAATGGGTGGCGAGGACTGACTCCGTTGGTCCATAATCCGCATACGGTGCATTTTTTCCAACGGTTTGAGAAAGCCGTGTTAGAGCAAGTGCATTGGACATATTGGGATAATTTGAAAAATTTCTATGGCGTCAATGAGGATGGGTACGCGCGTAACACTTGGGATAATGTTGGGGTACAATATGGACTAGAAGCGGTCTTATGGGGTCAGATTACGCCGGAGGAATTTTTGGACCTGAATGCGCGAATTGGCGGTTGGAAACAACCGCAAGCGATGACTCAAGAGCGTTATTGGTTTTTAATAGGCGAAAAAGATCCGAAAATTTCCTTGTGGGGTAATCACAATATGGAATTAAGTCCAGATGGTGGAATCACACCGGCACCGCGCATTGAAGGAGATTTAGCGGCCATAGCCGCAGCTTATCGCTCTGGCAATGTGTTTATTGGGCGACTAAACATTCCCGTGATTGACTTGCGCCACTATTTGGAAGATGAGCTTAACATGCACCATCTATCAGCTTCATTCTCGGCGCGATCACGAATGCTCCAGGCACAAGGTCAGGCCGATAATCAATTGATTTGGGTCACGCGAAAACCTCATGTACCGATGCGAGAGGCATTTGAGTTGATAGACCGTTGGTTATTAAATATTCGTAATCATCCCGAAATAGGGGTAATTGGGAATAAACCGGTCGATGCGATGGATCGCTGTTTCGATAGTGAAGGACGAGTGTTAATGGAAGGTCTTTCCGTCTGGGATGGCACCTGGAATCAACGTGAAGCCGGTGCCTGTAGTAAAATTTATCCGGCCTTCACTCAATCTCGAATGGTCGCGGGGGCAGCGGTGACCGGTGATATTTTTAAATGCCATCTGATTAGCATTGAAGAGGCCATAGCGAAAGGGATTTATCTTATTACCGATCCTAAATTTTTTGAACCTTATCTAGCGCGGTTAAAGGCAATTTTTCCGCAAGGGGTTTGTGATTACAGTCAGCCGGACCTGGGAAGACCGAGTGATTTATAGGTGGTTAGTTGCCAAGTAAATATCACGAATGACGAGGATAAACAGATTAGGGACCAGCAATAAATAGATGGTCCATTTAAACTTTTACGTAAGGGCAACCA
>DZAL01000344.1 GCA_022729575.1 Thiomargarita sp.
TTCGCCTTTTGGGAGTAGTAAATCCAATTTTATTGCTATTTTGCAATTGGCTCTAGAGCTAAAAAAGAATTGTCAAAAAATTTTGGCTTTGGTTCAAAGCTACGCTTTGGACTCATGGCATCTTTGGCCCGGGTCAAGTGGTGACTGTTAGAAATTTTATAGAGACTAAAATCATACTTGATTCTCCTTCAACCATTGCCGCCGTGCTTCTCGAACAATTCCTTGTTCCATTTCCTCTAAAGATTTTGCAGGTCCTGTATATCCGACACAGCCGACACCGTCTTCTAGGCGGGTGATAGGAAATGGTTTGGGTCTAGGAAGTGAATAGACTCTCACGGTTACTTCTACTTCTTCACTGTGACGGTTTGGTACGGGTAGTTTCAAGAGTAAGAAACCCTCCGCGTTGATTTGGGAACGTAAAATTATTGTTTGCATTGAAGTTTTATCCAGTTAAAGGGGTTGTTGAATATGTCTATTGGAGTCCAAAACATGTTTTGGACTCCGTTTTATGCAAATCCAAAAACATCAAAGGATGTTTGCTGTGTTGATTTTGAGGGGTGTTTAGCAACATGAATCCTACGTTCTCATAAAAAGAAATAGCATTCTGTTTGGCATCCACTATCAGAAAACGACACCCTACCAAGGGCATAATTTTCTCTTTCACTAACGAAATACTCCATTTCACCATTCTGGTGCCATAGCCATGACCTTGTAAGCGTTGGTCAACTGCCAGCCGGGCTATCTTAATCGCCGCAAAAGTGTCATACTGATGAGACTTGGGACTGTCTTCTAGGCGATAGCCTTGGCCTAACATCACCTCACTACACATCAAAGTTAGGTAGCCCCCAATTTTGGGTAAGGAGGAATCATTAACTAACACATAGGTCTTAGCAATGTCATTTTGGTGAAATTCTAAGGCATTATTGCGTAAGAAAGATTTCAACGGCACCAAAGAAGTGTCGCCCAAAGATAAACCGGTGAGATTATCACCGGGTCTAATTTCACGAAGTTGCAGAGATTGGGGGATGGCAGACATGGGTCGTGACACCGCTATTTTTTAGGAAGAGAGAGGGGGTAGAAAGTGACATAACCCTTTTCTTCAAACTCCTTTAAATATTTTCTACCTTCTGCCAGGGCCTGGTGGGCCGCTTTTTTCGGTCTGCCATACTTAACCTGTCTTCTAAATTTTTCGGCATCTTCACCAGTTAGGTGGACACCGCCGAAAGTGGAAGTTTTAATTGCCATTGGGGTCTCCTGTTGAGAATCTAATTGAATTGGTTTTGGTTTAATCTTTGAACCAAATGACCAGGATTTAAAGAGTGACCAGATTAAACCTTCTAAATAATCCGGTTAATCTTACTAATCCGTTGAATCCCGTTCGGTTGTTATCACCGCAGACGCGGTAACACGGGTCAAGTCGGGAGTGTCAAGGATTATATCAAGCTGACCAAGAATTGTCAAAGATATTGGAGTGATGGTTGACCGGGCTTGGAGTCAAAACTGCGCGTTTAGCAGCAGGCGTTGGGTGGGGGAGTGTTTATTCGCCCACCATTCTACGCAGGCTGGTTTCACCCGCCAACCAAACGCTGTTCTACCTGCTGAAGAAATTGCGAAGGTGATAGATAAGGTTTTGGAGAGCGGCAAACGGTCTGGTGTCCATAATGCCGTTCGTCAGCCCTCAAATCGTTACACATGGCGGCAACATCATAGTTAAACTGTGCCGCATATTCTTCTCGGAATTTTCGTAATTCGGTTAGGATCGGATCCTCGTATGTCATGGTTGTTCTCCGCTAAAAAGTTGTTCTGGGGTACAAAATGTTGGCATTTCATAACCTTGTGCCTCAATAAGTTTACGCACCGATTTTTGTATCATCGGATTAGCAATATGTTTTAGATTCCAGGTCATCAAATAGTCCATGCCGTGAATAGTGGCAATAGCGATATGAAGCCCATCGGCTACCGCAGTTGGGGGCAAAATCTGTGTTTGAATGAGGAGTTGCCCCAGTTGTTCAGCAACTGGATTGATGGGTAAGAGTTGCAATTGGTTAATTATACTCAGGCGTTTGTTAGCCTCTTGAGGATTCCCAAGTTTGGCTTCTTTCCAAACTAATTCAGAAGCATAGAGGTCGAATAAGTGAGACTGTTGGTGCCACCATTGTTGAGTGATTTGTTGATGAGTGGCAATAATTAAATCACGGCTCCCCTGAGTGGTCAGGTAACTAATCGTACTGGTATCTAGGTAAATTGATAACTTCATAATTTACTTCTTTCCATCGGTGTTAAAATGATTATAGCAGTTTTGGAATGGATAGGCAAGTTGTCCACTATTCTGGCGATGACTGGAATTGGGTGGACCACGACGAATCCTATTATCGGTTTTATTTGGCTGGCGGTTAAGAGTCAAGTAATGGCTCCCCAAAAAAACCTTGACCGTTTTAATCAGCGTTTCAATCTAACCGACCAGAGTAATTTTTAATTTCTTCATGAAGTTCGGTAGCCGTTTTGTCACCGAACAGTTGTTCTTTCAGGTCCAAATAATCCCCTTTAGAAAACTTAATTTCTCTTAGGATAGGACCTACGCAAAACCGCTTTCCTAAACCTTCGCGGTTATGGCCTGGATTTAGGGAGTGACTAGCTTAAATCTTCTAAATAATCCTGTTAATCTTACTAATTCGTTGAATCCTGTTCGGTTGTTATCACAGCAGACGCGGTAGTCCGGGTCAAATTGTGAGTGTCAAAGATTATATAAAACTAACCAAGAATTGTCAAAGAATCTTGGCTTTGGTTTAAAGCTACGCTTTGGACTCCTGGCATCTTTAGCCCGGGTCAAGTGGTGACTGTTAGAGATTATAAAGGCTAAAAACGGATTATCAAAGATTTTTGGTAGTCGT
>DZAL01000345.1 GCA_022729575.1 Thiomargarita sp.
AAATTAACTCTTTAATTCACGGTTTAGATGTGTTTATATCATTAAATTAAAAAACAATGAATGCAACTGGATGTTTAAATTAGCTCTCACCAAATTCCTAATAATTTTTACTCTAACAATTGGTGGGGTGAGCACATGCTTAATTGCAACAGAAGATCCACGCGAGCAGTTAGTTAATAGCGTCAAAGAACGCTACGCGGAAGTTATTGCCACACGTAAGGCTCTTTTGAAATCTTACCACTGTATCGCTTTACTTGATGTTGCCCGTGAATATTTAGAACGCGGAGTACATACACCAGCAGACTACGATCCATCGGTTGATTGGAGCTTGGTGATTCGCTATGTACTTTTAGGCTATGGTTACGATGGAGTTAGTAAAACAAGAGCTGCTACTCCTGAGGAAAGAAAGCTCATGCTTACTAGCTATGCTTTAAGTCATGCCTATCAGGTTGCCAAGGGGAATGATTCCATCCTTAAAGCAGAGGATGTTTTCAAGTCAGGTGGAGATAAATGTTTCTCTGGGCATGTTGCGGCCTTAAACAAGATTGCAGAGGCTGTACCCGAAGAAGTTTATGCTTTTGCTAGGGAAAACCATGCACGTTCAAAATTAGGCGAACTACGCAACTTCAATGCTTGGTTTGCCCATGAACGTTTTTGGGCGACATCTGGAGTGTTAGACCCTAAGATTCCTAATGTGTTAAAGGATGCTTTTGCCCTGCATAATGGTACCCCTATTGGTTTTGTGAAAGATTTGACTAACAAGCTTAACTTGGCAATTGGTGCAATTAAAGGTGACCCTAAAGCAGAGGCTGTGGTTGAGTTAGTTGAACTTTCCCAACAAATTCTTATGACCTTAGCTGCCGGAGTTTACCACAATGGTGAATTTGTAAGGCTTGCCCCCGGCAACAGTCAAGACTGGGAAACCATACGCAAAGCTTTATTTTTAGCGTTAAGTGTGACGAGTAATCCTGGAGGGGCAGAAGGTGAAGCCTATTTGGATTCCTTTTTAAGTACGGTGTATAACTGCGGTGATTATTACCCTAAAAAAACCGAAGCAAATTCAATAAAAGAATATTACTGGAAGCTTGAAGCTTACACTAATGGTTTTTCGCGTCTTTGGAATGGCATAGTTGCTAAGCAAAAAACCTCTGCCATTCAAGATGAGCTGCAAAAAGTTGTTGAAGACTCTAACTCCACATTATATGCGATAATTAGGCAAATGGATTTTTGGAGTGATCCTCAAAATTTAAATGGAAAGACCCCAGAAAAGTATACCAGTGAATATGGTGCCAGCCATAAATTGCTTAGGAACGCTTATGAAGAATCAGTCAAGGCCATGTCAACATCTGTTGATGCTACTAAAATTGAACTAGCGGCATCTTTAGTTTTGCACCCTAAACTTAAGCACGAACAGATATTTCGCACCCTTTACCCTGACTTAACCGCCTGGACAACCTATCACAGTCCAAGCCCTGCAATTGCTAAATTGGTAACTGGACCACTTGTTAAACTTAACTTACCAAAAGGTTACCAACCGCAGGCGATTAAGCTTGGGTATGATGCAGGCAAATGGCACCTTAAGGCATGTAAACTAGACAATACCGGTAAGGTGCTTGAAGAGGTTAGCTTATGGCAACAAGGTGGTAGTACAAAGGAAAGTTTTGTTGGTTCACTTGTTGACCCACAAGGTACACACTTGTTTAGTTTTGACGTTGATGGAGCAACAACAACGATTAAAGCGATTAGTGCGGGGTACTTGCTGTATATTGGTAGTGATGGCACCACCACAACGGTTGCCAATGGCAAAACCCTTGGCATTATCGAATCATCAGCGTATCCATTAATTGGTGGCTCGACCACGGCTAACCAAGCATATGATGCAATCTCAATTAAAGGTAAGGCTTACGTTGGAACATACGGTTTATTAAAAACCTGGCGTGATAGTGTTTGGGTACAAACTGAAACTATTTCAACCTATGACGATAGTGATATATTGCCAGGCCATGGCTTTGATTCGAATAAGGATTTGTTGCTACAGGCTGGTTCGGTAAATGTACCATTTTCCATTGTTAAAGCTGGGCAATGGCTGAATATGTGGACAGTTTATAATGCTATTAATAGTGAATTTTATGTCAAAACCTATGGCAGTCATATTCAAGCTGGTAATAGTTTGTGCATTAATACGGTTAATTGGGCTGGGGATTCTCGTCTTGAAACTGAAGGAGGAATACTTTCTGTGCCTTCAATTGAGTTTGGCAGAACCTTTAATTATTTTGGCAAATCTATTTGTTTTTCAACCAAAAAAGTGAGAGATGACTTAACCAGAGGTCCTGATATTTATGGACATTTCATAAATTTTTATGAAAAAGATGTGGCGTACCCACCACTTACCAAGGAGCAATTACTAAAAAGATATATTAACAGCGTGCAATCAAATAATAGTGGTGGCGGTGGTGGCGGTCTTCACATAAACACTAACAATAACTATAACGCGATTAAAAGCGGATTTGGTGGTAGTGGAGGTGGCTACAGTGGAGGTGGAGGAGGCGGCTCCACCCTTGAGAAATTTACTGGTTCCTATAATAGTCGACACCAGAGAATGACGCCAGTTTCTATTACTGGGTTTGATTTGGCGTTTTCCTACCGCAATGGCACTTCTAATATTGGTGGATCGATTGATTTAACTTCAGGTTTTGGCAGCACAACCACCCTGGGGTTCGGCTACAGCCATAGCAACAGCGATCGTTCACTTAACCTATATTCCAGCTACAATGCCCCGAGCTTGCTGGAACAGGTGCGACAGGGGGTTCATGGAATTAGCCATATTACGATGGACCCAGCCTTGGCTCTGCATAAGTTTTCAAGTGCTGCGATTTTGCAGATGACA
>DZAL01000036.1:0-5613 GCA_022729575.1 Thiomargarita sp.
GATTGCCGCCCAACCACAATGTTTGCAAGTGTTGCAGTTGGACAATTTCTTTAGGCAACTGGGTCAATCGATTGCCGCCCAACCACAATGTTTGCAAGTGTTGCAGTTGGACAATTTCTTTAGGCAACTGGGTCAATCGATTGCTATACAAAAACAATACCTGCAACTTTTGCAGTTGGACAATTTCTTTAGGCAACTGGGTCAATTGATTGAAACATAAGTACAAGCTCTGCAAGTTTTGCAGTTGGACAATTTCTTTAGGCAATTCAGTTAACTGGCATTTGTATAGCCCCATGCCAATTACTAGCCCCCTATTATCAGCTTGATAGCCAATAGAATTCCAGTCGATTTTGTCTAATCGCGGCAGTTTTTTACCAATGCGTTTTTCAAGTTGTGCAATGAGGTCTAAGTCGTTAGATAGGAGGAGTTTGAGTTCGTTGAGAGGACGGTCTGGTTGCGAGTCTTTTTCCAAAGTCTGATAGTAGTCAATAATGGCTTGTCGGCCTTGTTTGACGATTTCTACGGGGGGAGTTTGGAAAGGGTTGTCCTTGACCAAAATGCCGTCCTTTTCTCCAGAATTAAAATCTCTCCATTTAACCTCCCATTTAACCTCCAAATTTAGCTGAAGGAGTTCTTTGGGGAATTGGGTTAGTTGATTGCCCCTTAACAACAATTCCTGCAAATTTTGCAATTGGCCAATTTCTTTAGGCAACTGGGTCAATTGATTCTTACTTAAGTCCAAGCTCTGCAACTTTTGCAGTTGGCCAATTTCTTTAGGCAACTGGGTCAATTGATTGTCACTCAACCACAATTCCTGCAAGTTTTGCAGTTGGACAATTTCTTTAGGCAACTGGGTCAATCGATTCTCACTTAAGTACAAGTGCTGCAAGTTTTGCAGTTGGACAATTTCTTTAGGCAACTGGGTCAATCGTTTGTAACACAAACTTAATGTCTGCAACCTTTGCAGTTGGACAATTTCTTTAGGCAACTGGGTCAATTGATTGCCGCCCAAGTACAATCTCTGCAAGTTTTGCAATTGGCCAATTTCTTTAGGCAACTGGGTCAATTGATTGTCACTCAACCACAATTCCTGCAAATCCTGCAAATTTTGCAATTGGCCAATTTCTTTAGGCAACTGGGTCAATTGATTGTTACTTAAATTCAAGCTCTGCAACTTTTGCAGTTGGACCATTTCTTTAGGCAACTGGGTCAATTGATTGGAACTTAAGTACAATGTCTGCAAGTGTTGCAGTTGGCCAATTTCTTTAGGCAACTGGGTCAATCGATTGTCCCACAAATACAATCTCTGCAAGTTTTGCAATTGGCCAATTTCTTTAGGCAACTGGGTCAATTGATTGTGACCCAAATACAATCTCTGCAAGTTTTGCAGTTGGCTAATTTCTTTAGGCAACTGGGTCAATCGATTGACCCACAAATACAATCTCTGCAAGTTTTGCAATTGGCCAATTTCTTTAGGCAACTGGGTCAATTGATTGTGACGCAAATTCAATGTCTGCAAGTGTTGCAGTTGGCCAATTTCTTTAGGCAATTCAGTTAACTGGCATTTGTATAGCCCCATGCCAATTACTAGCCCCCTATTATCAGCTTGATAGCCAATAGAATTCCAGTCGATTTTGTCTAATCGCGGCAGTTTTTTATCAATGCGTTTTTCAAGTTGTGCAATGAGGTCTAAGTCGCTTAAGGGTAATCTTTTAAAAAAGTTGAACATGAGAAGTTTCCTTTTTGTTGTCTGAATCAGAATTTGCCGAATTTTAGAATTTTCAGAATGGGTTGTCAAATTATTCTGTTAATTCTTTAATTCTGTTAATTCTGATTCTGACTAAGTGATTGTCTGAATCAGAATTTTCAGAATTTTAGAATTTTCAGAATGGGGGGTCAAATAGTTCGGTTCATTCTTTCATTCTGTCAATTCTCTCATTGTGAAAATCCTGATTCTGACAGATAAGTAGTCAAGTAGTGTGGACAACCGCTGTCTCGTTGCCCGCCATTTCGCCAGATTGAATCTCCTCCCAAGAAATCCCTTTCTCTTGCGAAACCTGTTTCAACAATTCCAGTGCTTGGTCCGTACCCACAAAACCACTGTCAGCCGCCTGCTGGGCCTTCATTAGCCAAAAAGCGTCTTCCATTTCCAACCAGCGTTCATACATTTCTGAAGAAATCACTACCGCTATGGTTTGACGCTGGTCCTCCACCAATACGGGTTCTTTACGCGATTGCATTAAGCATTGTTGAAGTTGAGTCTTTAACTCGGTCGCAGTAACACGCATCATACAAGTTCTCCTCTGTTAACATGATTCGCCAAATTAGTCGAGTTGCTTAAACTTTCGATATACCTCATCGTCATTCCGCTTCCCAACCAGGTAAATAACCATCACTTCATCATCGTACTGATAAATAATCCGGTACTCACCTATATCTGTTCTGAAGAAGTTGTCAGATTTTCTCAGCAACTGTGAATCATGCGGTCTGGGGTTCTTCAGTAACTCAAAGATGCCTTGAACCACTGGTTTATGTTGTTTAGGAGGTAATAATGGAAGAAATTTTAACACCTCTTTAGTAAAATCTAATTTTCTCATGATTCAGATTTTCTCATGGTATAGGTGCAACAGAGAAACTAAGTTTCTTAAAGAAACTTAGTTTCTAGTTGGGTCAAGTTTGAATCGTAGATGACACCCACAGATGAATTTATCGCAATGGTTGATAGATTCCCTCTTTACTCTGCGTCATCAGTGTCATCGGCGATGCAAGAGTTTAGAATTTTCAGAATGAGTTGTCAAATAATTCTGTTAATTCTTTAATTCTGTCAATTCTGATTCTGACTGATAAGTTTAGAATTGACCGGATTATTCTGAGATTTCAATACCAATCAACCACATTCAGTTCATCAACCCGACTAAACTCCCTAATATTATGCGTTACCAAAGTGGCCTGATTAGCCAAAGCGGTGCCTGCCAGTAAAACATCTATGCAACCAATTGGGGTGCCCATTTTCTCAAGGTTTGCCCTCACTAAAGCCGCGTAATGGGCTTCTCTTTTACCAAAGGATACTTCCTGGGTCGCATCGATAAACTTATTCAGTTGTATCATACGTTTTTCTGGAAAACCTGCTTTCGCTACACCTACCTGCAACTCAAAAATTACCAAGGTTGGTAACAATAATTCTTGGAAGCCAACTTCAGCCAAACGTTTGCTTACCTGCCCCAATCCCTTAAAGTGATAAATCACGGTATTCGTATCAAGTAAATACATCTAAAATGACTCCAGTCTGGTAAAATTATCCCAACCTTCCCGAATTTCTTCCGCCATTGGCATTTCCGGCCAACTACCAGAAGTTTCTCGGATCAATTCCTGCCATTGCATTTGAGTCATCTTCTCTTGGGACGCCACAGGTGTACTCACTAATTTTTTCAATTCTTGTTGCACTATCTGTTGAATTAGTGGTTCTAAGACACTTTGTAATTCTGACCAATTCAAAACCACGGATTGAGACATAAAAATTTCCTTGAGGGTTGGAGTTAATGAACCTGAATTGCAAATTGCCACCGATGATGCGGATTTCACTGATTCCTTCTTTAATCTGCGTCATCGGTGTCATCGGCGATTCAGACTAATAACCGTTGATTGAGGACGAAAGATTACCAAACGCAATCACAACAATCAAGGCGGACCTATTTTAAACCAGAAACCAATTTTCAAGGTCAAGACCCGCAAAATGTTGAAAATCGCTAGTATTTCTAGTCACCAAAATCAAATTGTTGACTTTCGCCATAGCGGCGATTGGTCCATCCGCAAAGGCCGCGGGCTTGCCTAATTTATTGAGTCGTGCCCGTTCCTCACCATGCCAAATAGCGGCCTCTAGGGTATAAGGTAGAATCATGGTAGAACTGATAATTTGGTTCACCTAACGTTCGATTTCCAGGCGTCTTTTTGACCTGGGGAGACATTGGTAGCCAAACACCAGTTCTTGAATCACCACGGTAGCCGTGACACTATGGTTTTGATGAATGGTCATTCTAGCTACCACCTGTTCATCTGGTTGTGATTTTAATAACTCAGATAAAATGTTCGTATCCAGCAAATATTTATTATTCACGACCAATCTACCTCACGCCCCACACTGCGGTCACGCACATTTTTGAAAATTTCCTCAACCTCGCCAATGGCTTCAAAATCAGTGGGCATCGGCGATTCGGGGGGTTAGGATAACTAAAGGGGAGAAAAAACTCCAGGCTCCTCACCCCACTCATAAAGTGTCTCCAATCGGCTGATGAGATTGGATTATCTTCAACTAGAACTAGGAACAAACGAGATAATTTTTAACCCTTCAATCACCTGAAAATGTTTGACATTCGCGGTTACCAGGGGGAGACCATGCCATAACGCCGTTGACCCGATTAACGCCTCCGCCAGGGTGAGTGAATGGCTATGATAGTAATGTTCAACCAATGGTAGTTCCTACCAACTAATGGAGGTATTAAACTCCAGGTGCTAACTTTCCTAAATCTTACCAGTTTTAGGTTACCTAAACCTCACAGGTTTAGGAAATTTCGGCGATTCTAAGTTTCCTAAACCTCAACGGTTTAGGAAACTTTGACCTTTGCTAACTCCTTGAAGGTTAAGACCTCCATTGGTTTGGAGGGACTACCCAACCAATTGTGTCGCTTGCGTAGAAATTATCTCGTTAACCTGTAGCATTTGTGCGTTCCACGCGGTTAAAGTCTCATTCAAGATAACCAGTTCCTTTTTATTTCTAGTGCCTTGTATTAACTCGATATGAGTAATCGCCGACAACGAAATGTCCTCAAACCCATCTAACCAAATCAAAGCATTAGGATTGCCGCGGATACACCAAATTAAAAAATCCGTGTCTAACCACATTAGTAACGTGGCTTCCTTAATTGTCGCACATAGTTTTCAACATCTTGCATCTCCTCTCGGTCTTTCCAAAGTCCAATCAGTGGTTGTTCGGAACGTTTGATGGTTGGGGAGGCAGTTTTAGGCAAGATGCGTTGTTTCGCCAGTTTATCCACTTGGGTAGGTGCATTGGCTAACTTGGCCAATTCCTCTTGCACAATTTGTCGAATCAGTGGTTCTAAGACACTTGGTGATTCGGGCCAATTCAAAACGGGTTGAGACATAAGAGTTTCCTTGGTGTTGAGTTTAATTGATTTGAATCGCCGATGGCCACAGAGGACGCGGATTACGCAGATGAGTTGGCTTGGTATCTGGGGGATTTATTGGCGTTATCAGTGTGACCTGGTACGCGATAACCTCACGGGATATTTTTGTAACAGAAAATCAACATAATCCTCCACTTCTAACGTAAGCGGTGGCGGTAATTGACCGAGTTTTTCGTAAAGGGATAAAATGTTCATGGCTGTTTTCCTGTTGGTGGTCTGAATCAGAATTTACAAAATTTTAGAATTTTCAGAATGGCAATCTAGGACTGGCAGTCCTTTGAGGACTGCCGGTCCTAAACCGCGTTACCATCACCTTTCATTACCACCCTAAATTGTTTGGTAGAAACTATCACGATTTTTCCATAAACCGTTGTGCCAATTCTCCAATCAACTCATCTTTATAATCTTAAGT
>DZAL01000036.1:5713-39508 GCA_022729575.1 Thiomargarita sp.
TAACCACCCCCAACCCCTCCTTATCAAGGAGGGGAGAAAGAGCGGGATGGTTAGTTCCTCGCCGGTTTTTCCATAAACTGTTGTGCCAATTCTCCAATCAACTCATCTTTATAATCTTAAGTTAACCACCCCCAACCCCTCCTTATCAAGGAGGGGAGAAAGAGCGGGATGGTTAGTCCCCCGCCGGTTTTTCCATAAACCGTTGTGCCAATTCTCCAATCAACTCATCTTTATAATCTTTCGCTAACCCACGCACCTGTTCCACAAAGGGTTTTAATTCTGTCTCCTCCTGTTCCAATTGCGCTATCCAGTCGAAAATACCAAAAAAATCACCCATTTGAGTTAACTCATATAACTCTGTTGCTTTCTTGGCCGATGGTCCCTTCAACGATAGGAGGAATTCAGTCGTTGGTGGGGGTAAAATTTCCGCTTGCGCCGGCACCTCTTCAGGAGAGATAGTCATCTGGTATTCCAGCGATTCCTCCAAGTCTAATTGTACCGTAAAGGTACTACCTTGACCTAGCTGACTGGTTACGGTGATTTGACCATCCATCAATTCCACCAGTTGCTTGGCCAAGGCTAATCCCAACCCAGCGCCTTCGGATTTATGTAGCCAATCACTGACCTGCTCAAACGGTATAAAAATTCTGGCCCAATTGGCCTCCGCAATACCGCAACCCGTATCAGTAACTATAAAACGAAAGTGATGCCAGCCAATTCGATCGGTGCAGGATTCACTTTGTACCTGAAAGGTGACTGTACCACCTTGCTGAGTGAATTTCAGCGCATTACTCAATAAATGCAACAAAATTTGCCGTAAACGTTTGGTATCGGCCCAAACTCCAATGGGTAGTTGCGCGGTTGCTTGATATTGAAATAGGAGTCCTTTTTGGTTAGCTTGGTCACGAAAAATTTCAGCGATGTCAGTTAAACATTTATTTAGATAGAGGTTGCTAAGTTGAAGTTGCACTCGCGCAGTTTGAAGTTTGGAAATGTCTAAAATATCATCTACTAACGTTAATAAATGTTTGCCACTACGATGGATAACATTCATCCGAGTCAGTTGTTTTTCGGTGAGGCTAGGTTCATTCAAAAACAGTTGCGTATAACCCAAAATTCCATTCAGGGGAGTTCGAAACTCATGAGAAACATTGGCCAAAAACGCGGTTTTGGTATAATTCGCGGCTTCCGCGGCTTGTCGGGCCTGTACTTCCGCTTGTTGAGCTTGTTGTAGTTGAGTCACAAACAAGGCATTTTCTAGCGAAATCGCCATCTGACTAGATAATAAGGTTAACACGCGAAACCGAGCCGGCGTAAACACGCCTTCGGCTAAATTATTTTCCAAGTAAATAATTCCGACTAGCCGTTGTTGGTGCAACAAAGGCAGACATAATAAGGACTTGAGAGAATGCTTACGAATGTAGTCATCGGCTTGGTATTTGGCTTCTTGTTGCGCATGGTCTAAAACGAGAGGTTGCTTGGTCCGCAGGACATAATTGATTACCGTCATGGGCAACTGTCCTGCCAACGGCAAAGCCTGTAAGACCTGTACTGTGGTTTTCTGAATGGTCCCCTCAGCTTGAATGACCCATTGCTGATTTTGGGCCAAAATCAAGACTCCGCGTTGGGCTCCAGCATTTTCAATGAGGGTGTGCATCATGGTGGTTAACAACTTATCTAACACGATTTCTTCAGATAAGACTTGAGTAGCTTTCATGATACTGCTTAAATCCAACCACTCGGTGTTGCTGGTAAATCGAGTAGTATCCATTACGGTGGGTCTGACGGTGGTGGCAGCAATCACGGTGCCAGTAGTCAACCCTGGCGACCAAGCTACGTTTTGCAGGCTTGGCGTGGTGTTTTCCAGAGATTGCAGTTTGGCTAGTGCTCCCCAGCGTTGGTAGAGATAATAGGCTTTGCTTAGATAAGTGTGTACTAACTCCTCCAAATGCTGAGTGAGATAAAATTTAGTAGCTAATTCGCAAGCCAGTGCCTCCTCTGCTAAATAGCCGTTAGCTCTCGCACCGCCAATCGCTGTTTCATACAGTTTAGTGGCGGACCAATACTCACCTGATACTCGTGCGATCTCGGCCGCCACTAAATCATATTTGTGTTGAAAATTCATGGGCGCGTGAGTAGCCCAATACTGCATTTTGGTTTGATTAGCAGTCACTTGAGCGAGATAGATTTGTTGAGTGCTGGCATCGACCTGGGAATAGTGAGCCAACATCGCTAACGAATAATAAAATTGGTGGATGGCAACTACTACTACTCCCGCATTAGCTGATTCATAATGGGTGGCCAATTTCGCTTGAGCCGTCGCGGTGGCATAGTCGCCAAATAAATAACTAAGCATGGTTTGAGCCAAATAAACGGCAAAAATGGCCATGCCATAATTAGTCGTCAGCAAACCTGGGAGAGTCTCCTCGGCATTAAATAGCGGACCGTGTAAACGAGTGGATTCAGTGGTGACCGGATTTTGCAAATTGAAGGCGACTTGAGCCCAAATTTTTATGTAAATTTGTTGATATTCTTGGTTAGCTTGTCGTACTAGATCAAGATATTTGGCGAGCGTTGGGGTCACGGTCGAAAGCGGAGAGCCTAGCCAAAATAGGTAGCTACTATAGTGCATAGCTGCAATACAAGCATATTCCCGATCACCGCAGTCTAAGCCACTTTGAATCGCTTCTTGCAAAGGTGCCAGCGTGGTTTGAAGAGGTTGTTTCCAAGGCGTGATAGCAACCTGGGTGGCAGTCAACACTTTCGCTTTAAATTCTAAGGCCGCAAATTTATCTAATACCTGGACCGCCAAACAACCAAACTGGTAGCCGGCCTCGATATTCCCTAAACCTGAACATAAGAGCAAGCCATAAACCGAATAGCCATAAGCCGAAAATGCAGAATTACCATAGTTGATAGACCGTTGAACCATGGTAAAGGCGACTTTGGGAATTAACGTAGGCGCTATCGTATACGCTGAGGAGATGGTAAAATTTAAGATTCTCATCGCCGCCAGTTTGTCGAGTGCGGTCATGGCCGGTAACTGGAGTAACTCTTCAATGTGCAACACGGTGGGAGGTTGTTCGACCATGGTCACTTGGAGCATGGCTAAAACCGCCAGCGCGGTGTCTAGTGCTCGTTGCAATTGATTTTGGGCCACATAAGATTGAATGAGAATTTCATAAATCTTGACCTGTTCAAGGAGGACCTGGGTGTGACTGAGGGCCAGGGCCGCCAATTGTTCGGATTGTTCAAACTGAGCATTTAAATAGTAACTTTCCACTGCTTCTACATATAAATTTAGAGTGAGCGCGTCATTTATTCGTTTATCTTCGTCATTGGTGGTCTTCGCACTCTCCAAAGTCAATAAATCTAACCCCAACTGCAAATATTTAACCGCAGGTCCATAAGCCGCCGCGAGTTTAGCTTTACGACCCGCGAGCAGATTCCATTGAATAACCGCCCGTCGCTCTGCTAACGTGGTTATTAATTGGTAGCCAATGTTCAAATGGTCAATGATTTCAAATAGTTTCTCGCTCTTCTCCAAGTCTGGGTCTTGAGCTAAGAGCAATTGTCCGATTTTTAAATGAACCGCGGGTTTTTGGTCAGTATTAATTAACGCATAAGCAGCTTGTTGCACTCGGTCGTGTAAAAATTTATAATGCAAAATATAGCATTGCGGCATGGCAAAGCTACGCTTTGTACTCATGGAGCTGGAATCGTTGGAGTCGTTAGCATCGCTAGGATCGAATACCGCTTCTAAAGCGGAAGTAGGTAAAATTAAACTTTCTAGTAGCGCCGGGAGCAAGGCTTGAGCAGTCTCGGCCAGTGATTGTTCATGAATGATCGATAGGGTAGGTAAATCAAAACGATAGCCAATCCCAGCGGCTAGGGGTAACACTTGCTGAGTAGTGGCAGGGAGTTTTTTTAATTTACCAATGATCAATGCTACGACATTATTAGTTATCTCCATTTCTTCAATTTGGCTCAGATTCCACTGCCAGCCGCCTGAGTTGGCTGGAGTGGGGAACATAAAAGTGAGTAATTGTTCTTGATATAAGGCATGGAGAAATTGATGGACAAAGAAGGGGTTACCTGCCGTTTTCTGATTCACCAAAGTGGCCAAAGGAGCAACGGTGGTGTGAGCACAGTGTAAAGTTTCACTTATTAGGTCAGTGAGGTCTTCCTGATTTAATGGTCCCAGTGTGATTTGAGTAAGCCGAGCTTGACTTTTGGCACGGAGTTGGTCTAGTGTGATGAGGAGTGGATGGGCGGCATTAACTTCATTATCGCGATAGGCTCCCAGCACCAACAGATGATGAATTTCCGCATTGCTCATTATCAATTCCAGAAATTTGAGCGAAGCTAAATCGGCCCATTGTAGGTCATCTATAAACCAGACTAATGGATGTTGTGGTTGAGCAAAGATGCGAATAAAATTTTGAAACACGGAGTTGAAACGATGCTGAGTTTCCGTGGGACCTAAGGTGGGGACCACAGGTTGGCAACCGATAATCAATTCTACTTCAGGAATCATGTCAATCACCACTTGACCATTGGGACCCACGGCGGCGAGGATTTGTTCACGCCACTGGTTAAGTTGGGTCTCACTTTCGGTTAACAGTTGTCGCATCAAATCAGCAACCGCACTCACGATAGCACGATAGGGAATATTGCGTTGAAATTGGTCAAATTTGCCAGCGATAAAATAACCACGCTGTTGGCTAATGACTTTATAAATTTCTCGCACCAGCATGGATTTCCCAATACCAGAATAGCCCGCGATTAACATCAATTCGAGATTTGGTGGCTGCGGAGTTGCGGGTTGCCTTGGGTGAGTATTTTCAGTCGTGCTGGTGGCTACTCGTGCAAAAGCGGCCAGTAAAAGTTCTATTTCAGATTCGCGACCGTAGAGTTTGGGCGGAATTTGAAATTTATCAGAAAAATCATGTTGTCCACAGATAAATTCTTCAATTTGGCCAGTGGTTTGTAACTGGTGCCAGCACGCTTCCAAATCCGCTTTAAGTCCCCAGGCACTTTGATAGCGTTCTTCCGCGGCTTTGGCCAGTAAGCGCAAAATGAGGTGAGAAATCATCACCGGTATTTCAGGCCGAAATTGAGGCGGGGGCGGGGGCGGTTGGGCCAGATGACAATGAACTAATTCCAGAGCCTCTGCCGTTGCAAATGGCAAACGCGAGGTCAGTAATTCATAAAAGGTGATACCCAACGAATACAAATCGGTGCGATAGTCCAACGCTCGATTCATTCGCCCGGTTTGCTCTGGGGAGAGATAAGGTAGCGTCCCTTCTAATTGATTAGGGTTTTGCAACGCCAAGGTTTCACGGGGGAAACGAGTAGCTATCCCCAAATCTATCAGTTTCAGTTGACCGGTGGTTGGATTCCAAACAAAATTGCTGGGATTAATGTCTTTATGGATAACATTGGCCGCATGAAGTTGGCCTAAGTTATCGGTCATCTGAATCGCCAACGACAACCATTCGGTGATGGTAAAGGAGCGCTGAGTCAACCAGTAGGTTAACGAGTAACCACCAAAGTCTTCTAACACCAGCACCACCGTATTTTTAAATTTTTCCAAACCATAAGTTTGAATCACGCCAAGCAAAGCTAATTGACTCAGTAATTCATATTCGTGTTGATAGCGAGCCAATTGTACCGGCGAGGGAAAGTCGGCGGTTAGGACCTTGAGAATAACTGGCCGGTCATCAGATAAGCGCTGTCCTTGATATACGGTGGAATGGATACCTTCATAAATTTTTTGGTGAATTCGATACTGCGGTAAAATTAACATCGTCAATTCCTATAAATTTAATAAGTAAAATTCGAAAATTTGAGTATTTAAAGTATAGCATTGTTTCCTAAATAATGCTATCATAATTTTTCTTATTCTCCTGACTTCTTTCTTAACTCAGGAGGAGCCAACGATGCTTGACATACTGATAATTATGAATTATAGTGAATCCTATCCAAATTACTGCTACCGCAGACTATTTAATTTTTAGGTAGTGTGTGGTAGCACTAATGGTATAGTCGTATATCTGTTCAAACCCTCAAACGGTTACGCTTAAGTCTGAGGGATAACACCCCTCGAAGGGGTGTTATCCCTGCCGTTAATTCGTAATTCCAACTTATGAAATGGCTCCTTTTGTTAATTTTATTATTACTTTTCACTGAGTTACAGTATCAACTATGGTTAGGTCAGGGAAATTATGGAGAATTACAAGCATTGCAAGCCATGGTAGAGCAACAACGACGAGAAAATTTAGCCTTACAGCAACGTAATGAAGTGTTGGCCGCTGATATTAAGGATTTGAAACAAGGCACCGAAGCGATTGAAGAACGTGCGCGGCTGGATTTTGGTATGATTAAACCAGGGGAGATATTTTATCAAATTGTGGAAGAGTAAATTGATGGAGGTAAGGGATAACACCCCTCGAAGGGGTGTTATCCCTAGCTTTCTGGAGGTAAGGGATAACACCCCTCGAAGGGGTGTTATCCCTAGTTTTCTAAAACGAGGTCATAATAAATATGTCATGGGAATCAGTGATTGGTTTAGAAGTACATGCTCAATTAGCCACGAAGAGCAAAATTTTTTCGGGTGCCGCTACTACTTATGGTGCTCCTCCGAATACTCAAGCTTGTGCGGTGGATTTAGGCTTACCTGGCGTGTTACCCGTGCTCAATGAAGCAGTGGTAAGAATGGCGTGTAAATTCGGCTTGGCGATTGGTGCAACTATTGCGCCACGCTCAGTATTTGCGCGAAAAAATTATTTTTACCCCGATTTACCCAAAGGCTATCAAATTAGTCAATACGAGTTACCTATTGTCGAAAAAGGTCAAATGAGTATTGAAATGGAGGGAGCAGAGAAAATTATTGGAATTACGCGAGCGCACTTGGAAGAGGATGCCGGCAAGTCATTACATGAAGATTTCCATGAGCTCACCGGCATTGACTTAAATCGCGCCGGTACGGGGCTATTGGAAATAGTGTCGGAACCGGATTTGCGCTCCGCGAAGGAAGCTATTGCCTACCTGAAAAAACTGCATTCGCTGGTGCGCTATTTGGAAATTTGCGATGGTAACATGCAAGAAGGCTCTTTTCGTTGTGATGCCAATGTGTCCGTGCGTCGGGTTGGCCAAACCACTTTAGGGACTCGGGCGGAGTTAAAAAATCTCAATTCGTTTCGTTTTATAGAACGAGCGATTAATTACGAAATTGAGCGACAAATTGAGATTTTGGAAGGTGGGGGCAAAATTGTCCAAGAAACTCGCTTGTATGATGCCGATAAAAATGAAACGCGGACGATGCGGTCGAAAGAAGAGGCACATGATTATCGTTATTTTCCGGATCCAGACTTGTTACCATTGGTCATTGAAGCCGAATTTTTGACCCAAATTCGTGCGGAGTTGCCAGAATTACCGGATGAGAAAAAGCACCGCTTGATGAAGCAATACGGCCTATCGGCTTATGATGCCGGGGTATTGACCAGTAGTCGAGAACTGGCAAATTATTTTGAGGAGACCGTGACTGCGGCGGAAAGTGACCCTAAATTATGTGCCAACTGGGTCATGGTGGAATTGGCGGCGTTGTTAAACAAACATAACCTGGAAATCGCCGCTTCACCCATTAGTGCCCAACAATTAGGCGGTTTATTGCGGCGTATTACTGATAACACGATTTCTGGCAAAATTGCCAAAGAAGTGTTTGAAGTGCTGTGGCAAAGTCCCGGTGAGGCCGATACGATTATTGAGCAACGCGGATTGAAGCAAGTGACTGATACGGGCGCGATAGAGCGGATTATTGATGAAGTGATGGCCAATAATCCCAAACAGTTAGCGGATTACCGTAGTGGTAAGGAGAAGCTATTTGGTTTCTTTGTAGGCCAAGTAATGAAAGTTTCGCAAGGGAAAGCGAATCCAACGCAAGTCAATGAGTTATTGAAGCAGAAATTATAGTAAGTCGCCAGTAGTTCAATCACTCGACGAACGGTCAGGCGTAGGTCACGAATGCGGGGTTGCCCATTCAGGCGGGCCGACTAGCTAGTGATACGGTCAAATTTCATAATTGGTTGTCTATCTCGGTGGTGTGAGGTTGGTAGGAATGCCGCCCGGACGCTCCGCGTCCAGTCTCCGCATCTATAAGTTTGAAGAGTTTTCTAAAATCGGCAGTGACTGGACGCGGAGCGTCCGGGCGGCATTCCCACCTCGAGCGTAGGAACGAGGTGATAAATTGGCCATCACCCCGGACCCTCTCCCAAAGGAAGAGAATACCAGGGGAGCCCGCGTTATTATCGACATTCTAAACAAATGCCATAAATATATAAACAGTGCTCAACAATTTCAAAGCCTTTTTCCTGAGCAATGGCCAGTTGTCGTTGTTCAATTATTTCGTCAATAAATTCAACAATTTTACCGCATTTAGTGCAAACCAAATGGTCATGGTGATAGCCTTCATTTAATTCAAATACGGATAATCCTCCTTCAAAATGATGACGTACTACCAATCCTGCGGCTTCAAATTGAGTTAATACCCGATAAACGGTAGCCAAACCAACATCTTCACCGGTTTCTAACAATGCTTTATAAACTTCTTCGGCCGTGAAATGACGTTGACGATTATGTTCCAGTAATTGTAAAATTCGTAATCGTGGTAATGTCGCTTTTAGGCCCACTTTTTTGAGGTCTGGTGTTTCCATTTTTTTTGCCTCTTTATTTTAAATAAAAATTGTGTTATGCTGAAATAAGACGGAAATAAATTTTGTGTGGTCAACCAGTCGTTTTATATTATGATACAAAAATTGATAGTGATTATTACGTTATCTGCCATAAGTGTTATTATTCTTTCTAGTTGTTCACTGTACCAAATTGATGTCCAACAAGGTAATGTGGTGACGCAAGAAATGTTAGACCAGTTGGAATTGAACATGCCGGCGAAAAAAGTGCGTTTCGTTATGGGTAGCCCATTATTGACAGATGTTTTTTCGCCACAACGATGGGACTATTTTTATGGATTTCAATCTGGCAATAGTCAGCGTGAACAACGTCATCTGACGTTATTTTTTGATGAAAAAGAGCAACTTATCAAAATAGCCGGAGATGTGGTTATTAATCTTCGAGATAAGCAAAAGTCGCCGCCACTACCGGCACCAGAGGAAAGTGAACCCATATTGTAGTGGGATTTTGGGTGGAGTCCAAAACATGTTTTGGACTCCATGCTAATGAATTAGGATTTTCCAATAAATCGATGAATTTGCCGTCGATTTTTTTTCGTTGGTCGACCACTGCCAGAGGAACGTAAGCCGGCTTCTTGACGATGTAATTCAGAGGCTTTTTGACGTTGTTCAATACTCTCTAACGTTTCTTCATAAAGTAAGGCGGCTTCTGCTGCTGAACGACGTTGTAGCGATAGGGTCTGTACCTTTACCGTGCGTTCGACAAAGCCGGTACGAATGGTTAATTCATCGCCAATTCGCACCTCTTTGGCTGGTTTCACGGTTTGACCATTTAGGCGTATTTTGTTACCACTGATGGCATCTTGAGACAAACTGCGCGTTTTAAAAAAACGGGCGGCCCAGAGCCATTTATCTAATCTAACTTTTTTGGATGAATCTTCTAAGGTGTTTTTTGCCATAACTATTTCCGATAAATTCAAGATGGTGGCTTGGATTTATAATTTGATTTTATAAGTACTGAAGCAGAAATTCGGCGGTATTTTCCCTCACCCCCGACCCCTCTCCCAGAGGGAGAGGGGCGAAAGAAAATACGGGAAAATTTATGCTTCAGTACTTAGTACGTTCAACCACCCCCTTATCAAGGAGGGGAGGAAGGAAGGGAGGTTGGGGGTGGTTGAGTGGTTCCATTAACCTCTTTCCAGCAACGCATACAATTCAATAATTCCGGTGTTGGCCCGCGAAATATAAGACGATAACACTAGGGAATAATTGGCGACTAGACCAAATTCAGCGCCATTCAATACCATGGGACTCCAGATCATTTTTTGCGTCGATTCCAACTCTCTAATGACTTGTTGCAACATAATTAAGGCGTTACGGGCTTCCAACACTTCTTTAAAATCAACTTCGACGGCCCGTAAGAAATGAATCAAGGCCCAGCAGGTGCCGCGTCCTTCATAAAATATATCATCCACTTGCGACCATGGAGTTTTTACTTTAATTTCAGTGGGTTGGTTAGTCGATTGCTTGGCTTGGGCCTCACCGGCCAAATTGGTATTTTGGCGCACTTGACCGACACTGGCACTCAGTCGTTGTGACAAACTACCTAAACGTTTAATCACGTCTTTTAACCAATCCCGTAAATTATCGGCCCGGGCATAAAACTGTGCATTGGGATTATTAGGGTCGGCCAAACGATGACGATAGTTTTCTAGCAACTCGATGCCTTTAGCATATTCTTTTTCAGAGGTGGGGAAAAACCAAGAAGCGTTGTCGGTATTAAACTTGGGTTCCGCTTGTGCCAACGCCGGGTCTTCGGTAGATTGAGTACGCGAGCGACTAATATCGTTGCGCAACGCTTTGGTAAAATCTCGAATTTGTTGTAATACGCCCCATTCCCAATTTGGCATGTCATCCATGAATAAACTTGGAGGTAGCACATCATTACTCAAATAGCCGCCGGATTTATCCAGTAACGTATTGGTCACTTCAATTAAAGCGGTGGTCACCACATAGCCGGCGACCATTTTCTCTTCATTGTCCTCAACACTTTGTTGGGCTTCTGCTACGACATCGATAAAACCAGGTTCTCGATTCCACCAGAAGATTATCAACATCAATAAAATGAATGCCGTGCCTACTAATTTGATTGAACTTCTTCCCGACCCTGGTGGTTTCATAGTGTCCGAATGGAACCATGAACTCAATTGGTGCCAGAAAGTTTGGGTCAAATGAATAAGTTTATCCGTAAATTTGGGTTGTATGGTGTCTGTCATTGAAAATTCTCCTAATAATTAACTGAGGTTTGAAACAACCCCCTCCTTATCAAGGAAGGCGGGGAGTTTAGTAGTCAGCGTCGACCACTCCCCTCCTTATCAAGGAGGGGCTGGGGGTGGTTTATTTCAATATGGTCAACACTAACGGTAACGTAACTGCGGCAACGATGGTCTGTAAAGTGATAATACTAGCCATCAACCTATAATCTCCTCCTAATTGTCGCGCCAAAATATAGGAGGAGGTTGCGGTTGGAATGGCCGTGAATAAAACGGCAATTTGAGTGGCTGCCGTTTCTAATTCCCAGAATTGGCAAATTAACCAGGTCATCACCGGAAATAGAAGCAATCTAAATACCACACTGATTACTACACTGAGCACACTGGTTTTCATGGCGCTAAAATCTAAGCCTGCGCCTACGACTAATAATCCAAAGGGTAACGCGGCTCGTCCTAAAATTTCTATGGTTTGTTGCAATTGAGAGGGCAGTTGAAGGTTTAATCCATTCAAAACAATACCTAACAGACAAGCAATAATCAAGGGGTTTCGCAACAAGGCGGCCCCAATAGTTGACCATCGAGTCGAGTCGTGGGTAGTATAGTGGGTCAACACAATAACACATAACACATTGATTAAGGGGATTAGGGTAGCAAAAGCCAAGGCGGATAACGCTAATCCAGAGGGAATTTCTAAAGTCGTGGCCACCGCAATGCCAACGAAACCGTTAAAGCGTATACTTCCTTGAAAAATCGAGGTAAACTCTGGGCCACTGACCGGTAGCCAGGGACGGAGGAGAATTAATAGGCCAGTGGCCAATAGAATCGTGGTCACTAAAACGCTGGCTAAAGGTGCGATGGTTAATTCACGCAACGGTGCCGTAGATAAGCTATGGAATAATAAGCAGGGAAATAAGACAAAATAGATGACTTTTTCCATCAAAGGCCAAAATACTTGACCTGGAAAATTCCGGTATTGAAATAGATAGCCCACTAAAATAATTAAAAAAATCGGAACTAACGCTAGACTGACTGTAGTCATGTATAATGAATGGATGAGTGAAAATTGTTTAATGGTTGGAAGTAGATTGCTCGAAGTTACCAACTCACCTTACGCACGGTTAACTCAACCACCCCCAACCCCTCCTTGTTAAGGAGGGGAGTATCCCTGGTGACCCAGGTGGTATCTATTCCCTGCCTTAACAAGGAGGGGCTAGGGGTGGTGGTGCGTAAGGTGAGTTACCAAGTGTTCATTTAAATGGTTTCATCGTTAAGGAAAATCAGATGCCTACTCAATTAAATTTGATTCGAGAAGATATTACTAAGTTAACTGTAGACGCCATTGTTAATGCCGCTAATGAATCCCTATTGGGAGGTGGTGGTGTCGATGGGGCTATTCATCGGGCCGCGGGACCACTATTGTTGGAAGAATGTCGCACCTTAAAGGGTTGTCTCACTGGACAAGCGAAGATTACCAAAGGTTATCAACTGCCGGCTAAATATGTTATTCACACTGTGGGGCCCATCTGGTCTGGCGGGCAACAACATGAGGCGGATTTATTAGCTTCTTGTTATCGCCAAAGTTTAATGTTAGCTTTGGAATATCAAGTGAAAACGCTGGCCTTTCCAGCTATCAGTTGCGGAGCTTATGGCTACCCGATTCCGGCGGCCACTAGAATTGCTATTAATACCACCGCTGTGTTTACTGAGGCTCATCCTGGTATAGAGACGGTCTATTTTGTTGCGTTTGGCAAAGACATTGAGCAGGTGTATCAAATGGTATTAGCGGAATGGTTAGGGTCTAAAATGTCACACTAATCAATCAGTTCAATTATTAATCAACCCCACTGGCCGGCTAATCTCCCGACAGTTTAAAGTGAAGACCGTACAAGGTTGTCGGGAAGTTACCAGCCAGTAGCCGCTAGGCGTTTAACTCGTCATTTAGCTATATTTAACTGTAGGTTTTCCCCGCCGCCCGCTCTTCCAAAATTTCTACAGCAGGTAATTTCTTGCCTTCCAAAAATTCTAAGAAAGCCCCGCCACCAGTAGAAATATAGGAAATTTTATCCGCCACACCATACTTATCAATAGCGGCCAAAGTGTCGCCACCGCCGGCAATGGAAAATGCACTGCTGTTCGCAATCGCCTCCGCCAACGCTTTGGTGCCATTTCCAAATTGGTCAAATTCAAATACGCCGACGGGACCATTCCATACAATCGTCCCCGCTTTTTTTAGCAATTCGCTATATTGGGCCGCAGTTTTGGGTCCAACGTCAAAAATCATGTCATCATCGACCACTTCATTGGCACCTTTAGTGGTAGCAGGAGTATCTGCCGAAAAGGCTTTGCCCACGACGACATCCAAGAGGATTGGAATATCAGCGCCGCGATTTTTCGCATCGGTCATCAATTTCTTGGCCGTATCAATCAAATTCACTTCCGATAAGGATTTACCAATCTTTTGACCCGTAGCGGCTAAAAAAGTATTGGCAATGCCTCCGCCGACAATCAATTGGTCAACGACTTTGGATAAGGATTCGAGGACGGTGAGTTTAGTAGAAACTTTGGAACCACCGACAATAGCCACGAGTGGCCGCGCAGGATGTTCCAAGGCTTTGCCCAAGGCTTCTAATTCTCCTGCTAACAGGATACCGGCACAAGCGACAGGGGCAAATTTGGCCACGCCATGCGTAGAGGCTTCGGCCCGATGAGCAGTACCAAACGCATCCATGACATAAATGTCACATAATGCCGCCATCTTTTTCGCTAACTCATCCTTATTTTTCTTTTCCCCAGGGGTAAAGCGCACATTTTCAAACAACACGACTTCCCCGGATGCTACTTCCACGCCATTCAACCAATCTTTGACCACTCTCACTGGTTTACCCAGCAATTTACCAATATGGTCCGCGACTGGTTGCAAGGAAAATTCCTCTTTATATTCACCTTCGGTGGGTCGTCCCAAATGCGACATGACCATGACCTTAGCGCCCGCTTTCATGGCATGTTCAATATTGGGGAGTGAAGCGCGAATCCGGGCATCGCTAGTCACTTTGCCATTTTTTACTGGGACGTTGAGGTCTTCCCGAATCAGGACTCGTTTGCCTTTCAGGTCCAGGTCAGTCATTTTAATGACGCGCATAGTTTATATCTCCTTTAAGATAGTTGGTTATTTTGTCCTGGCAAATACCAGAGTTTCAAATTGATGATAAATAATCCCCAAGGCTTCTGGGTCAGGTATTACGGTTGGATGATAGCGCTTAAAATACCTGCCATGAGCATACCGATGTCGAATATGAGTAAAATATCCTGTGAGTACCGAACAATTTTTGGCGAAATTCCGGTCTAGGTTTTTAAAGTATAATCTGCTGGTATCAAGAATATCGTCCAATCGCACTTTTTTACAAATTGAGGCGATGGGTTGATTGTATTCCCCGGTCCGCCGTCTGAACTCTTCACATAATTGTAGATATTCTTTAGAAAGCCCATCAGTCGTTTGATATTTTTTTATGGTGGTGTTATAATCTTGCCGAATATCAGCTTCCAATTTAGTTAAAAGTTTAAAGACGGTATCTAACTTTAGTTCTTGAATCAGGTCTCGTTTTTCTCTCTCCAGTTGTTGAGGAGTCATGTCCTTAAAGTGGTATTCTTCTAGTTCTGCCACCGCTATTTTCAGCAATAGATAATCACCAATGAGGTTATCGCAGGTAAACTCTCTTAAAACCAATTTTGCCGCCATTTAATGGAAACTCTCAACAAATTCAGCGACCAATTTTTCAAACTGTTCTTGGTTAAAGGGATAAGTTTCCAAACTGGTACGAGTATATCTTTCGGCAAACTGCCAGTCACCATGCTGTTCTTCAAGGACAATCATCACGTCACGCAAACCTAACTGCATATCCACTCGTCCATACGCACCAATCACATTTAAACCCACAGGCACTAACTTAATCGCTTCACCGTTGAAAAATTTAATGATTAAATGGTCTTCATCTCTCAACTCCATATCTCCGGTGTCTTCATCATAGTAAGAGTCAGTAGGCATGGGCTTGATGAACAATTTAACCAGGCCACGGTTGGCCAATGGTTTGAGCCAAGTGATTATTTGCTGATAAAGTGCTTTAACCGATTCCTGCCAGGTTGCTTCCTCACTTTGCGAGTCTTCACGTTGCTGGATAAATTTTTGTTGTTTTTGTTCGATTAATTCTAGTAAACTCATATCGATATATTCAATGGTGAATTGCTAGACGCACCGGAGAAACTAAGTTTCCGTAAATCCATTTAGGGACCACCAAGAAATATAGGTCAGTCATTTTAATGACGCGCATAGTTTATATCTCCTTTAATTTAGTAGTTGGTTGTTGTGTTACGGCGAGAAAGAGAAAATGAATTATTTTCGGTCAAACACGAATTGTTTAAACTCATTACAAATTTGTTGGACTTCCCTTGGTGCTGGTGGCACCGGAGTACGTTGAAAATATCTACCATGAGCATACCAATGTCTAAACTTAAAATGTCCTTTTAAAGCCGAGCAATTTTTTGAAAAAACCGGATTAGCATTTTTAAAACATGCTTTCACTTCCTCTAAAATGTCATCCAAAGCTACCTTTCGACAGATTTTTGGTAGCGGTTGTTGGTATTCTGCTATGCGTATTCTAAAATTTCGGCACAATTGCAAATATTGTTTGGATAACTCATCCTTCTTTTTATCGGCAATAGCTTCAAGGAAATCCTGTTTAATTTCAGCTTCTAGTTTGGTTAACAATTTGAAAGCAGTGTCTAATTCCAAATCTTGAAGTATAAACTTTTTCTGTTCACAAATTTGTTGGTCAGTTAAAAACTCAAAATAGCTATTCTCCAATTTTTCCACGACTGGTTTCAAAAACACGAAATTCGTCATGATGCTATCGCAAGAGGAAAACATTAGAAGTTCTCAATAAAAGTAGAAACCAATTGCTCAAAATTAACTTGGTTCAATGGAAACACCGGCGATTTCTCCAGACCATCTCGCTCCGTAAATATCCATTCTCCATTCTTTTCCTTTTGTATAATCATTATTTTGCGTAAACCAAATGCCATATCCACTCGTCCATACGCACCAATCACATTTAAACCCACAGGCATCAACTTAATCGCTTCACCGTTGAAAAATTTAATAATTAAATGGTCTTCATCTCTCAACTCCATATCTCCCGTGTCTTCATCGTAATAAGAATCAGTAGGCATGGGCTTGATGAACAATTTAACCAGGCCACGGTTGGCCAATGGTTTGAGCCAAGTGATGATTTGCTGATAAAGTTCTTTAACCGCTTCTTGCCAGGCAGCTTCCTCACTTTGCGAGTCTTCACGTTGCTGGAGAAATTTTTGTTGTTTTTGTTCGACTAATTCTAGTAAACTCATATCGATATACTCAACGGCGAATTGCTAAACATACCGGAAAAACTAAGTTTCCGCAAGTTTACTTACTCACCTTACGCATAACCACCCCCAGCCCCTCCTTGGTGAGGAGGGGAGTAAGCACCACCTAACTCGCAGGGGGTATTCCCCGCCTTAGCAAGGAGGGGCTAGGGGTGGTGGTGCGTAAGGTAAGTTATTTAATTTTAGCCTCTTTATAGAGGACATGTTTACGTATCACTGGGTCGTATTTTTTCAACTCCAATTTGCCGGTAGCGGTCTTTTTATTTTTGTTAGTCGTATAAAAATGACCCGTGTCCGCCGAAGAAACTAGCCTGATTTTATCGCGCATATAGCTTTCAATCCCCATAGAAGAAAATGATAATAATGGTAATTTAGTCAATTTTAAATCAGTCTGTAATATAAATGATGATAAATCATTTTGCAATAAATTTGTTAAATTTATACGTCACATAATAATAATTAGCGCCGTGGGCCTGTTCTTTAAAAGTGCCGATGATGCTTATAATACGTGAGTTTAAAGTATACTAATTTTATTTCAATGAATTTAAGTAAGGATTTTAAAATTTTAAATCTAATCGTTAGTTGGTCGTATGATTGCACTTCACTTGACAAGTTTATAGCACTGTCATAAAGTAATCGAATTATCAAATTATCGAAATTATCGATGGAATAAACTCAAGTGATCAATCATGTCTAAAACTATTCGTTACGGCGAAGTTGCCAGCACGATGGCGGTGCGGCAACAAAAAATTAGTTTTAATTTATTGACTCCGCAACCACAATTTGATGACACAGGACAAGAAATCCCTTATCGTCCGCCTAAATTGCAATTACAAGCGCGGGAAGTTTATCATTTATTACAACCTTATCTCCAAGTACGCTTGATTGAGCAAATCAAACTGGTGTTACCATTAGTATTGTACTTGATATTATTTCAACTGTTTATTCTCCATATACCCATTTTGCAAGCCGGTACGATTACACTGGGATTGTTGGCGGTCATTGTGGGCTTAATGTTATTTATGGAAGGATTGAAACATGGTTTCATGCCCTTTGGCGAAACGATTGGGGAGGCTTTACCACGGAAATTATCACTACGCAACGTGTTAGTGATTATCTTTTTGTTGGGAATTGGAGTGACCTTTGCGGAGCCGGCGATTGGTGCCTTAAAAACCGCTGGTAAGATTGTCGACCCTCAGCACGCGGCATTTTTGTATATTCTCTTGAATCAATGGAGCGAAGTCTTAGTCTTGGTGATTGGTATCGGAGTAGGATTAGCGGCCGTGGTCGCCACCTTACGATTAATTTGGGGTTGGAGTTTAAAACCGTTCATTTATTTTTCACTGGTGCCAACTTTGGGAATGACACTGTACTTAATGACCGATTCGCAAACTAGCCACTTGATAGGATTGGCTTGGGATTGTGGAGCCGTGACGACAGGCCCCGTCACGGTGTCGCTAGTATTGGCTTTAGGCATCGGGATTGCGGAAGCGACCGGTAAAAGTGATGAGGCCTTATCTGGGTTTGGCCTCGTCACTTTGGCCTCGTTATTTCCAGTGTTGGCGGTACTTTTATTAGGTAGCTATGTGGCGGCCACGGTCTCTCCTGAGTTAGCCTTGGAAACTAGCCACTCGTCGTTACTGGTACAGGCTTGGTATGAACAATCGCCGTTGTTAGAAATCATCATAGGACTACGTGCTATCGTACCCTTGGTGATATTTCTATTAATCGTGCTGTTGGTCATTTTACGCCAACGGATTTACCAACCGGCGGTATTGGCTTATGGCCTTGTGTTGACCCTACTAGGCATGATTATTTTTAATTTAGGTCTCAGTTATGGTTTAGCGGAATTGGGCGGTCAAGCTGGTCGTTTGGTCCCAGCGACCTTTCAACCGATTGCGGCAATTCCACATTCGCCATTATTTCAATGGCCCGTTGGAATAGTCGTGGCTTTTATGTTCGCTTGGTTACTTGGTTTTGGCGCGACTTTAGCGGAACCTGCATTACATGCGGTTGGGCTAACGGTAGAAACTTTGACCCAAGGTGCCTTCAAGAAAGCATTATTGGTATACGCAGTCTCGTTTGGCGTGGCTTGTGGAATGGTACTGGGCGTGATAGAATTGATTTTTGCGCTTCCACTGCCTTATTTTTTGCTCCCAGGCTATTTCCTCGCGGTCGTCCTCACCGTCTTTTCCAGAGAGGAATATGTGAACATTGCTTGGGATAGTGCGGGAGTCACCACGGGACCAGTGACGGTGCCATTAGTTTTGGCCATAGGATTAGGTTTTGGGGAAGCGGTCAACGCGGTAGAAGGTTTTGGTATTTTGGCGTTAGCGTCGATGGGACCTATTATCACGGTGCTGGGCACCGGTTTATGGATCGAATGGCAGGTCCAGCGTAGTCATTCTTCGTCAATCTAAATGAGTCTGACATATAAATAAGTAGGAATTATCTCGTTCCCACGCGCTAGCGTGGGAATGCCGTGAAGTAGGAATTATCTCGTTCCCACGCGCTAGCGTGGGAACGAGAAGAAATATCACTTTATCCTTTTTGAACTCCCCCTCCACCAACCAACTTTAAGTAGGTAAACACCATGAATTGGACCGCCGCAAAGACTCGCACTCGTAAAAAGTTCGGTAGTCATGAAATTTGGGTGAAACTAGCTTTCCTAAGCCTTGAAGGCTTAGGAAAGCTACGCCGTCTTAACCTCTTTATCTCACTCACTGTTCAGAATTACCAAAAGTTCTATGGGGTGATTTTTAGCTGTCTTGGGTTAAACAGTCACCTTCTACTCGCGGCGGACCAGGTAGTGCCAAAAAATTTCTTTGCCGCCACGGAGTTACAACTTCATGCCGAGTGGCAGCGTCAACCGTTAGACCGCGATATGTTTACCGCGACGGTAGAACATTTTTCGAAATGGACTTATGGCGATAATTTTTTCTTCTTGGATTTAGAAGGACAACGAGATTTTAGTACCCAAGCGGACACGTTATATTTTGAATACGCACCGAGAATTAGCTTAGACCAAATTTTACAAAGAAAATTGTTACCAAGCAAATATTTAGGTGAACTTTACGCGACCGTTCAATACAATGACAGCGATCAAGATTTCATTCATCAAGTCTGGCTCTATGGATTGAGTCTGGATTTGGCCGGCCAACCCAACCATGGCTATTCTAATTTACACCTGCTGCTTCGAGAAGAAGATACTCAAGCTACCGCTTATCAATTGACAGTGGCTTGGGGACAACCGTTTCAAGTGGGACCATGGCATTTCACCTTTCAAGGTTTTGCGGATTATTGGCAAGATGATGAAAAGCATGTCTTCTTGACGGAGCCGCAATTACGTTGGTCTTTAGGTAATTTACTGGGTAGCGAGTCTATCTTTTCTCGTATCAATGTGGGCACCGAAATTGAAATCTCTAAGGATTTTTTTGGCAAAAATTATGGTTGGGAAGTGAATCCAACCGTGTTTATGGCCTTTTCATTCTAGCTAGATTGGACCAGATTTGACAACTTTTCGAAAGTTGTCAAATCTTGAATTTGACCAGATTTGACAACTTTTCGAAAGTTGTCAAATCTTGAATTTGACCCAGATTTGACAACTTTCAAAAAGTTGTCAAATCTAAAACTCCCCCTAGAAATTATGATTCTACCACCACATAAGATACCGGCGTTATTTGCTTGAGATTATCAGACACCGGACACCGACGGTCGAGTTCTTCTAAAAATTGCTGTTTTTCTTCTAAAGTCATATCCGCATCAATTTTGGTTATTACACGAATACCTATGAAGCCAGCGCGGTTATCTTGGCTTTTGCCCATAAACACTTCCGCATCCACCTCACCTTCCACGTTAACTTCTAACCCCCGCAAGTCAATTCGTTGTTGCTTGGCCATGATTTGACCTACCGTCACTACACAAGCAGCCAGTGAAAACATCATATATTCAAGTGGTGCTGGCCCCACATTAGTCCCGCCCATTTGGGTAGGTTGGTCTGCATAAAAAACATGATCGCGGATTTTACCCTCAATTTTGAATTGTTCCAGCAATTTAGCTTCGGCTTTGACAGTCTTGATGGTCGCCATAAAATTTTCCTCATTCACTCACTTTACGCATAGTTAATTTAACCACCCCTAGCCCCTCCTTGCTAAGGCGGGGAATATCCCCTGCGATTTTAGTGATGCTACTCCCCTCCTTACCAAGGAGGGGTTGGGGGTGGTAGTGCGTAAGGTGAATTATTTAGTATCAATAGTGGTCGTGATAATTTTGAAATTACCAACTTTAAATTAATTTATTAAAATCGATTTGTACTTACCCCTTAATAATGCTAGTATTTAATTGAGATGTCAATCTCAATTGTCGTAAATCACCAATTCGTAGAAATCACACACTTATTTTACGCACTGTTAACTTAACCCCCCAGTTTATCAAGGAGGAAAAGGAGGTGCATAAGATAAATCACTCAATAGGAAATTTTATGAAAAATGCTTTTTTCCGCTGGACTCTAACTATGAACTTGCTCTGGTTACAGTCTCTCACCGTTTCGGCTACGGGTTTACAACCTGAAGGGACTAGCGACCCGGTTCAAATTCAAACTGTTAATTTTGACTTAGAATTACGTGGTCTATATGTTTCTGGCATGATGGAAGTGCAATTTACGGCGGCTCGTGGCTTCAATAATGCCGCCAGTTTACGATTTCCGCTACCACCGGCTTCAGTCCTCTACCAAGCTGAAATTTTTTTACCGGCTCAGGAAACTTGGATGGTGGCAGAAACCATGGGACGACGAGAAGGTCAAGCAATTTATGAGGCCATCGTTAACCAAAAATATGATCCGCTATTAATTCAACGGATTGGCACCGATTTTTATCGGGCCAAAGTCTTTCCCATCAATGAAAATGGCGATTTGAGAATGCGGGTGTATTATGCGCATCTTTTAGAAACTACCGCTACCGGTTATCGTTTGCGAGTGCCTTTTGCTAATCCCGATGCTACGCCTTCTAATCCCACGGAAGGAGTCACTATTGCTTTACATACGGACCCGAATTATTGGACCAGCAGTGGTTGGCAAATGTTAGATGAGTGGGGCACACCAACCACTACCGCCAGCATAGATTTAACTAACGGTACCGCAGTTCTCAGTTTGGAAGATTTCAAAATGGAGCGCGACCTAAGTTTAGAGTTAACTCCGCTGATCCCGTTACCCACGGCGATGGCTTTATATTATCAACCAGACAACGTCGCTTTGCCTGGCCATTTGCATACTTGGTGGCAACCAGATTTTTCTGGTTATCCCAGTGTGACTAGCCAAGCTCGTAACGTCGTGTTGGTCATTGATGTGTCTGGCTCAATGAGTGGTGATAAAATCGTGCAAACGCGAAAAGCGGTAATTGCTTGCTTAGAAGCGTTGGCCGAAGGAGATTATTTCAGTCTAGTAGCGTTTGACAGTGACGTTTATACTTTTAGCGAGACCATGACTAATTCGACTTCGACCGCAGTTCAAACCGCCATTCAATGGGTGTCGGCATTACAAGCCGGTACTCGCACCGCCATTGCGCCGGCCCTAAGTCAAGCCGCGGCCATTGGTGTGACTGCACCGCGCTCCAGTGGTACGGTTGACTTGCTATTAATTACCGACGGTATTCCCAATGTGGGTAGTACCTCCTTAGAAGATATTTTAGTAGATGTCAATACGGCGGCGCAACGATTAGAAAGTCGACTTAGAATTTTTAGCGTGGGAATTGGTTATGACCTAGACCAAAAATTGTTGAGTGGATTAGCGCAGAAAACGGGAGGTGAAGCGACATTTGCTTTAGAAGATAATGAAATCACTGGCCAAATTCTCCAACTGTTTGACCGTGTAAGAGGCGGCGGAGTTTCTCAGGTCATCGGCCAAATTCAAGGATTGGTGGGAGCTAAACCGACCGCAGTGAATTGGCCCAGCGTGTTTCCTAACCTAACCTTACAGATGGGCGCTACCGGGACCGTAACCGCAGATTCTCTCCGTCTCACTTTGAATGGTAACGTCGGTAATTTGCCCCTCGAACTTAGCATCATCCCCACTCGGTCTAGCACCACGGGCAGTTTAGCTAAAATCGCCGCACCGCTGGCGGCGAAAACTTGGGCTGATGCGTTAGAACGAGAAATTGATCAACAAGGAGAGTCTTTAGAAATTATCAATGAAGCCATCCGAATCGCGCGGATTTACGGCATTATTACCCGTTATTCTTCCAAATTAGCGTTAGAAACAGAGGAGATGTATACCGCTTATGGTGTCGACCGCATCGCCCGCGACCCGGCCGGAATTGCCTTAGCGGCAGTGGCTATGTCAGCCACGGATGAAACTCAAATCGGTGGTCAAGGGACAGTAGAAGATACGCCTTCAACTCCCCCACCGCCCATGCCGATGCCGATGTATGATCTAATTTCTACCGATGGCGGTGCCAGTGGCGAAGCTATGGATATGTCCAATTCAACGACCTCATCAACCTCCGCCGCACCATCGACTACCGGTAAAACGGATGGTCTGGATGATGCAGAATACTTGCCCGTGGAAGAAGAGGGGGCAACTAACGAAAGTTCTTCGCCGGGGTCAAGTGATTGTGAAGTACCTGAATTAGACCAACAATTACGCCTACATATTCCACAACTGACTTATGCCGGTCAATATTTTTGGGCCGATTTACAATTAGATAGCCTGGCCGATGGCGCGTTAGTCCTTGAAGTCCTTGATTATGGGGAAATTACTCAGCCATTGCAGAATTTTAGTCAATGTCAAGAAGTGATTCTCTCGGCACAACTGCGCTTATATTTGCCCCTGTTATATTATCGCGCCGGTCATTCACCACAAGTTTTTACCGAGGTCATTTTGAAGTCATTGCCTTCAACAACAGGAGAATTACGGTTTAAAGTGTTCGATTTTAAATCATAAGTATTGGGGGAAAGATTTGACCATTTTTTTGAAAGCAGGACTAATGCCACACCTGAAGTTAACTGACTCACCTTACGCACGGTTAACTCAACCACCCCCAACCCCTCCTTGGTAAGGAGGGGAGTAAGCACTACCGGAATCGCCGGGAAGATTCCCCGCCTTAGCCAGGAGGAGCTAGGGGTGATGGTGCGTAAGGTGAGTAGTCGTAGGGTGCGTTAGCGATAGCGTAACGCACCATTTTTCCGCGCCACCAACCAAACCGTCACCGGGAAATTCAGGTGCGTTACGGCGCAAACAGACGCGCCTAACGCACCCTACGCTTGCTACGCTTGCTACGCTTGCTACACCACTAAAGGAGGTGCTGATGCCAACTATATCCATGTTTCACGGAATCATTATCCGTATGTATTTTGCGCCTGATGAACACAATCCACCTCATTTCCATGTTTATTATAACGAGTTTAAAGCTACCTTTCGCCTAGACACGCTGGAACTCATGGAAGGTTCGCTTCCTCGTCGGCAATTACGTTTAGTACAAGCCTGGGCGGAATTGCATTTAGACGAATTAAAAGCGAATTGGCGAATGGCTATGAATGGCGAAAATCCCTATAAAATTGAACCGCTACGATAAACTTGAGAGGAGTTATTATGTATCTTGGAATCAAACAAGTGTCTGCTACCGAGGATTACCAACTGGACCTAGTTTTTGACAATAACGACTGCCGTCGCTTCGATGTCAAGCCACTCTTGACGATAGGACGGTTTGCGGAACTGAAAGAGATAGAACTCTTCAAGACAGTGAGAATTTCTTTCGACACCATCGAATGGAACAACGGGCTGGATTTGGATCCCGAATATCTATATGAGAAGAGTTACAGCTTGTGCAAAGCAGAACCTAAGTTGTTATCGCCCGCGCCCGCTGCTTCACCTTCTTTGACCTGCGTGGATAACGCTTTGTTGTTGCCCGCCTGACATTGATCCCGTAAGTAGGGTGCATCCCACGCACCATTTGGGGAACCGCATAGTGTCAAGGTGATACGTAGGACGCACCCTACCAATCTTATCGCATAAACCGTTAAAACTGCATTACCATGCAGAGCGTGATAACGAGGTTAATGCGTTGACGATGCACAAAACTTGGAGCCAAAAACAGGTTTTGGATAAGCTAAGTACTGAAGCAGAAATTTTCTGGTATTTTCTTTCGCCCCTCTCCCTCTGGGAGAGGGGCCGGGGGTGAGGGAAAATGCCGTAGAATTTCTGTTTCTGTACTTATCAATCCAAAATTTGTTTTGGACTCCAGAGAATTTCCTATTATCCAAAAAACTTCATGAGTTTGTCAAGAAGTATATACCCATTTTAAATAAATTACCACAAAATCATAAATTTAACTTAGACGATAAAATTATCAAGCACCTTTACGAATTTTTAGAAATATTAATCCAGGTAAGTTTAGCTTCTCTGTTAATAGCAGGATGTACTTGCACCATGATTAATCCGATTGAGGTCAAACAAACCAAAAATGAAATGGTGGTATTATTGCATGGTTTAGCACGTACTCCTTGTTCAATGGTAAAGTTAGCCACCTACCTGTCTCGACAAAGTGGATTTAAAATAGTCAATTTGGATTATCCTTCGAGAACACAGTCGATTCAACAACTCACCGAATATATTAGAAAACGAATAGCGCAAGCGTCTCCTCAAACTGCTGATAAAGTACATTTTGTAGCCCATTCACTGGGCGGGATTCTGGTTCGTGCTTATCTCAAAACCAATCCTTTAAAAAACTTGGGTCAGGTCATTATGCTAAGTCCTCCTAATCAAGGCAGTGAATTGGTTGATATTTTTAAAAATAATGGATTATTTCAACTTATCATGGGGACTGCCGGTCAACAATTGGGCACTCAACCCACTAGCGTCCCCAACCAGTTGGGTGCCGTAACGTTTAAACTGGGTATCATTATGGGTAACGTTAGTTTTAATCCGCTGTCTTCTTATTTAATTCCAGGTGACGATGATGGTAAGGTCTCCGTGGAACGCGCCAAAATTTCGGGTATGACGGATTTTTTAGTGTTACCTCATAGTCATTCGTTTATCATGAACAGTCATGAAGTTATGAGACAGACTCGGTATTTTCTGGAACATGGCCGATTTGATAAGTACTGAGGCAGAAATTCTGCGGTATTTTCCCTCACCCGCGGTCCCTCTCCCAGAGAGAGAGGGACGAAAGAACATATAGTAATATTCACCCACGGTGGTACTTAAATTCGAGGGATAACACCCCTCGAAGGGGTGTTATCCCTGCTGGCTAGCCAAACTCATTATGGGACAACTGGATAAGGAGATTACTATATATTACTTTTCCACCAGAAACGAGTAAGTTAGACAGTGCCTCTGCGGTAGTGTTGCCCGCTACCGTTTTTTGGATTACTGTTTTTTTTTGGATTACTGTTTTAAAGACACCTCTTATCTACTTGGCCATCGTGTTGATGATAATATTTATAGGATTTGCGTTTGTAGTGGACTTGCTACTCCTTTTGTTTGGATATTCTTTTCCTACGCTGACATTTATGTGGGATAGAGGTTGGAATAGGTTAATTATAGTAATATCCTTATCTAGTTGTCCCATAATAAGTTTGGCCAACCAGCAGGGATAACACCCCTTCGAGAGGTATTATCCCTCAGATTTAAGTACTACAGTGGGTGAATATTACTATAAGCTAAGGTGACGGCGTTGGAGTCCAACTCTTCAGATTTGGCAACGCCGTCTTATCTTGACCAGTTTCGTCCAAATCTGAAGATTTGAACTCCAACGCGGCTTAACTTAATGGTCGTGTCGCTACCGTCGTGGTCACAGATTCCTAAACCTGGTAGGTGCTAAGTTTCCTAAACCTTTGAGGTTTAGGAAACTTTGAACCTTGATAACTCATTGAATTTTAATACCTCCATTATCTTGGAAGGACTACCAAAGTTTTACTATTGGCATCCCCTAATTTAATAACCTGAGATAAATAAGGAGAGTTTTCCTCAATCGTAATAATTTTTATCATTGCAATTTTTGCTTATCTAAATTGTAGCCAACAAAATTAAGGACTAAATGAATTATATCGAAGTTGTGTACAAATATCAACGGAGGATATATACTTCATTCCATCACCATAATAAATTTTCTTGAACTCACAGAAGTTCAATGTCATGAACAAAGATTTGACAACTTTCGAAAAGTTGTCAAATCTACACAAAACTATATTTCATACGTATTTATAATTTTTCGACTTGTATATAAAGAAATAATCCAATATACTTGTGACTTATCGCATAAACAGTTAGAATAATTATTTACCCTAATTTTTGGAGTATTGAATGTTAACAACGGACCACAAAGGCAAAATTCTTAAAGAATATCAACGCGGTACCAACGATACTGGTTCACCAGAAGTACAAGTTGCGCTATTGACGGCTAATATCACCGCGCTCTCAGATCACTTCAAAGTCCATAAAAAAGATAATCACTCTCTACGGGGATTGATTAAAATGGTTAACCAACGGCGGAGTTTGCTCCATTATCTCAAACGCGAAGATTTAAGTCGTTATCAAACTTTGATTGGCCGATTGGGAATCCGCCGTTAACTCGGAACCCAGATTTGACGACTTTTAAAAAGTTGTCAAATCTAGTACGGTCAAGATTTGACAACTTTCAAAAAGTGGTCAAATCTAGTATCAAATCTAGTATTTCTCACCTTTCATCACTGGTAACTGACAGATGACCATACACAAGAAAACCTTTCCATACGGCCAACACACTATTACCCTGGAAACTGGCGAAATCGCTCGTCAAGCCTCTGGGGCCATCATGGTAAGCATGGGAGACACTGTAGTTTTAGTCACGGTAGTAGGAAGTAAGGAGGCTTCTGAAGAAGGTGATTTTTTTCCTTTAACCGTCGATTATCAAGAACGTACTTATGCGGCAGGTCGCATCCCAGGTAGCTATTTTAAACGCGAAGGTCGACCCGCGGAAAAGGAAACGTTAACCTCCCGTTTGATTGACCGCCCCCTCCGTCCACTCTTTCCTGAAGGTTTCACCAATGAAGTACAAATCATCGCTACCGTCCTCTCCCTAGATCCCGAGATTGACCCTGATATTGCTGCCTTAATTGGCACCTCAGCGGCAGTGGGTGTTTCTGGATTGCCTTTTAATGGACCTTTAGGCGCGGCTCGAGTGGGCTATAATGACGGTCAATATGTCCTCAATCCCACTTTTTCGCAACTACAAGATTCTGACTTAGATTTGGTCGTTGCCGGCACGAGCAATGCCGTGTTGATGGTAGAATCAGAGGCCAAAGAATTAAGTGAAGAAATCATGTTAGGCGCGGTATTATTTGGCCACCAACAAATGCAAGTGGTGATTGAGGCCATTCAAGAATTGGTGGCCGCCGTCAAGCCACCAGTGTGGGAATGGAAACCGGTAACTAAAGACCCCGAATTGATTAGCACCGTCACCGCGCAAACTGCAAATCTCCTCCGTGAAGCCTATACCATTCGCGAAAAACTCCCACGACAAGAACGTGTGGCTGCCATTCGCCGCGATTTGGTAACTAAATTAGCTAAAGGAGATACCCCACGTTGGATCGAATCTCAAGTCATGAGTGTGGTGCAAAAATTGGAAGAGGACATTGTGCGCGGTAATATTGTAAGTGGTCAACCGCGAATTGATGGTCGTGATTTTCATCTCATTCGTCCAATCACGGTCCGCGTCGGGGTGTTGCCACGCACCCACGGCTCGGCTCTCTTTACCAGAGGAGAAACGCAAGCTCTGGTAGTGGTGACTTTGGGTACCGAGCGCGATTCCCAAATTATCGATGCGCTGGAGGGCGAATATAAGGAAAATTTCATGTTACACTACAATTTTCCTCCCTTCTGTGTCGGTGAAATTGGCCGCGTCGGCACTCCAAGACGACGCGAAATTGGTCATGGTCGATTAGCTCGTCGGGCGGTCCAAGCTATCATGCCAACTTTGGAAGATTTTCCCTATGCCATTCGCTTAGTTTCGGAAATTACTGAATCCAACGGTTCCAGTTCAATGGCTTCGGTTTGCGGCTCTAGTTTAGCTTTGATGGATGCTGGGGTATCAATTAAAGCTGCGGTGGCCGGGATTGCGATGGGACTGATTAAAGAAGGTGATAAATTTGTCATTCTCTCTGACATTATGGGCGATGAGGACCATCTGGGTGATATGGATTTCAAAGTGGCCGGGACTCAACAAGGGGTGACGGCGTTGCAGATGGACATTAAGATTGATGGCATTACTCGTGAAATTATGGAAGCGGCTTTGGCGCAAGCGAAAGCAGGACGATTGCATATTTTGCAAGAAATGAGTAAAGCCATTAGTCTGCCGCGTGAAGAAATGTCTTGCTATGCTCCACGGATTATTACTTTCCATATCAAACCAGACAAAATCCGTGAAGTGATTGGTAAAGGTGGTAACACGATTCGAACGATTACCGAAGAAACGGGTGCCAGTATTGATATTAACGATGATGGCACCGTGAAAATTGCTTCAGTGGATTATATGGCGGGCCAGGAAGCGCGTCGCCGCATTGAATTGATTACCGCGGAAGTGGAAGTGGGAACGGTCTATGAGGGGAAAGTAGTCAAACTGATGGACTTTGGGGCTTTTGTGACTATTATGCCAGGGAAGGATGGATTAGTTCACATTTCACAAATTTCTGACGAGCGTGTAGAAAAGGTTAGTGATAAATTGCGCGAAGGAGACTCAGTCAAGGTGAAAGTGTTAGAAATTGATAAACAAGGGCGGATTCGTTTAAGCATGAAGGCGGTTTATAACTCTAAGTGATGAAATAAATTCGTCAGCAGAATGCTTGAATAGCTACGAAAGGGACAGTTGTCCCTTTTTTTTCGTCATGTCATGGGGTACGGAATTGATTCCATTTTAAACTTAAGTAAGACGGAATCAATTCGGTTTAAACCTGACAGGTCTCGAAGACCTGTCAGGTTTGAGTTCTCGACCACTACCTATGGCATCACTACCTGAAATGGCGAGAACTAAACCAAGATTTGACCACTTTCAAACAGTGGTCAAATCTTCATTCCCCGAAGATTCCCTCATCCTAAATTTGACTACTTTCAAACAGTGGTTAAATCTTTTCAAAAGCCGATTTGACCACTTTCAAAAAGTTGTCAAATCTTCCAAACATTGTCAAATCCTCATTCCCAGAATCTCCGAGATTTGGGTAGTCTCTACCAACTAATAACAACCAACTCTCATAACCCCTCATGGGGATGCGTAACGACAATGACTTGCAATCTGTCTTATCAAGTCAATTTCTCATAACCCCTCATGGGGATGCGTAACCAGCAGGAACATACATCATAATGGCAACAACATATCTCATAACCCCTCATGGGGATGCGTAACCGCCCGGGTTAATGCCCGGGAGATTTTCTTAGACCTCTCATAACCCCTCATGGGGATGCGTAACAGGCCTCAATTGTAGGACTAAAAGATTTAGCACTACTCATAACCCCTCATGGGGATGCGTAACTCTAATCGATGCAGTGCCTACGGCGGAAAGGCCGCTCTCATAACCCCTCATGGGGATGCGTAACCGGTAACGGTGGCAGGCTGTCGTTATTAGCCTGGCTCTCATAACCCCTCATGGGGATGCGTAACTCAACCAGCCTAATAATCTGGCCTCTTTCTCTAATATCTCATAACCCCTCATGGGGATGCGTAACTAAACGCCCTTGTCCGTACTCAATGACAACGAGGGCTCATAACCCCTCATGGGGATGCGTAACTTTAGACCTTTGCTTACCAGGTTTTACTCTAAACTCTCATAACCCCTCATGGGGATGCGTAACGATGTTTTATAATATCGTTACAACATCCTACCACACCTCATAACCCCTCATGGGGATGCGTAACCATTCCTTAGCTTACGCAAGCTAACAAATGAATTTGCTCATAACCCCTCATGGGGATGCGTAACTGACTATCTCTTTGACCGCGTTTTTATGGCGGCTCAACTCATAACCCCTCATGGGGATGCGTAACCACAATTTTCAGGCGCGTGGTCTAAATGCGCTACCTCATAACCCCTCATGGGGATGCGTAACTTGTTAATTCAAATAGCAACGCACATAAGGATACAATCTCATAACCCCTCATGGGGATGCGTAACTTATGGAGAGACTCGGTGTTCAAGCCAATTAACGTTCTCATAACCCCTCATGGGGATGCGTAACACCGCTTCAATAAGTGAATCATTTGGCGGTTATGTATCTCATAACCCCTCATGGGGATGCGTAACCTACTTTTGTCGGTAGCGCGGATTCTGAGTCGACGCTCTCATAACCCCTCATGGGGATGCGTAACAGTAAGAAGCCACTAGGGAAACGCTTTGTAAAGCAAGCTCATAACCCCTCATGGGGATGCGTAACAATAGCTAACCAAACTCATGAAAATTACTAGATACAACTCATAACCCCTCATGGGGATGCGTAACTTTACTTCGGCCTCATAAACCGATAGAGCGCTAAGTAACTCATAACCCCTCATGGGGATGCGTAACGATGGCGGTTTAGGTCCCGCTAATATTGCAGTCATGCTCATAACCCCTCATGGGGATGCGTAACCCCCCTAATGGCAGACCGTTTAACACTTTGCTGCCAACTCATAACCCCTCATGGGGATGCGTAACCAGCCACTCGACCCGTGCTTTGTCCGGGTAAGTAGCTCATAACCCCTCATGGGGATGCGTAACCAGTGAACACGTTAGAGGCATATTCGTCCGGCGGCTTCTCATAACCCCTCATGGGGATGCGTAACCACGGCTTCGCATCGTCCGTTGACTCGATGACGACTCATAACCCCTCATGGGGATGCGTAACATAGCTATGGAAGTTGCTTAAAAGGGGATATTAATAACTCATAACCCCTCATGGGGATGCGTAACTTTAACACCACCCATAGAGGCGGTGACGGCTAAACCCCCCTCATAACCCCTCATGGGGATGCGTAACCCACGCTATCATCTCACCCTCGGTCATTTGCATAAACTCATAACCCCTCATGGGGATGCGTAACCTTCCAGGCCTCAAACAAAATACCGAGAATTTCCTCTCATAACCCCTCATGGGGATGCGTAACGTTCTTCCGCGGACTTGCAACAAGTTCACACCAAAGCCTCATAACCCCTCATGGGGATGCGTAACTGGTCAGTAGTCTCTAACCTGACCGCGGCGGTAGGCGCTCATAACCCCTCATGGGGATGCGTAACGGTTGGTAGTCCCAAATAAGCGTGCCCCTTTTAAACTCATAACCCCTCATGGGGATGCGTAACACCTATTACAGCAAGTTTTTAAAAGCCACATTAGCTACTCATAACCCCTCATGGGGATGCGTAACAACTACGAGCACCGGCCCTAAGGCGGCCACCCCTATCTCATAACCCCTCATGGGGATGCGTAACCGACTTCCCAAATGACAACGCATATCCATTTCCAATTCTCATAACCCCTCATGGGGATGCGTAACCTGATATAATACAGCCAGTGCAGTTGAAGTAGTTTGCTCATAACCCCTCATGGGGATGCGTAACTTGTCAATTTACAGATACCCATCGTTCGCAGTGTTCTCATAACCCCTCATGGGGATGCGTAACTTTGTTGTTTGTGTTAGGAATCAATTCTGCTTTGCGCTCATAACCCCTCATGGGGATGCGTAACAAGAATATAAACAGCCATGTTAATAACTATCGTATCTCATAACCCCTCATGGGGATGCGTAACATTCTAGTGAGGCGATTACCTTGCGTTATGTTGGTACTCATAACCCCTCATGGGGATGCGTAACAGTGGACATCCATCTGCTCCGACTATCCCATTTGGTCTCATAACCCCTCATGGGGATGCGTAACTGCTCACGGCCTAACTTACCATATTACAGTGAGCCATCTCATAACCCCTCATGGGGATGCGTAACGAATTTTGTACCACGGACGGACGAACACACTACCTGCTCATAACCCCTCATGGGGATGCGTAACTCAAGCCTACTCATAAGAAAAGAGCTAATAGACTCTCTCATAACCCCTCATGGGGATGCGTAACATACTACAAAGGACTATACGGAGACACAGAACACAACTCATAACCCCTCATGGGGATGCGTAACGCTGCTAAAGAATAAGGATTATGAAGCAACTTACGACTCATAACCCCTCATGGGGATGCGTAACGAGTAGTATGTACCTGCTACTATAGTGTAGATTCCACTCATAACCCCTCATGGGGATGCGTAACCAGAAGTGTGAAGAAATGACGGGTGGAACGGGGACGCTCATAACCCCTCATGGGGATGCGTAACGATTTATAAAGCGATAACGACAGCTTACAACACCGCCTCATAACCCCTCATGGGGATGCGTAACCAGAGCTCGGCAACAAGCGAGCGGAACAAAATCATCTCATAACCCCTCATGGGGATGCGTAACCCCTCTACTCATGCCATATTTGGCGTTTTTCACCTCCAGAATTTTTGAAAAATCGTCTTGAAACCCACATACTTCAACTTCGGTCCCCACGATGATTTACTGCACTGGCGATAGTAGCTGTTAACTCTAAAGACGTACTACGCCCCCCCTTTAAAAACCCTACATTACCTCAAAATCACTACAATGACTGGTTGATTCCTTGCGCTTAACTTCACCCTTACCAGACTCATCCTTGCTTAAATACATCACCGTCACATTATGCCGATTCGCCGTAGTAATTTCAATCACCCGATCTTCAGGAATCATCAACAAACTTAACTCATGTCGCAACTTAATTGCCTGCGCCTCCGTAATATCCACAGAAAATACCGAATATTGCGTATGCGTCAAATAACTGCTTAAACTGGTTGATTCCGGATTACTTTTACATCATAACTCATTAACATATACCTTGTCAAGCTCTTCGTTTAAAAAATTCATACTCCGCCACTCCCAACACCAACCGCTCAATCTTCAACGCCTCCTGATATAGTAATATTCATCCACTGTTGTACTTGAGCTCTGAGGGATAACCCCCCTCGAAGGGGTGTTATCCCTACTGGCCATCGTGTTGGAGTCCAAAGCTTCAGCTTTGGACGAGACTGGTTAAGGTAAGACGGCGTTGCCAAAGCTGAAGCTTTGGACTCCAACGCCGTAACTTTAGCTTAACTTAATGGCATTGGGGCGATCATACACCAAATAATAGGGCACCTGCAAAATTTGCTCATACACCTTCCATTTTTTAGGCTGTCATTTGCGGGTTTTTGCTATTGACGGTGTTGGCGAAGGTTTCAATAATGGCCCTAAATCCTCGTCCTCCGTGTCTGGCGACAGTAATTCCACTATAAAATAAGGCGCTACTTTCTCCTGCCACATCACATATAGTAAAATCCCTTTGAACCTGTACTATTCCCTCTGGAGTGCAATAAGAA
>DZAL01000037.1 GCA_022729575.1 Thiomargarita sp.
CGAGAAATGTGGGGCAACTTTCCTACACCAGTACCACGAATTTAGAAATAAACGAATTGACTCACCTTGACCCATTCGTTTATTTCTAAATTCGTTGTCCTCATTTGAAATAGCACGATACCAAGCCCGTCTCGGCCAGTGACAATTGCCAAATAGCCGTGATATAATTCACTGTGCTCAGTTGTTACTGTGGCCAATTATTACTAACAAGGAACCTCACAACATGACAAACACCGAAACATTGATTCACAAATTTTTTAGATTGCCCGAACACCATCAACAAAAAATCCTGATTTTCATTGACACTCTGGCAGAACCGCTGGCACCTGCGAAAGCACCGATAGACCCTTATGGAATGTGTGCGGACCTCTGCACGGACTTGAGTTTTGAAGAGTTTAAACAGAATCGGCGGGAGATGTGGAGTGGCCAACCGAGAGAGGAAAACCTGCTATGACAACGCCGTTGGTGTTGGATACTCACGCACTTATTTGGTACCTGGGTGCTTCTTCACGACTGTCTGCGGTGGCCCAGTCCGCCATACAATCAGCCATTCAAAACCGAATGCCCGTGTATGTGTCTGCCGTCTCTATGGTAAAAATTGCTTACCTGAGTGAGAAAAAAACGTTTATCGGCTGAGTTGTTTGACCAAGTCGTCCACGTTTTAAAACAAGGTAATCATGGATTGGTTGAAATCCCCTTTACGGTGGTGATAGCAGAAACCTTGAGGACTATTCCTGTTACCGTGGTTCCAGAATTGCCGGACCGTATGATGGCTGCCACGGCATTACATTTGAACTTGCCTCTGGTAACGTGTGACCATGAAATTCGGGCGGCCTCCATGGTGGTGACCATTTGGTAACTGGTGATTGACAGTGAGGATAATGATTATGCAGATGGCATCGTTCCTAATTTGAGTCCGTGCCGGGTTTTTCATCTGCGTCATCAGTGTCATCTGTGGTCCTCTGCGATTCAGAAGAAAAGAAGACGGAATAAATTCCGGACTCCAACTGCATTATTTGAGTCCGTGCCGGGTTTTTCATCTGCGTCATCAGTGTCATCTGTGGTCCTCTGCGATTCAGAAGAAAAGAAGACGGAATAAATTCCGGACTCCAACTGCATTTAAGGCAGGCGGGCAGTCTTGGTGTGGTGGGCAACGGTAAACCTGTTGCCCACCCTACTTAAACTAGCGCGGGGCGAAAAGGAAAAGGCCCGCGAGTGTTGGCAACGGGCGAAAATGGGAATGGAGGTGACGGGGTATGGGTTGCGGGAGAGGGAGAGAGAGGTGCAAATTTTATACAACGCCTTGTAGTAGTGTTACAAAGGTAATGGTTCAGGTTGCTATTGGCTTTGTCTGTGCTGGAAATGTGGAGGTGGCAATTTGGTATTTCACAGTGAAAAATACATTGATGAGATTAAGGAGTTGTTACACAAACTCTAACCAAGTTGGGTGGCCACAATTCGTTGTGTCTATCCCAGCGTTTTGGTTATCAACAGATAAATGAGGTTATTATGAAAACTTTGTCTAAGGTTAAGAAAAAGAGTCCACCTGAAGCGGCAAAAGTGTTAGGGCGTTACATTGTTAGCGACCCGAAAATTTGTCATGGTATTCATAACTCTATTAAGGAGGTACAATGATGAACATTGAACAAGCCATCTTGAATAACTTAAATAAATTACCTCTTGGTAAACAACAGGAGGTGTTAGACTTTGTGGAATTTCTGACGACCAGAGTTTCTCCACCTCGACCACTAGATGACCAGAAGGACCCACCACGGTTATCAATGGGTGCCTTGCGGCAGTCTTTAGAAGGGGCGTATGCAGACCTTGGCGTACATCTGACCCAAGAGGATATTACCGAAGCCCGACGCGAAATGTGGGGGAACGGTCTAAGGGAGGTGAACTAATGGGACCTGTGGTGCTAGATACTCATGTGTTGCTATGGTACCTGTTTGACCCAAAGAGATTGTCTAGCACGGCGCTAGATGCCATTAGACAATCTCTAGCAGAAGGCCACCTGTTGCACTTTTCGGCCATCTCTATGGTTGAATTGATTTACCTCATAGATAAGGGTAAGTTGCCTCCTGTGTTTTTAGAAAGGATTAGCAATGACATTGCGGATAAGAATACCGTGTTGAAAGTCATTCCGCTAGATTTCCTGATAGCGATGGTTCTTCAAAAAGTTGCGAAAGTACGTGTTCCAGAAATGGCCGACCGAATTATTGCCGCCACCGCGGTTGCCTTGGAGATGCCTTTGATTACTTGTGACCATGTCATTCTGGCTTCTGGGATTAAAACCATTTGGTGAAGCACGCATAGCGGTATTCAACACCTGTCTGAACTGGAGGTTAGGTGGAAGACTCCTGGAGTTCGCTTCGTGAACTTCAACCTACGCAGGTTTTTAAGTTTCAGACCTTTAAAAAGTTTAGATTGCTACGCTATGAAGTATAATTTTCTCCTTCCCAGACTGGTTACAGTCTGGGAAGGAGGGGTTTTCGTAGAAAGAAACACAGGTGAACCATGTCAAAATTTATCCTAACCAGTTACATTAACAGCGCTTTAACTGAAGCTGAATATGACAAATTGGAGGATGGAAGTTTTTGCGGCACTCTTCCCAATTGTAAAGACTAAGGGTAGTGATGCAATGTGGGTGATAACGGAGAACTGACCCGCCATCAAGTTTGGTCAGACCTCCGAGGTCGGACCGTACCGGAGGTCTAAACTTATCGCCCAGATTGCATCACTACCCGAAAAATTCCGCTCAGAATTAAGTAACCTTAGTGACTAACAACATCAAAGAAGTTGCCCGCATTCCGCAGTTAAAACTGGAAAATTGGTTGTTGCACGTATCAACCTCACAATATAAAAAGCAAGGCCGGTTTTCGTTACCAATTGTTACAGTTGAAGAAAGTAAAAAATATTTGAATTTTTTAGGAGAACCCCGGTAAAAACCACTACTATTACGCTGAAGGATACGATAGTAGAAACTCTACTCTCTTATACCCAAGCGAAAACCCAGAAGGAAGCCATTTATCAAGCCATTCAAGAATATATCCGTTATCAATAACGCCAAGAATTACTGACTTTACGCGGCGCGGTGGAGATTGAGGATAATTGGCAACACTTACGCCATTTGGAGTTAAATAATTGAAGCCGGTGCTGATAGATACCTGTGTCTGGATTGATTTTTTCAAATTTCAAACTGGACCATTAGGCAGTGAAGTTACCCAATTAATTGATAGTAATCTAGCGGCTATCACAGGTGTGGTCATAGCAGAATTATTACAGGGTCTCAAAACTGAAACTGAAAGTAAACGGTTGGAAAGGTTGCTGCATTCCATTCACTATTTAAAAACTGAAGAAAGAGATTGGATAAACGCTGGTCAACGGTCTCAACAATTGAGAACTAAAGGGGTTACTTTACCTTTGACGGATATGCTGATGGCCACGATTGCGCAACGTCATGCGGTTGCTATTTTAACCATTGATAAACACTTCCAGCATCTGCCCATTTCTCTTTATAAATGGTCACCTTGACTGATGAAAGTGTTAGGCCGTTATCTGGTTAGCGACCCGAAAATTGGTCATGGGAAACCGACGTTTCGTGGCACTCGTATTTTTGTCGCTGATGTTTTAGAACAAGTCGCTAGTGGTATGGCTTGGGAAAGCATGGTGGAAGAATGGCTACGCTATGAAGTATAATTTTCTCCTTCCCAGACTGCTCACAGTGTGGGAAGGAGAGGTTTTCGTAGAAAGGAACACCGGTGAACCATGTCAAAATTTATCCTCACCGGTTACATTGACCGCGCATTAACTGAAGCGGAATATGACAAATTGGGTAGTGATGCAATCTGGGTGATTAACCAGTATCAGGACTGGCAGTTCTTCAAGGACTGCCAGTCCTTTCATCACCCACCTTGCATCACTACCCAAAATTCAATCGTTGGAGTAATTCAGATGGTGAAAATAACTCATTTGACCATCTTAGATATAGTAATATTCATCAACTTTTGTACTTTTGAAGCATTAGCTGGTGTGCCACACCTATTTTCTTATATGAATTGGAGTAGAGGCTTTAGCCGCAATGCCATTAAGTTAAGCCAGATGACGGCGTTGGAGTCCAAAGCTTCAGATTTGGGAACGCCGTCTCACTTTGACCAGTCTCGTCCAAAGCTGAAACTTTGGACTCCAACGCCGTAATTTTAGCTTAACTTAATGGCATTGCGGCTAAACGCCGGGTGTGGCGTAAGTCCTGTTGTATAATCTTTGAAATCTTGTTGTATAATCTTCTTTGAAAATTAATTAATTTAATAAAACATCAGTATTAAATCACTCTAAAAAATTGTAAAATTACCGTTGGAAACGCCACTTTTTAATATTTTTAATAAAAATGCTTGGATCAATATTATTGTAGGAATCTTGTTAGGGGTAGGAATTTATTTTAATGAGTGGCTTCAAAATTTAGTTTATCCCGTCATAACAACAGCTCACGAACTAGGACATACCTTTGCAGGGTGGTTATTGGCTTATCCTTCTATTCCTTATTTTGATTTTAGGCAAGGAACGGGTGTGACTGTGCATGGGCCACGAAATTTTATGATTTTTATATCTATTTATGTCATTTTTACTGGTTTAGGCTGGTATTATCGTCATCACTTATTTATTTTAATCATTTTATTAATCAGTGTTCTCAGCTATCCATGGATTGCTTTTAGTGAATTATCACAAACAATTATTTTAGTCATGGGGCATGGTACTGAATTAGCCTTATCAGGATTAATGTGGTATTTAGCGCTGACCGGAAATTCAGGCTGGCAAGTCTTTTATGCTATGTTAGGAAGTTTTATTATGGTGTATGATCTCTCTTTTGCCTACAAATTGATGTATGATAATACTTATCAAATGATATATACCTATCAGGGTCATGGTGATTTTAGCCAATTGGCAGAAATGTATTGTGAAGGTAAAGTGAATACGGTCGCTAATATTTTCTTTTGGTGTTGTTGGTTGCCGCCCTTAACTAGCTTTATCATTTCTAGTTATCGGCGATAATAGTGGATAACAGATAGTGGAATTGCCTACTTTATAGTAATATCCCTATTTGTCCCACCATGAGTTTGGCCAACCGGCAGGGATAACACCCTTCGAGGGGTGTTATCCCTCAGACTTAAGTACAACAGTGTATGAATATTACTATATTTAGCAAAAACCATTTTTTATGTCATAAAATGTGAAAATTATGGAAACTGAATTAAAATTACGTATAGAACCTAAACATATCAAAAAGTTCATGCAGCATAGCTTATTAAAAGCGACCGCAGGGGATCCTGAATCTCAACATCTTTACAATACTTATTTTGATACCCCTGAGCATAGCTTGTTGCGGCGGGGAATCGGATTGCGGGTACGACGAATTGAAGGGAAACACTGGCAAACCGTGAAAACTGCAGGAAATGCTTTGGGGGGATTGCATCAACGGCAAGAGTGGGAAATAGAAATTACAGGAGATACCCCAGATTATCAACGGTTACCAGCTGGGCCATTAACTCAGTGGTGTGCTAATGAACATAATTTGCAACGCCTACAGCCCTTATTTACCACGGATTTTACTCGAACTCTGTGGAATGTTATTATCGATGGTAGTCAAATTGAAGTCGTCCTGGATCAAGGAGAAATTAGGACTACTAGCGAGAAGTTACCCTTAAGCGAAGTGGAATTAGAATTAAAATCTGGCTCGCTAGATCGACTTTATCACTTGGCACTGTTGTTACAAAAAGCCGTGCCTTTATTGGTTGAAAACCAAAGTAAAGCCGCCCGTGGCTATGGTTTACATACCCCGGTGTCTCCAACTTATCATAAAGCCAAATCGACGGTGGGACTGACTTTGGAAATGACCACGGAAGAGGCTTTTGTCAAAATTATCTGGCATTGTTTGGAACATTTGCAATCGAATGAAGAAGTAGTATTACACGGCGAAGACATTGAAGGAGTACATCAGATGCGCGTGGCCATGCGTCGCTTGCGCTCAGGTTTAACCCTGTATAAATCGGTGATTCCCAATCGCACCCATACGAAAATTCGCAAAGAGCTGAAATGGATTAGCAATGTACTGGGGGTAGCCAGAGATTGGGATATATTTAACTTGACCTTGAGTTCAATTCCGCTAGAATATCATAAAATTTTACAAGAATTATTCACGATAACGGCTAAACAACGGCTGGAAACCTATACTACCGTGCGGGAAGTTTTACAAGATAATCGCTACAGTCGCTTGTTATTGATGTTAGGCAAATGGTTGACTCGACGCAGTTGGCAATTACATATAGCCGAATCTGACTTACCCTATTTAGAGCAACCCGCTTACGAATTTGCGCAAAGAATATTGGAGCAACATTATCAATCAATATGCCGAGACGGTGAGCAGTTGCAAACCTTGGAACCGGAACAACGACACCGATTACGAATTTCTATTAAAAAATTAGCTTATGGCATACGCTTTTTTGCCGAATTATTTCCCTCTGCGGAGGAGGCTTCACGTTTATTTGCCAAAAATTTGTCACTCTTGCAAAGCGAATTAGGGATACTCAACGATGTTAACACCGCGGTGAAATTGCTCAATCAAATAGGGATTGAAGGACAGGCGCCGGCTCGGCATTTTTTAAATGGTTGGTATGCCCACCAGGAAGCTGTTCATTTGACTAATTTGGAAACTACTTGGCAACAATGGCGTAATTTACCCGTGTTTTGGTAAATCGTCAGGGAGTCCAACTTTCGAAAACCGGGAAACTCTCACCGTCAAATTTTCCAACTCACGCAGATAAAGACTTGGAAACTATAGTAATATTCATACACTGTTGTACTTAAGTCTGAGGGATAACACCCCTTCGAGGGGTGTTATCCCTGCCGGTTGGCCAAACTCATGGTGGGACAAATAGGTAAGGATATTACTATAACTCACAGCGAAACACATATTCTAACTCGAAACAGTTGCAACCAGATGTCTGATTGTTTAATCATAGGAGGTGGAGTCAGCGGCTTATTAACAGCGCTACAACTTCACTCAGCAGGTTTAAAAGTAACTATTCTTGAACGAGGCACCATGGGTCAAGAATCCTCGTGGGCCGGTGGTGGCATCATTTCGCCATTATATCCTTGGCGTTATCCACCCGCGGTGACCGCCTTGGCCCGTTGGAGTCAAGCCCACTATCCCAACTTTGCCGAAGACCTATTTCAACGCACTGGCATTGATTCTGAATATATTCGCAACGGCATACTGATTCTTGACCTAGAAGATTCAACCGAGGCTTTAGCCTGGGCCAAGCATGAGCAGATTCATCTGGAATATCTGACAGGCCACCACGTCCATGATTGCGAGCCTGAATTAAACGGCTATGACGAAGCCTTGTGGTTGCCAGAAGTAGGACAAATTCGCAATCCACGATTATTGAAGGCGTTAATACAAGCATTGGTGCTGGCCAAGATCCCGGTGTTAGAACATCACCTAGTACAAAGGTTAAAAACACCGCACGGTAAACTCATTGGCGTTGAAGTTGAACAACATGGTTTTTTCGCGGCCGAGCAAGTAGTTATCACTGCTGGTGCTTGGAGCGCCGACATTCTAAAAACCGTCAATACTATTCTACCCATCACCCCAGTGCGGGGTCAAATGATTCTATTTTTTACCCAGCCAGGTTTAATTTCTCGAATCGTGTTAGCCAATGACCGTTATGTCATTCCACGTCGTGATGGTCATGTCCTAGTGGGAAGTACCTTAGAAGAAACCGGTTTTGATAAATCGACTACCCAAACTGCACTAGAAGATTTAAAGTATGCCGCGTTTAGTTTAATTCCGCGGTTAGCCGACTATACGGTACAAAAACAATGGGCGGGGTTGCGCCCTGCCTCTATTAACGGTATTCCTTACATTGGTGAACATCCTCAAATTAAAGGTTTATATGTGAACACCGGTCATTTTCGCAACGGTATTGTGTTAGGACTCGCTTCAGCCCGATTGATCTCAGATATAATTTTAGGTCAAAATCCAATTTTAGACACTGATGCTTATGCCTTAACTGCACCGCGGGAATCAACCTTGGTTCGGCCTTAGTTGCCTTCACCTTACAGGCAAAGGTAAAACCTGACAGGTCTCAAAGACCTGTCAACCTGGTGTGCAACACCTGTTAATTAGGATCTCACCTTACGCATAACCACCCCTTTAGTAAGGAGGGGAATATGCGCCAACTGAGTCGGCCGGGACCACTCCCCTTAACAAGGAGGGGCTGGGGGTGGTTGAGTTAGGATTTACGCCACAGCTGAGAATCACCCCAACCCTCCCCGCACGCGGGGAGGAAGTTGCGTGCGGGGGAGGGGGTAAACTCTCACTGCCATTAAGTTAAGGAATCCCCCGTCAGGTTTTAACCTTGAAGGTCTGGTTTTAGACCTTCAAGGTTTCTTTGGTAGGCTTAACTTAATGGCATTGGGGGGAAACTCTAAGGACCAGACCGGACCTGTGTTCCACAACCGTTCAGTTCCTAAAAGCCTCTCGCGGCAGTGAACACACGGACAAAGGTGTGGCACACAAGGACAGTCAGATTTAAACCACTACCTTCAAACCTGACAGGTCTCAAAGACTTGTCAGATTTAAACCACTATCGTTCTTAAGAAATAGGTGACCAGTGTTTAGATTTTTCAAAAATGTTGTTATTATACTCATAGTTATAGCAATAAATGGCTATTTGATAACGGAGGTACATGCTGCAAAGGAGGCCATTTTAAGTTCCGCGGCCATTCGCACTTTGACTGCTCATCAAGACTCAGTATTAAGTATCGCTTTTAGCAAAACGACTCCTTCTCTGCTCGCGTCTGGCAGTAAAGATCATACCATTATGTTATGGGATGTCACACAAGCGGAATCGAAACCCAAAGCTATTCTTAAAGGTCACCATGATAAAGTGTATGCCGTAGCCTTCAGTGTGAACGGGAAACTATTGGCCTCCGCCAGCACTGATGATACGGTTAAATTCTGGGAAGTTAACACGGGCCAAGTGATGAATACTTTCAGCGGAACCGGTGAAAAAAATGAACGAGTATCTAGTTTAGCATTTAGCGCGGACGGTCATTTTTTAGCCACCGGCCACTGGAACAACAACATCAAATTATGGAATTTGGAACAACAAAAATACTGGCGGACCATAGGCGGAGGTGGTCACTCAGAATGGTTATGGGGGTTATTCAGTTATGGAGAAGGTCATGAAAATTCAGTGAATTCCGTAGCCTTTAACCTCGATGGCACTCTTTTGGCTACAGCCAGTTTTGATAAAACGGTCAAAATCTGGAAAGTCGACACGGCCAAACTCATTCGTACCTTAACCGAACCAGAAAGTTGGGTACTGTGTCTTGCCGTCAGTCCTGACGGCAAAATACTCGCGGCTGGTGGATATGACCAAACCATTAGATTCTGGGATTTTAACACGGGTCAATTATTAAAAACTTTAGCGGCAGCTCATAAAGCGGCGGTCTCGACGCTGGCTTTTCATCCAAACAATCAGCTACTGGCCTCTGGTGGCTTTGATGAAACGGTTAAATTATGGGACGTGAAGGATATGAAAAACATTAATCTAATAGACACCAGAGGAGAACATGAGGACTATGTTAATACCGTAGCTTTTAGCGCCGATGGTAAATATCTCGCTACCGGCAGTGGAGATAAAACCATTAAGTTATGGCAAGTCAACAAAAAGTAATTTTAGTGGAAAGTGAATAGTGCAGGATTGATGCACTAACACCGGTAAATCTTGGTTAATCTGAGAAATCAGTGATTATAATCAGTTTCTGACTGTTTCAAATTTTAGATTATGGTGGTCCAGCATCAGTCTCATAATAATAATTTCAGATACTAACTCACCTCACGTATAACCACCTCCAGCCACTCCTGGTTAAGGAGGAGGGGCTGGGAGAGGTTAAGTTAACCGTGCATAGGGTGAGATACTAGATATTAACTTACCTTACGCACCGTTGTAGGTTGGAGTGAATTGTAGGTTGGAGTGAGCGCCAGCGAACTCCAACCAGGTGATTCGAATTTCCTTGCCGCTCACCCCAACCTACTAAATCGCGGAAGTGCGTAAAATGAGATAAGTACTGAAGCCGAAATTCGATGGTATTTTCCCTCACCCCCGGTCCCTCTCCCAGAGGGAGATGAGCGAAAGCAAATACGAGAAAATTTCTGCTTCAGTACTTATTAAATACTTGGATGACCGTACCCCTGGCGTTTTCTTAAAAGTCAGCAACCTTTAATCAGCAGCCTTTAATTGGAGGTTTTCCAGAATTAATAACTAAAAATACCATTGATGGTAGTGAGTAGTATAATGATAAGATAAGTTGCGCTGGCAAAAGCGTGACCTGAGTTTTATGAATAATGAATGTTTGGTATAGAGGAGTGAAACCATGCAATAATCATACTCGATGTTCAAATTGTTTATAACTCATTGAAATGTAATCGCTACTTTAGTAAAAGAGCAGCGATAAAAAATTTACTTATCTCTATTCTTTGAAATTACCAAGTCAGGAATCACGCTACACCCGGCGTTCACCCCAATCCAAGCCGTTGTACGGGGGGGTTATAGGGGCACTGCCATTAAGTTAAGCCGCGTTGGAGTCCAAACCTTCAGCTTTGGACGAAACTGGTCAAAGTGAGACGGCGTTGCCAAATCTGAAGATTTTGACTCCAACGCCGTAACCTTAGCTTAACTTAATGGCATTGATAGTTGGGGTGAACGCTGGGTGTGGCGTAAATCCTGGAGTAAACAACAATATTGCTTGAGAATTAATATTGGTTTAGGGTATGGTATTAGTTGTGATATGAGTTTCGAATTCGGTTTTTGGGATAATGGTTTTATCTCCGCTATCCACTATCCACTATCCACTAAATATAAACCAATAACAATGATAGACTTAATGAGATAACGACTATGAAAAAACCTACTAAACTGTTTGCCATTATCATCTCCTCTCTGCTGGTAACTTTATGTCTAAGCTCAATTCTCGTGGCAGAGGAATATAAATTACCCACTGATGTTTTATACAACCTTACAGGACATGACCGCGATATTACAGCCATTGCTTTCAACCCAAACGGACGATTCTTGGCTTCCAGTAGCGAAGACAAATCGATTAAATTGTGGAACATGTCGTCAGGTAAATTGGAACGCCCGCTGGTGCGAAGTGAGTTTTGGATAACCACTATCGCTTTCAGCCCGAAGGGAAATTTATTAGCCTCAGGTAGTCACGATAAAACCATCATTTTGTGGGATGTGGACACTGGCGCCGAAGTTCGTCGATTGGAAGGACATGACAATTCGGTCACCGCGGTGGTCTTCAGTCCCGACGGTAATTTATTAGCTTCAGCCAGTTGGGACCGTACCATTAGAATTTGGAATGTGAACACGGGTAAACCACTTTTGGTCTTAACCGGTCATAAACGTAATGTTCCCTCACTGGCCTTTAGTCCAGATGGAAAAATATTAGCCAGCGCCAGTTGGGACATGAGTATTATTTTATGGGAGGTCAAAACTGGTGAGAAAATCCGGATGTTAACCGGACATCGCGGCTGGTTAAATTCAGTCGCCTTTAGTCCCGATGGCACCTTACTGGCCTCTGGCAGTTTAGACCGTAGCATCAGACTCTGGGAAGTAGAAACCGGTAAAAGAATACGAGTGTTAAGAGGTCACCAATCAGCAGTTATGTCGGTATCATTTAACCATGATGGGAAAATATTGGCCTCCGGCAGTTTAGATAAGACGATTAAATTATGGGAAATCAACACCGGCAAAGAACTTAGCTCTTTACCAGACCATTGGGGACATGTAATAGCAGTCGTCTTCAGTCCAGATGGAAAATTATTAGCCTCTGGCAGTGAAGATAAAACGATTAAAATTTGGGAATAGCACTTTCGCACGTTAACCTTTTAATCTAGTTAATATAAGTGATAAACCTCGCCGGTTTGAAACACCGGCGAAGTTTAGTAACAGTATGCCATTCTGATAAAGTCTGAACTCTGATTAGAATGAGTTTAAGATGAACTCTGATTAGTAAAGATTCTCTTCATAGTCTTCATTTAATCAGTTAAATCATAGTTCAAGACTGAAAGAGAAACCTCTCGATATTTCACCCACATTTCATCACTACCTGCTATTCTGATAGTTTAAACATCATCCTCTTAACTCGGGCACCTCAGTCCCCTCTTTCGTGGTTGCTAATACACTTCCTTGTTCATCAAGTTTATCTTTAGTCATAGATAACCCGTGCCAACAAGAGAAGCCTCGCTCGATAGAGAAATACTTCTTCTTTAATGCACATACCGAGGTCTCGTTTTTACACTAAAAATCAGGTACCACCAACCCCAAACCGTAAGGGACACTTTCGCGTCACCAATCTTCCCAGAAAATATCCTTATCGTGTATTTTCGGTAGTCCCTCCAAGCTGATTGATGGAGGTATTAAAATTCAATAGGTTATCAAAGGTCAAAATTTCCTAAGCCTCAAAGGCTTAGGAAACTTAGGTTGACCCAAGGTTTCCTAAGCCTTGAAGGCTTAGGAAACCTAGCACCTGTCAGATTTTGAAACTCCAGCACCTCTATCGCCATTGACTGGCATGGACTACCCAAGGATTCTCTTGAAACATAATGACTCTAATCAAGAACATCAAGGTTCAGACTATTTGAACGTGGCCAAATCTGTTCTCAAATCTGTTCAAGGCAATAAAACCAATGAATACTTTTAACAATTTCAAAGTTAGCACTAAAATGTTTATCGGCTTCTTGACTATTCTAATCTTGATGGTTATAGTCAGTGGCATAGCACTTTTCCAGATTATCCGTATCCAAACCACGGTAACTCACCTGGCAGACCATCTGGCCAGTAATCAGCACCTCGCTGACCAACTGGTTGCCAAGATTTTACAGGTTCGCCTTCATGTCAATAGATACATTTTTGAACACAAACCGGAGAGCTTAACTCGTTCCAAAGAGGAGATTGCCAATCTGGCGACACTGTTGGCCAAGGCTGATGAAAATATTACCGACCAGACACAAGTTAACCTGCTTACCCACATCAAAGCTGATGTGCAAACTTATGAAAACTCTTTTGCGGAAATCACTAAATTAATGGCGGAGCGAAACCAAATTTTCGTGGAAATACTTGAGGTCCAAGGCCCATTGGCAGAGGAGAAACTAGAGCAACTGCGTGACCAGGCGCTCCAAGCCAATGATGCCACTACTTCCTTTTACGCCGGCAATTTGCAGCAGGCATTGCTCTTGATGCGCCTAGAGGTTTTCAAGTATCTGAAAGCAGGAGACATCCAGCAGATACCAAAGTTTGAAGCACACTACCAAGAAGCACAGGTAGCGGTTAAGAAACTTGACGAAACCCTTAAAGCCAACTCGACCCTGCATCAACTGGCCCAAGCAACGAACACGGCCATTAATTTGTACCATCAAAATTTTCTGGGACTGCAAACGGCTTATGCCCGCCAAAACCAACTGATTGAGACCCAGTTAGACAAACTTGGCTCCCAAGTACGAAAAACCAGTGCCGACCTGTCAGACCGTATTGCGACTGAATTCGCCAATGCCAATCAAGCAACCCAAGCACTGGAGACTCAAACTTGGAAACACCTACTAATCACTTTGAGTATTGCTATCCTCATCGGGTTAGGTTTGGGTATTGCCATTTCGCGGAGTATCACTGTACCCCTGGCCACCGTAGTCGAAATGACCAACCAAATAATGATTGGAAATTTAATTCAACCAGCCGCCGTGAACAACGAAATTCGCCAAGTCACGGCTCGTGGGGATGAAATGGGTGAGATTGGACGAGCTTTTGAGGCTTTAGCTAGTTATATTCAGACCCTCATTGCCGATATTGTCCAAGTCTCCCAAGGGTTAGCGGCGGGCAATCTACAGGTGACACCCCAAGCCGAATATCGGGGCGATTATGCCCGCATCAAAACGGCCTTAGAAATCGCTTCGACTAACTTAAAACCAGTGATTGATGACCTCGTGCAAATCGCGCAAGGTCTAGTCAAAGGCAACTTGCGCGTCACTCCCAAAGCCGAATATCGAGGCGACTTCGTGCAAATCAAAACCGCTCTCACTACAGCCTTAGCCGACTTATCTCAAGTGATAGCAGACATCGTGCAAGTCTCGCAAAGTTTAGCCGAAGGCAAACAACGAGTGGTAGCGCAAGCGGAATATAGAGGAGATTTTGTCCAAGTCAAAACGGCGTTAGAAACCGCTTCTACTAAATTGGTGGTAGCCACTGCCAAAAATGCCACTCAAGATTGGTTAAAGACCGGCCAAACGTTGTTAAATGAACAAATGCGCGGCGAACAAACAGTGATTACCTTGGCCAAAAATATTATCACCTTCCTCACCCCGTATGTAGAGGCCCAAGTAGGTGTCTTCTATCTCTGGGACCCGGTCCACGAAGGCAAGCGCGAGATCAGCCAATTAAAATTGGTGGCCAGTTATGCTTATACTCAGCGGAAAGGTTTGCCTACCGAGTTTCAACTAGGCGAAGGATTGATTGGACAAGCCGCATTGGAACAACAAATTATCCTCGTGACCGACGTGCCAGACGATTACATTCATATTGAATCTGGTTTAGGTGAAGCAGTTCCGCAAAATCTTCTAGTCATGCCATTTCTGTATGAAAATACGGTAAAAGGAGTCATTGAACTCGGTGCCTTCCACGCCATGACCGAAATACAATTGGAATTTCTCAAGCAAGTGATGTTAAATATTGGGATAGCCGTAAATACTGCCGAATCACGGACTAAGATGCAAACACTGTTGCAGAAAATTCAGTAGTCCACGGAATAAATTCCGGACCCCAACTCCCAGGTTTTGGAGTCCGGAATTTATTCCGAGAAACCTGACAGTTTATGGATAGTTGTCAAGTCGGTTTCGGAATAAATTCCGTACTCCACGGAATAAATTCCGGACTCCAAAACCAACGGACTCCAAAACCAATTCGACTCTATGAGTTCACAACATAGCCAAAGTGGTGCGTGGGACGCACCCTACTTTAGATAAAATCAAATTATGACGATAACTACTTCCTCTTTTACCAACACACACCTTAGCTTCTTCCGCTCCTTGCGGGGGAAACTCATTTTATGGTTTCTACTGATTTCACTATTACCACTCCTGACCATGGGAATGTTGGCTTACCTTAAAACTAGCCAAGCTCTGAAAAATGAGGTGACTGATAAATTGTTAGCGGTGCGTGACATCAAAGCTAATCAAATTCAAAATTACTTCAAAGAACGACTAAGTGACTTAACAGTGTTAAGTCGTGATCCAAACCTTATTGCTACGGTACAGGCCTTTAACCAAGCGCTGGAAAGTGATATAAAGGCTGTTTCGGGCAAGACACCGACGGAAATCCTAGAACATTATCGTTCCCTGTATCTAGGGAAACCTGACTTAATAAATGCTGACGACGGAAGCACTTACAGCGTAGCACATGCTCAATATCATTCTTGGTTTAAAGAGTACCTTGCAATCTATGGCTACTATGATATATTCATGGTAGAATCACAACACGGGAATGTTCTTTACACCATGAAAAAAGAAAACGATTTCGGCTCCAATCTACTGAATGGCTTATATGCCGATACCAATCTGAGTGAAGTTTTCAAGGAAGTTTCAGCGACTAAGAGTCGTGATTCTATCCGGCTAAAAGACTTTGCCTACTATGAACCTTCCAAGAATGCCGCCGCTTTCGAAGCGTTACCCGTTTTTGATGACTCTGAATTAGTTGGCGTGCTGATTTTCCAATTACCTATTGACCTCATTGATGCCATCATGCAAGAACATGCTGGCTTAGGCGAAACGGGGGAAACTCTCCTAGTCAGTGCTGACGATTTTCTCCTCCGTTCCAATTCGCGCTTGGTTAAGGAAAACACTTTGTTCAAACTTAAACTGGATAACGTAGCCACTCGCGCCGCAGCTACGGGTGAGAGTGGAGTCAAAACCATTCTTGATGCTCGCGGTCACTCAATGGTCGTGGCCTATAGACCTCTTGATATTCCCGGAGTACGCTGGATATTGACGACCCAGCTTGAGGAAGCAGAAGCCTTTGCCGTGGCTAACCATTTATTGAATTTGATGGTGCTGTTGATAGTGGTAATAGCGGTGATAGTAGCCAGTATAGCGATGGCCGTGGGTAACTCTATCGTTAAACCATTGCTGACCGTGACTAAGATTGCCAGTCAATTGGCCGCGGGCAATCTGAATCAAACCATTGAAATCAACCGCCGTGATGAGATTGGGGTGATGAGTCAGGCTTTTCAACAAATGATTAACAGTTTACGCCTAGTCATTGATGATGTGGTTAACGTGTCGCAAGGTTTAGCGACGGGCAATTTGCTGGTCACTCCGCAAGCGGAATATCGAGGCGATTTTATTTTAATTAAAAAAGCCATGGAGATGGCTTTATCCAGCCTCTGGCGAGTCATTGAAGACCTGGTGCAAGTATCACAAGGGTTAGCCGCAGGTAACTTGCACATCGCCGTGCAAGCGGAGTACCAAGGCGACTTCGTGCAAATCAAAAATGCCTTAGAAACTTCTTTAGCCAATCTAAGACAAGTGATTGAAGACAGTGTGCAAGTCCTCCAAGGATTAGCCCAGGGTAATTTACAAGTCATGCCTAAAGCGGAATATAATGGAGAATTTGTCCAACTGCAAAAAGCCCTAGCCACCACGGCGATTAAACTTTCGGACGCAACCTCCAAAAATTTGACTCAAAATTGGCTGAAGACCGGTCAAATGCAATTAAGTACCCAAATGAGTGGTGAACAAGACCTGGTGACACTGGCTAAAAATATTATCACCTTCTTGGCGACTTATTTAGAAATGCCCGTGGGATTATTCTATCTTCAGGAAAATGGCGACCAGACTCCAACCGCCCGCCTGAAATTGATAGCCAGTTATGCGTATACCCATCGTAAAGGTCTCTCCAGTGAATTTGTAATTGGCGCAGGAGTGGTTGGACAAGCCGCGTTGGAACGGAAAACCATTCTGATGACCAAAGTACCGGATAATTACTACATTCACATTCAATCTGGACTGGGCAAATCCCTACCTCGTCAGGTGTTAGTCCAACCTTTTTTATATGAAGACACCGTGAAAGGCGTGATTGAATTGGCTTCGTTTAAACCGATCACTGAATTGCAACAGGAATTTCTGGCGCAGGTTATGTCGAACCTTGGCATCGCGGTCAACACGGCCCAATCCCGTGCTCGTTTACAAGAGTTGTTACAACAAAGCCAGACGCAAACGGAAGAGTTGCAAAGTCAAGCCGAAGAGTTACAAAGTCAGACCGAAGAATTACAATCGCAACAGGAAGAGTTAACCCAAATTAATGAGGAATTGCAAGAACGTTCTAAAGAATTAGAACGGCAACAAGAGGAAGTTCGGGACAAAAACGCGGTGTTGGAACAAACCCAACAAACCATTGTCGCTAAAGCCAAAGAAGTGGAATTGGCCAGCAAATATAAATCGGAATTTTTAGCCAATATGTCCCATGAATTACGCACGCCTTTAAACAGTATGTTGATTCTGGCCCAATTATTGGCCGAAAATAAAGCGGGCAATTTGACTAATAAACAATTAGAATATGCCCAAACGATTCAAAGTGCTGGCAGCGATTTGCTGAAACTGATCAATGACATTTTGGATTTATCGAAGATTGAAGCCGGTCGTATGGAAGTTCATCTGGAAGAGGTCTCGTTGAGCGATTTAGTGGACACGTTTGAGAAGAAATTCCGTCCCGTGGCAGACAGTAAAGGACTGGCTTTTCACATTACCACTACGCAGGAGTTGCCACCGGTATTACACACCGATGCTCAACGTTTCCAACAAATCATCAATAACTTACTCTCCAACGCTTTTAAATTTACTACTCAAGGTGCCGTTACCTTAACTATCAGCAAACCTGCTGGAGTGCAAAACTTCAGTTTTGCGGTGACCGACACCGGCATCGGCATTCCCAAAGACAAACAAGAGATTATTTTTGAGGCGTTTCAACAAGTTGATGGCACCACCAGCCGCCGTTTCGGTGGCACCGGCCTTGGCTTATCGATCTCCCGTGAATTGGCGAATTTGCTGAAAGGAAAAATTCTGTTGCACAGTGAAATCGGTAAAGGTAGCACCTTCACCTTAGAGTTGCCCGAAACTCTCGCCGGTCAGTTTGCCACCGTCGCGGTTCCCAGCCCCTCAAAACCGGTAGTCTCCCCAACTACGAAGCTGGCCTCACGAGGTGGAAATAACCAAGTATCTGAGATGCCGGGGCCCTCAATTTTAGAGTCAACGGCTACCCTGCCGGTTCCCAGCACCCATTCAACGACGGCAACATCCAGCGCTCTACCGGCGGTAGTGGCGGGCATTGGTTTGGAGGGAGTCATTGATGACAAACTAACACTCAACCCGACCGATAAATCGCTGTTGATTATTGAAGATGACGTAAAATTTGCCCGGATTCTGATGGAACTTGCGCATGAAAAGCACTTTAAATGTTTGCTGGCGGAAGATGGTCAAACGGGTTTACAATTAGCGACTCAATACCAACCGACGGCCATTATTCTTGACGTAGGTTTGCCGAAAATGGATGGAGAAACCGTGATGGAAAAATTGAAAGACCATTCGCCAACCCGACATATTCCAGTCCATTTTATGACCGCTTCTGATCAACAACAAGGTGATGCGAAAAAGTTGGGAGCGATTGGTTATTTGCTAAAACCGGTCACCATGGAACAGTTGCGCAAGGCGTTTCAAAAAATTGAACATTTTATTGCGCGGGCTGTGAAAAATTTGTTGGTGGTCGTCGACCAGGTAGTGCGACAACGGGAAATTTTAGACTTAGTGGAGAATAAAGAGATTCAAATTACTTGGACCGCCACCCGAACCGAAGCCTACCAATATTTACAAACGACTACCTGTGATTGCATTATCCTTGATCTGGAAGTCGAACAACGAACCGGTCTGCAACTGCTGGAACAACTATATCATGATGAGAACCGGTCACAAATTCCAGTGATTATTTATCCGGCCCGCGAAGTGACACCGCAAGAAGAAATGACTCTGCATCAATATGAAAAAAATCTCACCGTCAAATTGGTGCGGTCGCCAGAACGGTTGTTAGAGGAAGCTACCCTGTTTTTACATCAAGTGGAATCACGTTTGCCTAAGGATCAGCGCAATATACTTCAGATGATGCACGATAAAGAAGCGATTTTGAATGGCAAAAAAGTGCTCATTGTAGATGACGATACTCGCAACACCTATGCTTTGATGACCGTGTTAGAGGAGAAAGGGATGGAGGTGATGGTTGGCAATAATGGTCAAGAAGCGTTAGCATTGTTGAACCAACATCCAGATGTTGATTTGGTCTTAATGGACATTATGATGCCAGAAATGGACGGTTATGAAGCTACTCAGAAAATTAGAGCACAAGAGCATTTTAGAAAATTGCCGGTGATTGCCTTAACCGCCAAAGCCATGAAAGGGGATAAAGCTAAATGTATTGAAGCGGGGGCGAATGATTATTTATCTAAACCGGTGGATATTGACAAATTGGTGTCGTTGATGAGAGTGTGGTTGTATCGGTAACTCACCGTTTTTTCGTTCCCAAAGACGGAATAAATTCCGGACTCCAACACCGTAAATTCCGGATTTCACCTTGATTTTTCGTTCAGTTATACGTCTTTGTTATCTAACTAGACGTATAACTTTATTTTAAACGGCTGACCACCATGAACATAGAAAGAACCTTAGAAAGTACCAATTTACTTTATTCAGAACTGCTACAACAATGTGAAATAGCCGCTCCCCAGGGTAACGGTTTATCGTTTGTTACCAAGGCTATTAAAGGACGTACTTATTGGTATCTGCAAGTTAAAATCGGTAATCGTCAAACCCAACGTTATGTGGGTACCGATTCCTTAGAAACGCGGGCTAAAATAGAATCTGAAAAGCAACTTTGGCAAAATGCCAAACCCGAACTGGCAAAACGCAAAAAATTGGTGGCGATGCTACAAGCCGGCGGGGCTTTTTACGTAGGTCATAATGAAGCGCGGGTGTTGGAATTGCTAGAACAACTAGGCGTGTTTCTCGTCGGCGGAATCTTAGTGGGTTCTCATGCCTTTAATCTCTACCAAAATATGTTGGGGGTCCGTTGGCGGTCTCAAACGACTAAAACTCGTGATATTGATATAGCCGAGAACAATTGCTTGACCATTGGTATTTATGATAAACCGGTTAACTTGAAAGATGAACTATTACAAAGTGGTATGGGCTTTTTGGAAATTCCGGCTCTCAATACCAGAGAACCTTCCACCGCGTTTCGAATGCGCGGGCAGGAATTAAAAATAGACATTCTCACCCCTATGATCGGTAAAACGTCTTCCCAACCGATCTTTCTAAAATCGCTGAATGCTTCTGCCACTCCTATTCGCTTCTTAGAATTTTTGCTAGAAGCCGTCCAACCTGCGGTAGTAGTGGCCAGGGCTGGAATTTTGGTCAATGTACCTTCGCCAGCCCGCTACGCTTTGCATAAATTAGTGGTCTCACAGCGTCGAGCAGTGGCTTATCACTTAAAAGCTAAAAAGGATATTGAACAGGCCGCCCAATTGTTATCTGTATTGTTGGAAGAGCGCCCCGGTGATATTTTATTCGCTTGGGAAGCCGCCCAGTCTCGTCAAGATAAGTTTGGTCGTTTGTTGCAGGCGGGAATTCAACAGTTGCCGGAGGATTTACAAAAACGGTTGCAGGCAGAAATTCAATGGTGAATAGACAATTACAGGAAACATTCATGAACATTTTTACTCATTTAAAAATCAGTACCAAAATTTTAGTCGGCTTCTTAATTATCTTAACTCTGATGATTGCCACTGGCGGGATAGCCCTCGTGAAGATTTCCCAAATTCACGCCACTGTCATCGACTTTGCCGACAATTTCGCCAGTGACCAGCATCTGGCCAACCAATTGGTTAGCCAAATTTTACAAGTTCGCCTCCAGGCGAATAGATATATTTGGCATCAATCTGCCACCGATGTGAACCACTTCAAGGAAGAGGTAGCTAACCTGGATAAACTCTTAGCGAGAGCTAATCAAGAATTTCCTGACCAAGAACAAAGTGTCGTCACTCAACTTAACAGCGGCGTGCAAGCCTACGTTAATCACTTTGATGAAATAATGAAACTGTTCGATAATCGTCATAAAGCTATAACGGAGGTTCTTAATGTACAGGGACCTCTGGCCGAAGATAAATGGCAGCAACTTCAAGAAAAATTTTTCCAAGCTAATGATGCGAGTACCTTATTCTATGTGAGCAAATTTCAGCGTTCGCTCCTCTTAATGCGCCTAGATGTCTTCAAGTATTTGGAAGCAAGAGATTCTCAGTGGGCACAAAAATTAGAGCAACGTTACCAGGAAGCACAAGTCGTCTTTAAACAACTGGACGAAACGCTTAAAGATGCTACACTGCATCAACTGGCCAACGATGCAGAAACGGCTATGAATTTGTACTATCAAAGTTTCGTGGCACTGCGAGCCGATTATGACCAACAACTCCAACTGATTGAAAAGCTATTTTACACGATTGGTCCCCAACTGCAAGAAACCAGTTTAGGTATATCGTCCAGAGTCAGTGCGGAGTTTACTAAAGGTAGTCAGACCACCCATCTCCTAGTTACCGACACCTGGATGCAACTATTAGTGACTATGAGTTTAGCTATCTGCATCGGCTTGGTTCTCGGTGTCACCTTGTCACGGAGTATCACCGCTCCCCTGGCAACGGTGATGGCCATGACTGATCAGATGATGACGGGCAATTTAAGTCAAATCGTGGCGGTTAAGAATCGTAGTGATACTAATAACATGACAATGCGCCGTGACGAGCTGGGGAATCTGTGGCGAACTTTTGACGCGGTCGCTGGTTATTTTCAGACCGTGATTGCAGATATTGTCCGAGTGTCTCAAGGGTTAGCGGTGGGAAACCTGCGGGTCACCCCCACCGCCGAATATCGAGGCGATTTTATCCAAATTAGACAAGCCTTAGAAACTGCCTTATCGGACCTCCAGCAAGTGATAGAGGATATTGTGCAAGTGTCGCAGGGACTTGCCGAAGGCCAGCAAATTATGCCTAAAGCCGAATATCGAGGCGACTTCGTACAAATTAAAACGGGCTTGGAAACCGCCGCGACTAAACTGGCCGCCGCGACTACTAGAAACGCTACTCAAGATTGGTTGAAAACCGGCCAAACCTTGTTAAATGAACAATTGAGAGGTGAGCAGGAGGTGGCGATGTTGGCGAAAAATGTGATTAATTTTCTCACGCCTTATGTAGAAGCACAAATCGGGGTTTTCTACCTGTTGGAAGAAGCCAACCAGGGAACTTCTGAAGCGGCCCGCTTGAAACTGGTAGCCAGTTATGCGTATACTCAACGGAAAGGTTTGCCTACCGAATTTCCCATTGGGGAAGGACTGATAGGACAAGCGGCGCTCGAGCAGCAATTTATTCTGGTGACTGAGGTGCCAGAGGATTATATTCATATTGAATCCGGTTTAGGAGAAGCGGTGCCCCAAAATATTTTGGTGATGCCATTTTTGTATGAAAATGTGGTAAAGGGCGTGATTGAGCTGGGTTCCTTCCAAGTGATGAACGAGATAAAACTAGAATTTCTCAAACAGGTCATGCCCAGTATTGGAATCGTAGTGAATACGGCTGAATCACGAACGAAGATGCAGGCGCTTTTGCAAAAGATTCGTGGGTAATTTTCTCGTTCCCACGCGCCGGCGTCCCTTTCCCGCAACGCTGGCGCGTTGCCCACGGCATTCCCACGCTGGCGCGTGGGAACGAGATAAAGCTTGCCCACGGCATTCCCATGCTGGCGCGTGGGAACGAGATAACGCTTGGTTTAAAACTTCGCTTGGTACTCATGGAGTGGTCTAAGGTGAGACCACACTTAAAAACGGTTGAATTTGCCTAATCTGCTTCGCTTTACTAGAATGACGCACCTCCCATAAATCAACGGCCAATTGCAAATTTAGCCACATCTCGGGGCTAGTTTGCGTAAACTGACCTAGTCGTAGCGCCATATCCAAAGTAATTCCTCGTTTGTGATTGACCAGTTGACTGATGGCATGACGTGAAACCCCCAAGGTTTTTGCTAGTTGGGTTTGGGTCATACCGAGTTCTTGTAAAATATCGGCTTTGATAAATTCACCGGGATGGGTGGGGCGATATTTGGGAGTCATAGTAAAGGTTTTCCATTTGGTTTAGTGGTAATCCTCAAAATAAACATCGTGTATGTTATTATTAATCCATAGAAAACTAATTCGCCACTGTTTATTTACCCAAATAGCATAACGTTTGGGATTAAATCCGTCAAGTACATGAAATTGCTTGGAAGGCGGAAAATACAAATCTTCAATTTTTTTGGCAGCTCCCAACAATTCAAGACGACGGCGGATCTTTTTGGCTAAGTTTGAATCAATACGCGGTACCGATTCGCCATTAAACAGCATTTGGGTGCGCCGGTCTCGGAAACCAACAATCATAATTTAAAAATTCTTCAAAGGCGGTTTTAGATATGATATATTTTTAGAATACGAAAAGCAAATACCATAATCCAATCGATTTGTTCAAAAACTTTACTTTCTTAGAACTTTAGAGGATACTTTCTGATGGCACTTCACGCCGTAATTCCTGTCTTGAGTGAACAAGACTATTTAGACCTAGAAGCACATAGCCAAGTGCGCCACGAATATGTGGAGGGCCACATTTTCGCAATGTCTGGTACAACGAAAGCACACAATCAAATTGCTGGGAATTTATATATGCTGATTCGTTCTCACATACGCGGGACGCGCTGTCGGGCGTATATAGCCGAAGTCAAAACCCGGATCCCGCGCAAACAGATTTATTACTATCCTGATATTATGGTGGGTTGTGACCCCACCGACCATCAATCGGAATATTATCTGGAACGTCCTTGTCTATTGGTTGAAGTTTTGTCCGAGAGTACCAAACATATTGATAAACGGGAAAAACTGTTAGCTTATCAGACCTTGGGCCGTGTCCAAGAATATGTCATTGTCAGTCAAATCGAGCCGTTAGTGGAGGTTCACCGCCGCGATGAACAAGGACAATGGTATGTGGATACTTATAATACCATGGAGGAGAAGATTTACTTCCGTTGTATTGACCTGCCAGTGACGATGCAAGATATTTATGAGGATGTTTAAAGCAGACAGCCCGCAAACTCCGTAAACTCCGCAAACCAGGAGTACAAAGCGAAGCTTTGTTCCTAGCCACTATTCTCTCTGGAGCGCAATAAGGATTATTGCGAATGGTGCATGGGACCCCCCCCCCGACCCCTCGGGACGAACTCCTGGCTTGAATGTTATCTATCTAACAAGCATTAACTCGAATTTTAAGGAGTACCACTATGAATGAAAATTTGTTAGTTGCCAGCATTTTTTGGTCGGCGATAGTCGCATCAGCGATAGAAGGATACTTTAGACCCATTCATCACTTTCTCGCCCGTCTGTCCTCTACTTTGAGACAACGTCAGCGACACTTTGAGGCTACCAATCGACAATATATCGTTGACTTGGTCCGAGATAAGAGTTTTTTCCTCATGGAAACGGTGCGGGCGTTTGCTAAGGCTATTTTATATGCACTGTTGCTAATTTTTCTCTGGCTGTTGTCCAGACCACCAGGAGGATGGATAATAGAACTGATAACCGTCGCCGGCTGGGGATTCGCCTTGTGGGCTGGGTATCAAGTCAGTATCCATTTAAGCCTAGTCAATCAAGCTCGTGAATACTACCGAGAAGACCTGGAAATTGCAACCGAACTGGGTCCCGATTTTGATGAAACGGCTTATCTGTTAAAGTCTCCTGCCAATGTGGCAGCGTTAGAACGCTCTCTGCAACAATATGAAACAGGACAACATATTAGTCTGGATTTAGAGCCATGAGAAAGTTAAAATGGGAGCCTGAGGCAGTTACAGATTTAAAATACTGGAAGATAACGGATCTCAAAAAATACCGCAAGATTATGACATTATGCGAGGATGCTTGTAGGGAACCGACAACAGGTTTAGGCAAACCAGAACTCTTGAAGTATAAATGCCCAGGTTGTTGGTCACGGCGCATTGATAAAGAACATCGTCTAATTTACAAATTTGATGATGACACGGTGTATATTATTCAAGCCCGCTATCATTACTAAAGTAAGTTCTGAAGCGTGAATCTTCTGATATACTAACTCACCTTACGCACCACCACCCCCAACCCCTCCTTGGTAGTATCCTGGCGGTGCCGGTAGTGCGTACCCCCCTCCTTACCAAGGAGGGGTTGGGGGTGGTGGTGTTAACCGTGCGTAAGGTGAGATACTAAGGTGTTTTTATCCGAAACTCTACCAAAGCATTCGAAACAGGACTAACTAAAGCATTCGAAACAGGACTAACTAAAGCATTCGAAACAGAACTAACTTATGATAACTACCTTTTCTACCCAAAACCGCTTCCGCTTCTTCCAATCCTTGCGCAGCAAGGTCATTTGGTGGTTGCTATTAGCTTTACTGCTTCCACTCTTCACTCTAGGAGTGTTAGCTTATTTTCAGGCCAAACAAGCCTTAGTAGCTGAAATTAACAATAAATTGGTGGCCGTGCGTGATATTGAAGCTAACCACCTTGAAACATACTTGAAAAATCAACTCTTGGCGGTGGCCTTGCTGTCTAATAATCCATCAGTCATAGTTGCGATGCGAGCTTTTAATGACGCTATGACCACGACCATGAAGGACTTGAGTACGGACGAAGCAGGGGCTTTGAAAAAATTTCGTTCTCTGTATCTGAATAAGCCCGACCTACTAGATGCTAACGATGGCAGTGCTTACAGTATGGCACACGTCCAATATCAATCGCTCTTCAGTGAATATCTAAAAGCCTACGACTACTATGACGTTATGCTAGTAGAATCGCAGACGGGTAATATTCTCTACACCGTTAAGAAAGAAGACGATTTGGGCAACAATATTCTTCAAAATAGTCTTTTCCTTAACACCGGTCTAAGTGAAGATTTCAAAGAGTTGGCCGCGACCACCGATATTTATCTCACCTCGCAGACTGATCTGGTCCATTATGAACCTTCCAAAACTATAGCTTGGTTCGTGTCTTCAGCGATTTTTGATGGTCCCAAGGTCATCGGTGTACTGGTTTTTGAATTGTCGATTAACCAAATTGATGCCATTATGCAAGATCATACAGGGCTGGGAGAGACTGGCGAAACACTGTTGGTCAGCGCTGACGATTTTCTCCTCCGTTCCAATTCACGCTTTGTTAAAGATAGCACGGTGTTAACATTGAAACTGGACAACGAAGTCACTCGCGCTGCTGCCGCCGGTGAGAAGGGAGTCAAAACGATTACTGATGCCCGTGGCCAAGCCGTCATCGTGGCTTATGCCCCAATTAACAGCGCTGGGGTACGATGGTTGTTAACCGTTCAGATTGATGAAACCGAAGCGTTTCTTGGTGTACAACGGATGCTGATTCTCATGTGGAGTCTGGTAGCTATGATGACGGGCCTCATGGTAGGAATAGCTTTGTTCCTGGGCAATTCTATCGTGAAACCAATACTTACGATGACGGAAGTTGCCCGTAAATTGGCCAACGGTGACATTAACCAAACGGTGACTATCCAAAGTCAAAACGAAATCAGTGTCGTCTTAGGTAACGCTTTCCAACAGATGATTAGCAATTTACGTCAGGTGGTTGATGACCTGGTTAAAATTTCTCAGGGATTAGCGGAGGGAAACTTGCATGTGATGCCGCAAGCGCAATACCAGGGAGATTTGGTCCAGATAAAAAATGCCTTAGAGACCGCTTTGCCTAATTTAAGCGAAGTGATTGAGGACATTGTGCAAGTTTCCCAGGGATTAGCCGCCGGCGAATTACAAGTGACCCCTAAAGCCGAATATCGGGGCAATTTCCTGCAAATCAAAGTTGCTCTAGCCACTGCTTCTAGCAAACTAACTGAGGCCACCACTAAAAATATCACTCAAAATTGGTTGAAGACGGGACAAATGCAGTTAGGGACGCAAGTGAGTGGGGAACAAGACTTAATGAAATTGGCTAAAAACATTATCACCTTCTTGACCACTTATTTAGAAATGCCCGTGGGCTTGTTCTATCTACTGGAAGGTCAAGCCGATTCGCCGACGGCTCGTTTCAAACTCATCGCCAGTTATGCCTACACCCATCGCAAAGGTATTACCAGTGGTTTTGCGCTAGGTGAAGGCGTGGTTGGGCAAGCGGCGTTGGAGCGGAAACAGATTCTCCTGACGAAAGTGCCAGACAGTTATTATCTCCAAATTCAATCAGGTTTGGGTAAATCCTTACCTCGCCAAGTGTTAGTCTTGCCATTTCTGTATGAAGACACGGTGAAAGGCGTACTAGAATTAGCTTCGTTCAAACCTATCACCGAGTTGCAACAAGAATTTCTCTCCCAGGTGATGCCCAGTATCGGCATCGCAGTGAATACCGCGCAATCACGATTACGTTTGCAAGAGTTATTACAACAAAGCCAGACGCAAACTGAAGAATTACAAAGTCAATCCGAGGAACTACAAACGCAAACTGAGGAATTACAAACCCAGCAAGAAGAGTTGACTCATGCTAACGAGACAATGCAAGAGCGCACTAAAGAGTTAGAACGGCAAAGAAATGCAGTTCAAGAGAAGAATTTAGTGCTGGAACAAACTCAAGTCGAAATGAAGAAAATTCAGGTGGCGCTGGAGACTAAAGCCCATGAATTGGAACTGGCCAGTCAGTATAAATCGGAATTTTTGGCCAATATGTCCCATGAATTACGCACGCCCCTAAATAGTCTGCTCATTTTATCGCAATTGTTGGTCGAAAATAAAGCGGGCAACTTAACTAATAAACAAGTAGAATATGCTCGCACGATTTGCAGTGCCGGGACCGATTTGCTCAAGCTAATCAATGACATTCTGGATTTATCCAAGATTGAAGCGGGCAAAATGGAAGTTCATTGGGAAGAAGTTTTGCTCAATGATTTGGTGGAAGCCTTTGACCAGAAATTCCGTCCGGTGGCGGACAGCAAGAGTCTGGCTTTCCACATTACGATAGCCAAAGATTTGCCACCGCTCTTACATACGGATGCCCAACGGTTGAAACAAATTCTTAATAACTTGCTGTCCAATGCGTTTAAATTCACTGCACAAGGGGAGGTCACGCTAAATATTAACCGCAGTGCGGGAGTACCAAACTTCAGTTTTGCCGTGAGCGACACTGGTATCGGTATTCCCAAAGATAAACAAGAAATTATTTTTGAAGCGTTTCAACAAGTTGATGGCACTACCAGTCGCCGGTTCGGTGGCACTGGCCTCGGCTTATCGATCTCCCGTGAATTGGCTAACTTGCTGGGAGGAAAAATTTGGCTCCACAGTGAGACCGGTAAAGGTAGCACTTTCACTTTAGAGTTGCCAGAGACCTCCGCCAGTCAGTTTGCTACCACCAGTTTGCCAAAGCCGGCAATTTCCCCTGCCACTGGAAAGGTCCATCAAGGGGGAAGTAACCAAGTGTCAGAAATGTTAGAGTCCAGAATTTCGCAGTCAGAGTCAGCCACTCCAGTTTCCAGTGCTCGCTCCACGATGGCAATGTCCGCTACTCGGCCGGCGGTAGATTTGGAGGGAATAGTTGATGATAAAATAGCGATTAAATCGACCGACAAATCGCTGTTGATTATTGAAGATGACATAAAATTTGCCCGAATTTTGATGGAACTCGCACATGAGAAACATTTTAAATGTTTGCTGGCGGAAGATGGCCAAACGGGTTTACAATTGGCCATCCAATATCAACCGACGGCTATTATTCTTGACGTAGGTTTGCCGAAAATGGATGGGGAAACGGTGATGGAAAAATTGAAAGACCATCCCCAAACCCGGCATATTCCGGTCCATTTTATGACCGCTTCTGATCAACAACAAGGTGATGTGAAAAAGTTGGGGGCGATTGGTTATTTGCTAAAACCGGTCACTATGGAACAGTTACGCAAGGCGTTTCAAAAAATTGAACATTTTATTGCGCAGGCCGTGAAAAACTTGTTAGTAGTCGTCGACCAGGTAGCGCGGCAACGGGAAATTTTAGAGCTAGTGGAGAATAAAGAAATTCAAATTACCTGGACCGCCACGCGGGTCGAAGCCTACCAATATCTACAAGCGACTACCTGTGATTGCATCATTCTCGATCTGGAGGTGGAACAACGGACTGGTCTGCAACTGCTGGAACAATTATGTCATGACGAGGGCCTATCACAAATTCCGGTGATTATTTATCCAGCCCGCGAAGTGACACCGCAAGAAGAAATGACCTTGCCTCAATATGAAAAAAATCTCACCGTCAAACTGGTGCGGTCACCAGAACGGTTGTTAGAGGAAGCCGTGTTGTTTCTGCATCAAGTGGAATCACGTTTGCCCAAGGAGCAGCGCAATATGCTTCAGTTGATGCACCATAAAGAAGCGATTTTGCAGAATAAAAAGGTGTTGATTGTAGATGATGATGCCCGTAACACCTATGCTTTGCTGACCGTGTTAGAGGAGAAAGGAATGGAGGTTATTGTTGGTAACAATGGTCAAGAGGCACTAAAAATCTTGAACGAACGGCGAGACATTGACTTGGTATTAATGGACATTATGATGCCAGAAATGGACGGTTATGAAGCGACTCAAAAAATTCGCGCCCAAGGGTGTTTTAAAAAATTGCCGGTGATTGCCCTGACGGCGAAAGCCATGAAAGGTGATAAGGCTAAATGTATTGAGGCTGGCGCGAATGATTATTTATCCAAGCCGGTAGATATTGATAAATTGATTTCGCTAATGAGGGTGTGGTTGTATTAAGGTCTCACCTGACGCACGGTTTTTCTCGTTCCTGCGTGGGAACGAGAAGATTGGTCTTAGATTTTGGTCTTAGATTTGTCAACTCTCGAAGAGTTGACAAATCTCGACTTCGGTGGCAATAATTTCTCCCGTGTATTGGTCTTAGATTTGTCAACTCTCGAAGAGTTGACAAATCAGAGTTGACAAATCTTGGCACTGGTGGCAATAATTTCTCCCGTGTATTGGTCTTAGATTTGTCAACTCTCGAAGAGTTGACAAATCTCGGCTCCGGTGGCAACAATTTCTCCCGCGTCTCTGCCACCCACTGTCTAGCAATCTCCGCCCCTCGTCGCAAACTAGGAATATCCGCGGCGGCTGGTTCGAAATGAAATGAATAAGACATGATATAAAATTCCCCAAAAATTGGCTAGAATAGATTTGTCAACTCGTTGAGAGTTGACAAATCCGGTTAATCCGGTATAATATTTTTATACTATACCACCAACCCATTTCAATTGCAACTTATCCCATGACCACCACCACTACCCTAGACTTTGACCACCCTTGGAAACACATCATTGAACGACACTTCCAGGACTTTACCAAATTTTTCTTTCCGCGATTAGCGAAACAAATTAACTGGCAAATTCCGGTGGAATTTCTCGACCAAGAATTATCCAAAGTGGTCCGCTCGGCCGTCAACAAAAGTCGACGAGTAGATAAACTGGTCAAAGTTTGGCTACTTGACGGCCACGAAACTATCTTGTATATTCATCTGGAAATCCAATCGCAACGAGACTCTGGATTTGCCAAACGAGTATTTATTTACCACTACCGTCTGTATGACCGTTATGGCCCCTGCGTGACCAGTTTAGCCATTTTAGGCGATGACAGTCCCGAGTGGCGACCCAACCGTTACCAATACCAAACGCCAGGGTGCCAGATGTCATTTCGTTTTACCACGGTTAAACTATGGGATTACCGAAACCAACTGGAACGTCTCCAAAAGTCTCGTAATCCCTTTGCGCAAGTGGTGAGAATCCACTTAATGAGTTTGCAAACCCGTCATGCTACCGCCCAACGGTTAGACGGGAAAAAGGCGTTGCTGCAAGCCTTATATGAAGCAAACTTTACCGAGCCGCAATTTTTTGATTTATACGTGTTTCTCGACTGGGTACTGACTTTACCCGACGAGTTAGAACATCAATTTAACGAGTTCGCAGTGATTTGCGAGGAGACTAAAAAAATGCCATTTATTACCGGTATCGAACGTCAGGGGATTCAGAAGGGGTTGCAACAGGGGATTTTACAAAAATCCCGTGAAGCCTTGATTGAAGTGTTGAAAGCCCGCTTTCAACGGGTGCCTAAACCGTTGCGGGCGAAAATTGAGACTATGGAAGAGGTGTCACAGTTATCTACACTGCTACGAGAAGCGGCGGTAGTTGACTCGTTAGCGTTGTTTGCACAACGGTTACAGCAACTTCTTCCAACGACGACGGTGATGCCAACGACTAACTCACGTTCGCGTCGTCAAACGTAACGAGTGGAGTCCAAAACCTGTTTTGGACTCCTCTTAATTTCAATTGGAACTTATCCCATGACCACCACTACCCAAGAATTTGACCACCCTTGGAAACACATCATTGAACGACACTTCCAGGATTTTACCAAATTTTTCTTTCCGCGATTAGCGAAACAAATTAACTGGCAAATTCCGGTGGAATTTCTCGACCAAGAATTATCCAAAGTGGTCCGCTCGGCCGTCAACAAAAGTCGACGAGTAGATAAACTGGTCAAAGTTTGGCTACTTGACGGCCACGAAACTATCTTGTATATTCATCTGGAAATCCAATCGCAACGAGACTCTGGATTTGCCAAACGAGTATTTATTTACCACTACCGTCTGTATGACCGTTATGGCCCCTGCGTGACCAGTTTAGCCATTTTAGGCGATGACAGTCCCGAGTGGCGACCCAACCGTTACCAATACCAAACGCCAGGGTGCCAGATGTCATTTCGTTTTACCACGGTTAAACTATGGGATTACCGAAACCAACTGGAACGTCTCCAAAAGTCTCGTAATCCCTTTGCGCAAGTGGTGAGAATCCACTTAATGAGTTTGCAAACCCGTCATGCTACCGCCCAACGGTTAGACGGGAAAAAGGCGTTGCTGCAAGCCTTATATGAAGCAAACTTTACCGAGCCGCAATTTTTTGATTTATACGTGTTTCTCGACTGGGTACTGACTTTACCCGACGAGTTAGAACATCAATTTAACGAGTTCGCAGTGATTTGCGAGGAGACTAAAAAAATGCCATTTATTACCGGTATCGAACGTCAGGGGATTCAGAAGGGGTTGCAACAGGGGATTTTACAAAAATCCCGTGAAGCCTTGATTGAAGTGTTGAAAGCCCGCTTTCAACGGGTGCCTAAACCGTTGCGGGCGAAAATTGAGACTATGGAAGATGTGTCAGTGTTGTCAAACCTTCATCGGGAAGCGGTGCTGATTGACTCGTTAGCGTCGTTTGCACAACGGTTACAGCAACTTCTTCCAACGACGACGGTGACGCCAACGACTAACTCACGTTAGCGTCGTTAAACGTAACGAGTGGAGTCCAAAACACGTTTTGGACTCCGGTTGAATGTGTTAGGAATGGGACTGAATGATTTTACGTCCCGCTTTTCTTTGCTCCCATAATTCATTCAACTGTTTGCGATACTGTTTATAGAATCTCGTGGCAATGGGTGGTGCTGCCGCCGTCGCCACTGCGTAGTCGCCAAAGACGGCGAGAAGTTCTTCTAGCGGAGCATTTTGAGATTTCAGCAAGTCACCCACCCGCCGGTCCACTTGGGTCGCACTGTCAGCTGCCTCCCACCAGGCTACACCTGTGGTCAGTTCATCGGCTAACCAAAATATGAAGAGGACACTGAACAGTTTAGGAATAATAGAAATATTGCTGGTGGCGGCCACTGGAATGATGGCAAACACGATAACTATCACCGTAAGCAAGACTAAACCAATCATCCAAAAGGTACGACGGGCAATAATTCTATACAGGTAACTGGACCAGAAGGCACTTTCTTGTAGGTTATCCAAAAAACGGGTGGTACCTGGGGAGAAGTCGCTGGTAAAATAGCCACCGCCATCTTGATAAAGTTGGTCAAATTGAGTGGCCCGTTGCAGAAACTGAGGGTTAGCAAAACTTTGACCAAGATGGACGATTTCTTGAGTGTTACCGGTTTTACCAAAGGCATCTTCTAAAATCGCACGACGCATCAGTTCTCTGGAGAGGTGGTGAGAGTGTTCTTCTTTATAGCGAAACCACCAAGCAAAGATTTCTGCCAATATCGCTATTACGGCTAAAAAGTATACTAACAAATCATAGTGTTTGAGTAGCAACATGAACAGCGAAAGAACCAGGGCGATTAAGTGGGCCAGCCGATGGTAGTTAAAGTAATTTTGGGCTTGTTCACTGCCGGCTTTGGCCAAGGCCGGCAAAGAGGGAGAAGTTGCTGAGGAGGTAGGTTGAGTAGCGGGTGATGGCATAAAGGAGTCTCTTTGATTGATAAATGTTTAATGTTTGGTAATCCTGAAAGGTGAGTAACATACCCTCTCCTTCTGAGGATGGCTGTTTCAAAATAAAATACTTATAATTCATGTATATAGATAATTAAAACCACTAACTGGTGGAGTAAGTAGAGGATTTTTCCCTGGGGTAATTATAAGTACTAATGCAGAAATTCAGCGGTATTTTCCCTCACCCCCGGCCCCTCTCCCAAAGAGAGAGGGGCGAAAGAAAATACCAGAAAATTTGGTAGTGATGCAATGTGGGTGATAACCATCATTCCAAAGCGCCAGTGTGGAAACGTCGGCTCCGCAACGCTGGCGCGTGGGAACGAGGAAAACGAGGAAAACGTAAGTAAAAAATGAGGAAGGAAAAGGTGCGTTACGGCACAACCAGACGTGCCTAACGCACCCTACGTTGGATACGCTGGATTGGTTACGAAGTTTAGGTCTGAATTATTCTATCGAAGCCGCACCGCCACGTTCTAAATTTCTGGTTAACCGCACGGCAATTTCGTTAAAGAATGCCGCTAAATCGCTACGATTAACTTTATCCTCTTGCAATTGTGCTACTTCTTGGGTAATTAGCGTGGTCAAGGTTTCATTTTGTTGCCGTAGTTGTAACCCCAATTCTTGGAATTTATTATGAGATTGTTGACGGAAGGATTTAATCTCCTTGGTCAATTGCTCATCCAATTGTGTTAGCCGAGAATTTAGTTCATTTTTCAAGGCACTCAACTCTAGCCGCAGGTCTTGTTGAGATAATAATCGTTCTTGTCGCTCCAGCTTGGATTTTTCGGCCAGGCTTTCAACTTCACCGTTAACCCTCTCTTCCAATACTTTCAGTCGTTGTACGATGTCATCACGTAAATGCAAACTTTCTTGCGCAAAACGCTCTTCCATACGTTTGAAGCGTTTTTCATAATCACGCATCTGACCACCAAACAAAATATCGCGCACTTGGTCGATATTACCGATTTTGGCTCCCATCATGGTATCAGTTAAATCCAGCGAGGAGGATAGTGAGGGTGCTGTCGTCTTGTCTTCCCGTGAGGCAGAAAAATTACTTTCCGATAACCGTGATTTTCTCTCGGCTGCTTCTAATGAAGCGGTAGTGACACGCTCTGATTTTTCCTCTGGCATTTGACTTTCTCCAGTAATAGAGGCGCTGCCGCGTGGTCTATCAAATGGTGATAATTCGGTGGTGGATGGGTTAAGTGGTTTATAGGACATGAGCCGGTCTCCTAATTGTTTAATATTTTGGGGTTTATAAGACATCGGATATTCTCCTTTTGTGCGTGATGGTCGCGACGCTAAAGGATGTTTCTGCAAAATTTTCGCGAAACAGTAGTTTAACGGTTTCAGAATTTTCCTAAATATTTTAACTGGCCGCCGGCTCAATACCATTAAATTAGCGTCATTGTCATCGCGGTTTCTGGCATCTGGATCCCGCCAACTTTCCAAAAGTTTAAAATTTTCTGGAAATTATCAGTTACCACTTAGGTTGGACTGAGTATTGAAATGAGGTGATGTCATCTCAATTTAATGGCATGGTCTCACCGGTCCCCAAGATTTAGGAATAAGGGAATAAATGTTTAGGGAAAGTTTTCTCGAAACATTTTAAAATTTATAGGATTTATGGGATTTGTAGGGTTTATTAGAATGTTTACTATTACGAGGTAACGTAGATTTAAATTTAGGTCGCACCACCGGTACTTTTACCTTAACCTCTTCTAATCCAACTTGCTGTAACAATAATTGTTCAGTCTCACTATCCATCATCACTGAATGTCCTGACCGCAAGCCTTTTGGCAACCAAACCGGGCCAAAACGAATCCGCATAAGACGACTAACGGTGATTCCTTGAGATTCCCATAACCGGCGTACTTCATGTTTGCGGCCTTCACTTAAAATCACATGATACCAATGATTTGCGCCTTCTCCGCCGGCTGGCAGAATTTGTTTAAACCGTGCTAGACCATCTTCTAATTGCACTCCATTGAGCAATCGTTGCAAGATCGTAGGCTCAACTTCACCGAGCACTCGCACCGCGTATTCTCGTTCAATCGTATAAGAAGGGTGCATTAAACGATGAGCTAATTCGCCGTCGGTGGTTAATAATAATAATCCGCCGGTATTAATATCCAATCGACCTACACTAATCCAACGTCCTTGTTTCGGTTTGGGTAAATGTTCAAAGATGGTCGCTCGTTCCTCTGGATCATGACGACTACAGATTTCACCGATAGGTTTGTGGTAACATAAAATTTGACGAGTCGTGGCAAAGGTTTTTTGTAAATACACCTTGCGACCATCTATTTGAATGTTATCGGTTTGACTCACTCGTATTCCGATAGTGGCCATTTGTTGATTAACCCTCACTCGTCCTTGGCGAATCCACTCTTCTACTTGTCGTCGTGAACCTAAATTAGCACGGGCTAAAACTTTTTGGAGTTTTTCCGTTTTTTCCGTTATCAATGGTGAACCTAAATCAGTACGGGTTAAGACTTTTTGGTGTTTTTTCGTTTTTTCCGTTATCATAAGAATCAATTCGCTTTTGAAAATTTAATTAATTTGAGTTAGTTTAAATAACTTACCTTACGCATCCAAACTAAAATAAGGTGTATAATATATACTTTAATAGTTGATTTCAGCATTGAGTAGAGGAGATTTTAACCGACGTAATTCCTCAAATGCACTACGTATCGCCATCAAATAAATCTTACTCTTAAGAGCAAAATAGTTGAGTTTAGTCGATATGTTCAAGGTTTCTAACCGAAGGTTAATCAACGTATAAATCGAGTAGCAAAGTATTATACATGGGATTTAATTTGACATTCAGTAATCATTTAAGAAATGTTTTAAAATGAAGTGTATACTTTTCATTTGTAATGTCAAGTGAGCGTAAATCCGTTAATAATATACAACTTTTTTTAGTTAGGATACGTAAGATGAGTAAGGAGTAAACAAATGCCTTATGTCAGATCCATTCATCCTAGCACGATGGGTAAATTATTACGGGAACATTTTACTGGCGAAATCCCCATCTCTATTAAAACCGCCAGTGAACAGAAAAAGTTGATTTCACAGATAAAAGCGGAGTTGAAAAAAATCCAGGCGGTTCATCTCTCCGATAATTATTATCCTCATGATAAGGAAAGGGAAGAATGCACCCTGCGTTTCTCTTTGGAGGATGATTCACCTCACTATTATCGTCCTTATTGTTCGTTAACCCTAAAATTTGGCGCAGACGACTATTGCCTGATTATCGAGGACTCTCTACGTCGTGCCTTGGTTTATCAAGTTGAACAGATTTATTCTTTCATTGACAAACTGAAGGCCGAATTTGACAAAAAGAAAGCTCAATCTCACAAAACGGAGAAGATTAACAACTTGAAACAACAAGCGATTATTGCTAGAATCAAGGAAATCGCGAAGGAGGATAAATTTGAGTTTGCTACCACCTGGCGGGAATATCAAAATAAACTCAAAGTGATGGTTCGTCTGGAGGGCGGTATTCTCCTGGAAGTGGATATTCCTTATAATAGTTTCCAGGAAGTGTTAAAGAATCTACGCCCGCTAATTCGCAACGTCAACGAACTTCAAAAATTGGGTATTTCTTTCAAAATCAAGTCGGATTCTGGGTATAGTGGTCATGGTTGGATAACCCCTGAAGGTGATAGTTTATAAGCAGAATTGGCGAAGTTGTCTATTCTTGCGAGGATAGGAGAAGAACAAGATGCATAAAATTGACTTACACGACAGCACCCTCAAAAAAATTTTTCGGGAACACTTTCGTGGTGAGACCCCGATTACGATTCCTGCTGAGTCTGAACAGGTAGAACTGTTGACCGAACTCAAAAACCAATTAAGCACTAGATCAGACAAAGTATCATCTATTTCTTGGTCAATGCCGGCCGGTTGCTGCTTTGAAATTATCTCTTCCTCACCTTACTACCAGAATCAAACTTTTTGCGTAAAATTCAATGAGCAGCATGAATTGATTATCACCACGAAATTCTACTGGTTGTCGATAGATTCGCCGGTGTATCAACTTGAACAAATTTATACGCTGATTGAGGCAAAAATGCCCGTAGAGTATGAAAGACTCAATAAACTTCGGGTGGAAAAGACTAACAACGTCATCAAACGGGAGAAAATTAAAAGCCTCAAACATACCGCCATCTTGGCAACTATCCACGAAATTGCTAAAGAGGACAAATTTGAATTTCGGATTCACGAATATACAACCAAAGTGAAATTGATAGTTCGTCTGACTGAAACAGAACAACTAGAAGTTGATATTCCGTATAGCCGATTTCAAGAGACTTTGAAAAATTTACGTGACACCATTCAACAAATTCGAGGTTATTACGAATTGGGACTGACTTTCAAAGTTCGGTCTTATCTGAGGGAAAGGGATCCGCAATGGATTCGGTATGATTAACCTGATGGGTAGGGTGCGTCCTACGCACCACTGATGGGTAGCTGACACGGTGTGGTCCCTCAACTGGTGCGTGGCACCCCACTAACTACTAACTATATAATTCCATATTAACTTTGTCACCACCTTATAAACTCACCTTACGCACGGCTAGCTCAACCACCCCCGGCCCCTCCTTGGTAAGGTGGGGAGTATCCCCTGCGATTCAGTGGGTGCGTACTCCCCGCCTTGGCAAGGAGGGGCCGGGGGGTGGTTTGTGCGTAAGGTGAGTTATAAAGAAAAACCGAGAACCAATCCTGATGGCTATAAAAATTGACGTTCAAGAATTTCTTGAAATTTTAAATCTCACTCCGCCCGAACAAAACATTATGTTAATTGGTAGACACGGGCTGGGTAAATCACAAATCATTACTCAATTTTACCAAAAGAAGAAAATGAGAGTGGTCGCCTTCTTTTTAGGGCAGATGAGTGACCCTGGCGACCTCATTGGATTAATGCACAAAGACCTGCAAACTGGACATGCCGAATTTCTACCGCCTTACTGGTGGCCTACGGACAATAAACCCATCGTCTTATTTTTGGACGAACTGAACCGTGCCCGTCCTGAAATTCTCCAATCGGTTCAAGACCTAACCCTCAATAAAACGTTGGCGGGGAAGAAGTTACCCCAAGGCAGCATTATCATCTCCGCGGTCAATGAAGGAGACGAGTATCAATTAACGGATTTAGACCCCGCATTGGTCTCTCGATTCAATCTCTATGAATTTGCCCCAACGGTGGAAGATTGGCTACTCTGGGCGACTGCACATGACCTTGATGATCGCGTCACGACCTTTATCCAAAAAAACCATCATTTTCTGGATCCAGAGGAACCAAACAGCAAAGAACTTCCTACCTTTACTTCGGGTCTCAATAAAACCCCAGACCGCCGTGCCTGGGAAAAGGTTTCCAATTTGATTAAACCATTGGAGGTGATAGAGGACATTCACATCAAAATCATCGCCGGGATTGTTGGGATTAAAGCGGCCATGAATTTTAAAAAGTCTCTGGAAACGACTTTAGCCATCTCCCCTGACCAACTGCTGTTAAATTTCAATAAAACCAAAACGAAGTTAAAATTATTGAAATTGAAGGATTTGGTCTTACTTAATGAACAAATCGTGTTTTGGCTAAATAATAGCAGTAACTATAAGCCCGAACAAAAGGACACAGTGTTGAAGAATTTCCATCAATATTTGGTCTATCTTAAAAAGGCCAAGCAGACGGAAGCGGTTGCTCATGTTGCTTCGATGTTGGAAAGTGATAATTTCCAAAAAGTAGCGGGCTTGTTGTTGGTGGAAGATGACATTTTGAAAGAGTTGACGGAGTACATTCGGAATATCAAACTTTGATGATGGAATGGTGGACTTAGTGGATAGTGGATAATGAAAAAATAAGGCTGGACTAGAGGCTTTAGCCGCAATGCCATTAAGTTAGGCCGCGTTGGAGTCCAAACCTTCAGATTTGGACGAGATTGGTTAAGGTAAGACGG
>DZAL01000198.1 GCA_022729575.1 Thiomargarita sp.
CGCAGGGTTGACTCCCCTCCTTACCAAGGAGGGGCAGGGGGTGGTTGAGTAACCATGCGTAAGATGATTAAATAAGAAGATTTGACAACTTTAAAAAAGTTGTCAAATCTCGAACTCCATTATAATTATTGTAACATATTAGAAAATATCGCCCTTATTAAATAATTAAATTGTTTTAAATCAATTTATTATAAAAATAATATTAAGATATTTTCGGATCCACTTCCCAATTCTAATCAATTCAAGTTATAATAGCTTTGTTATTAGTGTCGCTTGATTTATTTTTAGCATGGTTTTTAAAAATTGGCCATTGTTAAACCGTTGTTAAATATGTTCAGTAATGTTATCAATCACTTAGGAGCAAATAATGGACATCAATGATATTTGTAGTGAAATTGTCCGTAACGTTGACGCTGCACTGGGATGTGCGGTAGTGGATTTAAATAGCGGGCTACTATTGGGGGTTTCTCATAATGTGCCTTACTTTACTCAGTCCTATTTAGATGCCGTAGCCGCCGCGGCCGTTGATATGTTTCGTGGCAGGACTGTGAGTGCAGTGGAAGATATGATTGCCAATATGCGCGGCAATAGTAAAAAAAACGTGCTCAAAGAAATTCAGATGACCACGGAAAATACTTACCACTTTTTAACGGTGGTACCAGATAAGCCTGATGCTCTGGTGGTGCTCATCACTAGCAAAAAGGCCAATTTGGGAATGGGATGGTCTTCGATTCGATTGGCAATTCCCAAAATCAAACCATTGTGTCCTTAGTCAACTAGATTAGGACCAGCGCCCAACCACCCCCAACCCCTCCTTGGTAAGGAGGGGAGTCACACCCTCCTTACCAAGGAGGGGTTGGGGGTGGTTAACATTCTGGTTTTTCAACTCTCTCTGACCAATCAAAATCAAAAATAAGAACCAATAGGGAGGCACCATGGTCATGACATCTCAACTTCATCCAACAACTGCCCTAAAAGACGTTCAACCTTCGGCTTATGTCATCAAAAATGAATTCCCCTTCTGTGAATCTACCGCTAAAAAACCAGATAACAATAAAAGCCTCCTGATTTTAGTTATTGATGACGACTTTATTATGCGGAAGTTACTGAAAACTTATCTGAATGGTTTAGGTTATCAGACCGCTACTGCTGATAACGGTGAAGCGGGGTTGTCTTTAGCTAAACAATTGCATCCCCATGCAATTTTGTTAGATGTCATGATGCCTGGTATGGATGGATGGTCAGTGTTATCTGCCATTAAAAAAGACCCTGAGTTGACCGCTATTCCAATTATCATGGTGTCTATCGTCGAAGATAAAAACATTGGTGAATTACTAGGTGCGGCTGAATATTTAATTAAGCCAGTGAGACGCAATGAGCTAAATGCGATTTTGCAAAAACATCTAGGTAGTATGGTGGAAAAAGCCCGAGTGTTATTGGTGGAAGACGACATCGTGATGCAAAAATTGATGGCGGAGATGTTAACTGAAGCCGGTTGGCAAGTACAAACGGCTGATAATGGTCTCAAAGCGATTGAATATTTAACCCTGACCCACCAACCACCACAATTGATTCTCTCTGATTTAATCATGCCCGAAATGGATGGTTTTGAGTTAGTTACCGCTTTGCGTCAATCGCCCGTTTGGCAAAAAATTCCGATAGTTATTTTAACTTCTAAACACCTCACCGAGGATGAGCAAACACTATTAAATACTCAGGCGGCTAATAAAATTTTTCAGAAAAATGATTACCGAATTGGAGAATTAATCAAAGAAATTCAACAATGCTTGACGAATATTTCTAAATCTAAATAAAGTTGTCAAATCTTAAACCTAATTCCAGATTTGACAACTTTAAAAAAGTTGTCAAATCTTAAACCTTTCCAGATTTCCAGTTAACATAAGGAGAATATTTATGGAAACGGTATCAATCAATCGTCGGTATTTCTTAAAATCGGCCGTCAGCCTCACCGGGGGATTAATACTGGCCTTCTATTTACCTACTAAGACTCGTTTGGCGGAAGCTGAGAGCAACATGGAAATCAATGTCAATGCTTGGCTTCAGATTTCGCCGGACGACACCATTACGGTCCTGGTCGCCCATTCCGAAATGGGACAAGGGGTTTATACCTCATTGCCAATGTTAGTGGCGGAAGAATTAGAAGCAAATTGGAGTAAAATTAAAGTAGAAATGGCCGCCGGTGTTGGTGGCATCTATAAAAATCCCATCATTGGGCAACAATTGACCGGTGGTAGTACTAGCATCCGCAGTCGTTGGCAAAGTCTTCGCACCGTAGGGGCCGCGGCCCGTGACATGTTGATTCAAGCGGCGGCGGCGCAATGGCAAGTTAAACCTGAAGATTGTCAAGCACTTAATAGCCAAGTGATTCATCGTAGCAGTGGTAAAACTTTGAGTTATGGACAATTGAGTATGGCCGCGGCGAAACTGTCTCCGCCTACTAATCCCCAACTTAAAGCCAATAGCGAATTTAAATTGATTGGCAAACCTATTAAGCGATTAGACATTCCGGCTAAGGTGGACGGCAGTGCGATTTTTGGTATTGATGTACAAATCCCCAAGATGCTCTATGCCGCAGTCCAACAATCACCGATTTTTGACGGTAAAGTAGAGGCTTACGATGCGACAGCAGCAGAATCATTCAAAGTGATAAAATTGCCACCAAATGGTATTGCCGTAGTGGCCGAGAGCTATTGGAAAGCCAAACAGAATTTAGAAGCCTTGCAGGTCCGTTTTTCCCAAACTATTCAACCTAATCTGGAAAATACCGCCAGTATTGCCAGTTTACCTACTCAAGGTTTAACGGCTATAGGAGTCGTTGCCCATAGTAGCGGTGAAGTAGCCGGAGCCCTGGCCGCCGCTAAACAAACTTTAGAGGTTGAATATAGTGTCCCTTTTCTCGCTCATGTTACCATGGAACCCATGAATTGTACGGCTTCAGTGACTAAAGACGAGTGTCAAATTTGGGTGTCAACCCAGGCGCAGGAGCGGGTGCAACAAGTGGCGATTGAGCTTACTGGTTTGCCCAAAGAGAAAATCAAAATTCACACGACTTATTTAGGGGGTGGCTTTGGTCGCCGGGCGGAGACCGATTTTGTCGCTCAAGCTCTAACCATTGCGAAAGCCTTAGACCAACCGGTCAAAGTGATTTGGAGCCGCGAAGAAGACATTCAACACGATTTTTATCGGCCCGCCATGCGCATAAAAATGACCGCCGGTTTAGATACTCAAGGATTGCCCTCAGTCTTCAGTGCCCATCTGATAGGTCCTTCTATTGCCAAACGTTTTGCGCCGTCGATGATGTTAAAAGGAGAATTGGACCCGTTTGTTATGGAAGGGCTTGATGAGTTGGGGTATGACATTCCCAATCAGCATAATGAGTATGTGATGAAAGATATTCCCATACCCGTAGGTTTTTGGCGGTCGGTGGCCCATACGCATAATGCTTTTTTCGTGGAATCATTTATCGACGAGATGGCTCATGCCACCGACAAAGACCCTTATCGATTTCGTCAGGCTTTGCTACAGCAACAACCTCGTTTTCTCAAAGTCCTAGACACGGTGGCCGAGCATGGGCAATGGAAAAAACCAGCCGTGGCCGGTCATTATCGCGGTCTGGCCCTACATAAATCGTTTGGTAGTATTGTGGGACAAGTGGCAGAAATCAGTATCAGCCAGGCGGGTGAATTGACGGTACATAAAGTGGTTTGCGTGATTGATTGCGGGACGGTGGTCAATCCTGATATTGTCACCGCGCAAGTGGAAGGGAGTATCGTCATGGGTTTGAGTGCGTTGACGGAAGCGATTACTATCAAAAATGGTCGAGTGGAGCAGAGTAATTTTGACAATTACCCGGTATTACGCCTGAGCGCGATGCCAGCCATAGAAGTTTACATTATTCCCAGCGAAGAAAGTCCTGGTGGTGTCGGCGAGCCGGCTACTCCACCGGTGATTCCTGCCATCACTAATGCGATTTTTGCGGCGACCGGTAAACGAATAAGACATTTACCGGTGATTCCAGGTAAGATTTGACAACTTTAAAAAAGTTGTCAAATCTGAAGGTTTAAGATTTGACAACTTTAAAAAAGTTGTCAAATCTGAAGGTTTAAGATTTGACAACTTTAAAAAAGTTGTCAAATCTGAAGGTTTGAGATTTGACAACTTTAAAAAAGTTGTCAAATCTGAAGGTTTAAGATTTGACAACTTTAAAAAAGTTGTCAAATCTGAAAGTTTGAGATTTGACAACTTTAAAAAAGTTGTCAAATCTGGAGGTTTATTTAAGATTTGACAACTTTAAACCAGTGGTCAAATCTAGGGTGGTCAAAACCAACCGCTATTAAGAGTATCAAAATTAACAATCCCACCACTAATTTATTCCCCATCCGTACATAAGGAGTCATCCCTTGATAAGGAATGGCTTGAGTTCGCAGGCTATGAATTTCAAACTGTGGGGACCGTGCAGTGATTTGACCGTGCGTGTCAATAACCGCGGAAATGCCCGTATTCGTGGCTCTCAATAAATAACGACCGGTTTCTAAGGCTCGCATTCTAGCGATTTCTAAATGTTGTGGCGGCGCCATCGAATCGCCAAACCAAGCATCATTGCTGACATTCACCAATAAAGTCGCTTCGGGCAGACTGCGACGAATTAATTCCCCAAACGCATCTTCATAACAAATCGATACTCCAATCAGTTGACCTGCCGCGTAAAGATTAGGTTGTAGCTCAGTCCCCGCAGTAAATTCGGACATGGGAATATTGAGAATTTGCAATAATTTCCCTAATAGCTGTTGGAATGGAATATATTCCCCGAAAGGGACTAGGTGCCGTTTCAAATAGAATTGCAAGGGGTGGTCACTGATACTCATCACACTGTTAAAATATTCTCCTCGTTGCTCATCCATGACGGGGATCCCAATTAAAAAATCGATGCCAGCGGTCACTTGTAGTGTACGCAAAGATTCAATCACTTCAGGGACTTGATGATAGAATAATGGAATGGCGCTTTCCGGCCAAATAATCAATTTAGCGTGAGGTCGTTGTTGAGCCGTCAGTTGCAGATAGCGTTGCAGGGTGGGCTGTTGGGAACTGGGGAGCCATTTAAAATCTTGCGGCACATTGCCTTGTATGAGGGCCACGGGTAACGGTGCGCCTGCGGGTTGAGTCCAGGCGTGTGTCGAGAGTAGCCAACCACCTCCCCAAAGCCCTATGAGTAGGAGCAGGGGGAGCAGTTGTTTCGAATGCGGTTTGCCACTGCCAATAAAAATCAGTAAACCGGCACTGGTGACGGTGAGCCAACTGACTCCGTATACACCTAACAGGGGTGCATAACCATTGAGTGGGGAATCGATTTGACTATAGCCTAAACTTAGCCACGGGAAACCGCTGAATAACCAACCACGTAGCCATTCCACCAAGGTCCAGGTCGCGGGTAAAATTATTAATAATTTGGTAGCCGTGTGGTGTGGAAACCAGCGAGTGACGAGCCAGCCTAATAACGCGGGATACAGCGCCATGGATAACACAAAAGTAATAGTTAAGAGGAGCGCCCCGAGGAAGGGGATATTTCCAAATTGGCTAAAACTAATTTGCACCCAGGAAATACCGACTCCAAACATACCTATGCCGTAGAGTAAGCCGCGCCAACCAGCGCGTTGGGGATGGTTATTGCGCCAGAGGATAAATAAGCAAGCTGGTGATAAAATGGCCACGGGGTACCAGGAAACCGGCGCAAAGGCGAGAGGTAAGATACCACCGGCCAATAGTGTGAGCAAATCACCGAGAAGCGGTGAGGTGTATAATCGTTGAAATAGAATTGAATAGAAATTAGTCATAGAGATTTGTTGAAGTCTGAGGGATAACACCCCTTGAAGGTGTGTTATCCCTGCTTGAAGTATTATGGATAACACCCTCGAAGGGGTGTTATCCCTCTTTCACCATCATTGGTTAATGCAATTATACCATTAATCGTTGGTGTTTCAACTGTATTTTTGGTTTGAAACGGCAATCCCCGCCATGAGTACAAAGTCAAGTAGGGTGGGCAAACTTATTTTTAGGTAGTCCCTCCAAGATAATGGAGGTCTACAGTTTCACTTGGTGGTAGTGATGAAATCTGGGTAAGAATTTAGGACTGGCAGTCCTGAGCGAGTGGTCACCCAGATTTCATTATTACCCAAAATTCAAACCAGTTATAACCAGTTATAAAAAATCATAGGTACCGTAACCCCATGAATCAACCACAACCAACGACCATCGAGCAATTGAAGACGTTAACCCTGACTAACTTAGAAAGATGGGCTGGTCGGGATATTTTGTCACGAGGTCAATGTTATCAACATGATGGTAATGTCCGAAATCTTACCTGTACTCCTCAAGGTAAGCTAACGGCTCAAGTGAGAGGTTCCATCAGAACTTATACCACACGGGTGACTTTGACCGCAGAGGGGGTACTGACTTCGAAATGTACTTGCCCTTACGATAACACTTGTAAACATGCGGTGGCAGTGGTACTAGAATATTTGGAGCAGGCCAAGCAAACTCTCAAAGTTTATTCTAAAGCCTCCTCTGCGCTTTCCGTTTCGGCTTATTTACAGTCTCAAACTAAAGAACAATTAGTAGCATTGTTGGAAGAGTTGGCCGAATCTCATTTTCCGGTAGCCAAGGTCCTACAAGATCGTTGCACCTTGGCAGGGGCGGGACCCAAAGACATCATTGCCTCTATCAAAAAAGAGTTGGCTCAGCTAGAGGAGCAAGCCGAATGGGACGATGGGGTTGACAATGTCACTCATTTGAAACAACGGTTAGAAAATTTGTTGGCCATGGGATATGTGGATGAAGCGGTGGGAATTGGCGAAGAATTATTGAATGTAGGAAACCGTTGTATGGAGACCAATACTGGAGAATATCTACATTCAGAAATTGCTGACTGTATGGCTCTCCTGTTTCAAGCATTACCACGGTCTTCTATGTCGTTAGTAGAACAAATATTATGGGTGGTTGATATGAAGTTGGATGATGAATACGATTTAGGTGAAGGTGCCGATACGTTTTTACAAGGCTCATTTTCCACTGAAGATTGGAGCCAGGCGGCTGAGGCCTTGTTAAAACGGTTAACCCACCTGTCTTCAAAGTCGAAGGAAAATTATTCAGCTACGTATCAGTTTGATCGACTGATCAGTTATGCCACTAAAATGTTGCAGCAGGCTGGCCGAGAAGCCGAGTTGATCCCGTTATATCAACAACAATGGCTTGGTAAAACTCATCTCAGCTATCTTAATTTTGTTGAATTGTTAAGGGAGGCAGGGCGTATAGAAGAAGCCTTACAATGGATCACGAAAGGGATTGCGGCAACTGAAAAAACCGCGGCGGGGATTGCGAAGCAGTTACGGGATCGATTTCAGGATATTCAGGAACAAGCTAATAATTGGGAGCAAGTGACGGCCTTAATAGCCGAAGATTTCTTTAATTTTCCTTCGCCCGAAAATTTTATGAAATTGCAGGATTCGGCTGAACATATCAATGAGTGGCCTGCGATTAGAACCGCGGCGCTACACTATTTGGAAACTGGTAACTTACCTGTGGATAGCGGGAGTTGGCCCCTGCCACCGGTGGCCATTAAAAAGTCGTCGCGTGAAAATGCGCCAAAGCAGTTTCCTGAGATTGTTACGTTGATTGAATTGGCTATTGCGGAGAAGCGTCCAAACGATGTGATGTATTGGTATACTAAGTTGACTCCTAAGCATTGGCTATATAAAATACTGGAAGAAAAAGTGGCGAGAGCGGTCATTGCCACTCATCCTGACGAGGCTATTTTGATTTTAAAGAACCTGGCTGAAAAGTTGATTGCGTTAACGACAGTATCCGCTTATCATGAGGCTGTTGCTTACTTGCAACCCATACGTTCCTCATTACTAGAGAGTGGGCGACCAGAGGAGTGGCACGATTATTTACAGCAATTGCGACAAAAAAATGCTCGTAAGTATAAATTGTTGGCCATGCTCGATACCTTAAAGTAGGTTTAGATTGTTAGCCAGGGCAGGGTGAGTCAGTGTTTTTTGGCCCATCGTTTAGCTGGTGGTCAGGGATAACACCCCTCGAAGGGGTGTTATCCCTAGCCAGGGTTTCATAACTCACCATATCAACTCATCTGGGACCGGATAAGCGGCATAATAATCTGCCTCCGAAGTTTCCTCCTCTGATTGATTAAAGTAAACGATGAGGTCCGGTACATGCTCTTGTAACTTCTCTACAATGGTATTTGGCACTAGATAATATTGCCCTTCTAGCGCGACAATTCCCAATTGACCATTGGCCAATAGTTTACGTTGATGAGTCGTCACATACATTGGTTTGACTACGCGACCATCCACAAAATTATAAATATCGTTGGCCCCAGTTTCATTGACGTGATAACACTCTACCAATTGCCGAGCTTGAGCATACCACTCCCGTTGTTTCCGGTCTAATTCGAGGAGACGATTTAACTCTTTCGCCCGCGCTACCTCCTCTTCTCGCGCTTTGGCGACTGAATAGGCCACCGAATCCGTATCCACCGCCGCCGGTTTTCCTCCTGGATGTTTTTTGCGATGTTGTTGGTCTTTAATTACCTGATGCGCCTTGACTTTGGCTTGCTTATCAACTTTTTTAGCCTGGTCTTTTGACACTAGACCACTTTTTAATAATTGTTCACGTAAGGGATTATTCATGTTTTGCGCTTTTTGGTTTAAAATGGTTAATGGTAGATAATAGGATATACGCACTATTAAAATTCAATATTTAACAAATTTTAACAATTTTCATGCCAATCTTAACAAAATCGGCAAAATTTTACAAATCTGTCATAAAATTAGCAAGATTTTCCAAACCAGGTGGAGGTATTAAAATCCAGGTAGTCCCTCCAAACCAATCTACTCTATGCACACCAGTAGGTTTCTTCTCGTTCCCACGCGCTAGCGTGGGAATGCCGTCGGGACGCGCCAGCGTCCCTTTCCCGCAACGCTGGCGCGTTGCCCACTGCTGGCGCGTGGGAACGAGATAAGCTCAAAGTTTCCTAAACCTTTGAGGTTTAGGAAACTTAGAATCGCCGAGGTTTCCTAAACCGGTGAGGTTTAGGAAACTTTGACTTTTGATAACCCATTGAATTTTAACGCCTCTATTGGTTTGGAGGGACTACCGGCGTATCCATACTGCATTCCCAGGCCGGCGCGTGGGAACGAGATAACGAGATAAACTTTTAACTTAACTTATGTACCCAAATCAACCGTTGGCAGAACGAATACGACCGAAAAATTTAGATCAGTTTATCGGTCAGAAACATCTGGTGGGAAAACATGCTGTACTTAGAACAATGCTCGAAGCCAATCATCTGGTTTCAATGATATTTTGGGGTCCGCCGGGGGTTGGTAAAACCACGTTAGCAAAAATAATTGCGACTACTTTAGACCGTCCATTTTATATATTGAGTGCGGTCAGTGCAGGTTTGAAAGAGGTGCGCGAAGTAATTGATAATGCTAAGAAACAACAATTTTTCAATCGCCCCAACCCTACTCTGTTTATTGATGAAATTCATCGTTTCAACAAGGCACAACAAGATTCGTTGTTAATGGCGGTAGAACAAGGAACTATCACGTTGATTGCGGCAACCACCGAAAATCCTTCGTTTGAAGTAATTACTACGCTCCTTTCGCGTTGTCAGGTGTATATTCTGCATCATTTAGAAAAAGCCGATTTAAATGATTTAATTCAAACTGCAATAAAAACTGATGTTTATCTGAAAACCAGAGAAATTGAGGTTCGTGAAACCGATGCCTTATTACAACATTCAGGTGGCGATGCACGCAAGTTGCTGAATCTGATTGAATTGGTAATTGCGTCCGAACCAAATGATAAAGTATTAATCACCAACGAAATAGTAGTAGAACGCCTTCAAAAAAACTTGGCAATTTATGACAAAGATGGCGAAATGCACTATGATATTATTTCAGCCTTCATAAAATCCATACGTGGTAGTGACCCGAATGCTGCGGTTTATTGGCTGGCACGCATGATTGCCGGTGGCGAAGAGGTAAAATTTATTGCGCGTCGCTTGGTGATTCTGGCCGCTGAAGATATTGGTTTGGCGAATCCAAATGCTTTGTTATTGGCAACTAATTGCTTTCAGGCGGTAAACTTGATTGGTTATCCAGAATCGCGCATAATTCTTTCGGAATGTGCAATTTATTTGGCAATTTCACCAAAAAGTAATTCTGGCTATTCAGCTATTGAGGAGGCTTTGGCATTGGTTGAGAAAACCGGAAATCTGTCGGTGCCTTTACACCTAAGAAACGCCCCTACCAAATTAATGAAAGAGCTGGGTTATGGAAAGGATTACAAATATGCTCATTCTTATGAAGGCAACTTTGTGGATCAGGAATTTCTGCCGAAAGAACTATCAGGAACCAAATTCTACAATCCTCAAAACAACGCTCAGGAAGCAAAATTGCGCGAAACCTTGAAACAGGTTTGGAAGGAAAAATATGGGTACTAGAAATGAGTGAAGCACGAAGATTTTCTTTCGCCCCTCTTTGGCCAGTAGGGATAACACCCCTTCGAGGGGTGTTATCCCTCAGAACTCAATTGACCAGTAGGGATAACATCCCTTCGAGGGGTGTTATCCCTCAGAACTCAATTGACCAGTAGGGATAACACCCCTTCGAGGGGTGTTATCCCTCAGAACTCAATTGACCAGTAGGGATAACACCCCTTCGAGGGGTGTTATCCCTCAGAACTCAATTGACCAGTAGGGATAACATCCCTTCGAGGGGTGTTATCCCTCAGAACTCAATTGACCAGTAGGGATAACACCCCTTCGAGGGGTGTTATCCCTCAGAACTCAATTGACCAGTAGGGATAACACCCCTTCGAGGGGTGTTATCCCTCAGAACTCAATTAACGCAAACTGGCTAATAATAAATTGGCTTGAGGAATACAACCTCTTCCTACCATCCACACTACTTTATGCGAAGCAGTAGGCAAATTATCCGGTAACTGATATAATACCAATTTCTTGAAAGTAGGACCACGTAGGCGTGCTTGTAATTCAAGGTTATAAGTGTCTCCATAATGCACCGATAATTCATTAGGCCATTTCAGGGTAGCTTGATTAGCTGGCCATACATGTTCTACGGTTTCACCAGAATCTTTATGTTTAATCGACAAAGTGCCCGCACTTTTACTTTGTGTATTGGGCCGCCATAAGGTGATAGCCTGGGAAGATTCCACGCAATAATAACGTTTGGTCGTGCTTACGTCGATCCACCAAAGATCGGCAGGTGCCGAAGTGGTGCTACGTGACACCGATGGTGAAGCCTGGTCCTGCAAAAAAGTCGACAGACTGGCCACTAACTGTGAATCCGCCGGTAAGTGAGTTAATGGATTGTTTAATTTTCCTTGATAAGGCCCTTTGATTGAGGCCACTCCGCCATTAGCAAATATCACTGTTATTTCTATATTGACTGCTAAATTGACGGGCAATTGACTATCCAAGCGTTGCCCTGGAGAGTATAATGAGTCAGCGGTGGCATGAATAACCACTGCATCTTGAGCAGCTTGAACTGAGCTACTGATCAAACATACCAATAACAAAAGCAGATAGTTTAACATAGATTTAACTCCTAAAAGTAACGTTATATTTAGTAAAATAACATAAATGGGGTGTCGCATTCTGAAACTTGCCACTCCACATATTCCAACCAGTGGTTGGGGTAAGGTGTTGGAGTACGGAATTTATAGTAAAATTCATATAAAATTGTACGTACCCTCTGGAGTGCAATAAGAATT
>DZAL01000199.1 GCA_022729575.1 Thiomargarita sp.
GGTTTTAGACCTTCAAGGTTTCTTTGGTAGGCTTAACTTAATGGCAGTGGGGCTAAGAGTGGTTGCGTTAACAGTGCAGAAGGATTACCCAAAAAATTCAAACTACAATAACTTTCCTCACTTCGAAGCGTTGAGAAACTAAGTTAATTCTTAGTTTCTCTTTTTTTTGGTCATCAAATAAATAATAAATAATCCATAAAATTCAAAACACAACCCACTATTCTCACCTACTTAGAGACCTCAAAATTTTTAAAACTATAAAAGTGTGTAACTCTACCCTCTTGAATTATTTCTTCATCTGTTGTCTAATCAAACCCACCAAATTGCTAAACTCGGAAATCACTATGCTACTTGAACGCTATAAAATTCTCACTATTTTCTTTATTTTAATAACTTTATTCGCTTGTAGTACGCCAGGCCTCACCTATAGCAGTTTTGCCAAAGTTCAAACAGGCATGACTGAACAAGAAGTTATCGACATTTTAGGGGAACCGACTAAAGTCACTAGCATTAATTTAGATGCTGGCACCATCGGTAGTGTCTTTGGTGTCGAAGCCCTCACCGGTACCAATATGATTTGGAATACTAACAATGCCAAGGCGGATATTGTCTTTGTCCAAGGCAAGGTCAGAAGTTCTAACTTTACTAACCAATTTTAGTTAAAATACAGGAACTTATTTATGAAAAAAGTATTAACTTATCAACTTGAGTATTATCTCCTATTATGGACTCTCCTCTGGGGGATTCCTCTCACTGCTCCCCAAGCTACCCCCTCCGCCGCCTTAGGCTATCAACCTAAGTACCCATCCGATTTTTCTCATTTTGCTTACGTTAACCCGGAAGCACCCAAAGGTGGTGAATTAATTCTAGCTGGATTCGGCACCTTTGATCGTCTCAATCCTTACCTCCTCAAAGGAGTCCCCGCCGACGGCACTCAATTGCTCTTTGAAACCCTCATGGTTAAAAGTGAAGACGAGCCATTTAGCAAATATGGCCTACTGGCAGAAGATATTGAATTAGCCTCTAATAAACTTTCGGTCACTTTTCGTCTCAATCCCAAAGCCACGTTTGCTGACGGCACCGCAGTCACCGCCGCCGACGTGAAATTCTCCTTTGACACCCTCAAAAGTAACCAAGCACATCCACAATTCAAATTTTACTGGAAAGATATACAACAAGCCGACGTGATCGACCAATACACCATCCGCTTTAACTTTACTAAAATCAATCCAGAGTTACATCTCGTTGCCGCTGAAATACCCGTATTTTCCAAAACCGCCATTGGCAATAAATCTTTCGACGAAATCGTCACCGAATCACTCACCGGCTCCGGGCCCTACGTGATCGATAAATTTGACCTAGGTAAATACATTACCTACCAACGTAATCCCAATTATTGGGGCAAAGAATTAAATACTCGACGGGGGATGTTCAATTTTGATCGCATCACCTATAAATATTACAAAGACACTAACGTCATGTTAGAAGCCCTGAAAGCCGGTGAATTTGATTTCATGTCAGTCTATAACTCCAAAGCCTGGGCCAGAGAATACGTGGGTCCACCATTTGATGCCGGTAAAATAAAAAAGGAAGAATTGCCGCATAAAAATAATGCAGGAATGCAAGGATTCGTCTTCAATTTACGCCGTCCCATGTTTCAAGATATTCGAGTCCGACAAGCCATCAATCTTGGCTTTGACTTTGAATGGGCCAACGAAAATTTATTTTTCCGACAATATCAACGTTGTGACAGCTATTTTACCAACAGCGAATTAGCCGCCAGTAAATCTCTCCCGCAAGGGGAAGAATTAGCTTTACTCGAAGGAATTAAGAAAAAATTTCCCAAACAATTTCCGGCTGCAGTATTGACTCAAGTCTGGCAACCGGTCTCTACCATCCCACCGTACACCTTACGCGACAACCTACGCCAAGCCAAAACTCTACTCACCGAAGCCGGCTGGGTGCTTAAAGACGGTATTTTGCAAAATGCCCAAGGTCAAAAATTGGAATTTGAAGTCATGTTAGCACAAGAAGGCTTTGACCGCATTTTAGCACCGTTTGCCCGTAATCTGAAAAAATTAGGTATTCAAGTCAATTACCGTAGCATTGATGTCGCCTTATATCAACGACGACAAGACACCTTCGATTTTGACCTGGTCGTGGCGGTCTTTGGGCAACCCCAATCCCCAGGTAATGAACTAATGAATCTGTGGCACTCCTCCTCGGCTACGCAAGAAGGCTCTAATAATCTACTCGGACTCAACAATCCGGTCGTTGATGCCCTGATTGAAAAAATTATTTACGCCCCTAATCGAGCGGCCTTAGTAACAGCCACTCACGCCCTTGACCGGGTGATGTTAGCAGGAGAATATATCGTGCCCAATTGGTACATTGGGGTACACCGTCTCGCCTATTGGGATAAATTTGGTAAACCAGAAACACTCCCCTTATATTATGAAGCCACTGATTGGATGCTAAAAACTTGGTGGAAAAAATAAGGTGGGATTTAAGACGGGGTTTAAGATTTGACAACTTTCAAAAAGTTGTTAAATCTGGGGCTCAATTTAAGATTTGACAACTTTCGAAAAGTTGTCAAATCTGGGGCTCAATTTAAGATTTGACAACTTTCGAAAAGTTGTCAAATCTAGGGCTCAATTTAAGATTTGACAACTTTCAAAAAGTTGTCAAATCTAGGGCTCAATTTAAGATTTGACAACTTTCAAAAAGTTGTCAAATCTGGGGCGCTATTTAAGATTTGACAACTTTCAAAAAGTTGTCAAATCTGCTTTCTCGTTCCCACGCTGGCGAACGAGATAAGATTACGGCGTTGGAGTCCAAATCTTCAGATTTGGAAACGCCGTCTCACCTTGACCAATCTCATCCAAATCTGAAGTACCAGAATGGAGGAATATTGCTATAACTCACCTAATCGGCCAACTTCATCGCCAACGTTCTAATTCCTTCTACCAGGTAATGCGAGATGGCCGCAAAATAACGATCGTCGATGACGACAATTTTACCGGCTTTACCCGCACGACTGGCCGCAATGGTAGGATGTGTTAATAGTTGCTCTCGTACCAGAGCCAATTCTTGAGTAGCCCCATGAGTGACAATCACGTCCGGTTGCCAAGTTAAAATTTGCTCATCGCTAATTTTCGCTTCATATTCAATCCCTTGTTCACTGGCGATATTGATAACACCAATAATTTTAGTCATGTCGTCAAAAGTGGTATGACGACCTGCTACGTAATTGCCAGGACTATATGATAATACTCGTAGCGACCGTAGTCGTGCTGGAAATTGAGCACGAATCTCCTCAATTTCTCGATTCATTTTGGTAATTAACGCCTCCGCTCGTTGCTCTTCACCAATCGCTTCACCTAAGAGGCGAATATTATTTTCAATCGCCTGAATGCTATCAAATTGAGTAAATTGTAACACCGCTGCGCCCATGGTTTGTAACAATACCAAAGTTTCAGCACGATTATAATTTGCTACCAAAATTAAGTCTGGCTTCAACGAAAGAATTTGTTCGACGTTGTTAGTGGTGTGAATTTTTAATTGACGCGCCGCGGTAACGACGTTGCTATAAATGGTGTCGATGGCTAATGGGCTGAGGACAATTATCCGCGTTGCTGGACAAATAGCTAATAAAATTTCGTCGGTGGCTAAGGTTTGTGAAACGATTCGTCGTGGTGCTGAGGAGATAATTAAAGTTTTTTTAGTAGCGTCGACCAGTGAACGCGGAAAAGTGCTTATTCCTGAATCAGAAGCCGCCAAAATTACTGGAGATAATAATAGCAAAATTAGTCTGGTAATAGCTGTTAGCATAAATTTATTAGCGTAAATTATTGATAAAAGTTGACATCATCATTACTATATTACCATATGTCATAATCCATATAATCGAGTAAATCCATTCAAACAGAGACGGCTGTGAAAGACTATAAACACACTTTAAATTTGCCACAAACTGAATTTCCCATGCGGGGCAATTTGCCCAAACGTGAGCCAGATATTTTAAAGCACTGGGAAGAAATTAATTTATATCAACTGATTAGAACCGAAAACCAAGGTCGGCCTAAGTTTATTTTGCATGACGGTCCCCCTTATGCCAATGGTGATATTCATATTGGCCATGCCGTCAACAAAGTGCTAAAAGACCTGATTATAAAGGCACGAACTTTAAGCGGTTTTGATGCGCCGTATATCCCTGGTTGGGATTGCCATGGTTTACCTATTGAATTGCAAGTCGAGAAGACTTTAGGTAAAGTCGGGCATAAAGTCGATGCTCGGCGCTTTCGGCAAGCCTGCCGTGACTATGCCAATCATCAAATCGACCGACAACGCGCTGATTTCAAACGACTAGGCGTGATCGGCGACTGGGCGCAACCCTATTTGACCATGGACTTTCGCACCGAAGCCAATATTATTCGAGCATTGGGGCGAATCATTGCAGCAGGTCATGTCGAGGCCGGGGTTAAACCAGTGCATTGGTGTACGGATTGCTGCTCCGCGTTAGCCGAAGCCGAAGTGGAATATGAGGAAAAAGATTCTTTGGCCATTGATGTGCGGTTTCACGTCTTAGACGAAGGCACCTTATTATCGCGTTGTCATCACGTCCCTGGTCACCTCGGCACTGGCCCCATGTCAGTAGTGATTTGGACCACCACTCCCTGGACTTTACCGGCCAATCAAGCGGTTGCCTTGCATCCCGAATTAGAATATTCTATCGTGCAATGTGAAGAAGGACAATATGGCCCAGAGCGTCTGATTATCGCCGAAGCCTTATTAAAAGATACCATGTTTCGCTATGGAATAGAGCGTTATCATGTCCTCGCTTATGGTCTTGGGAAGCAGTTCGAAGGATTATTATTAGCGCATCCATTTTATGACCGTCAAGTCCCCATTATTTTAGGCGACTTTGTCACTACGGATACCGGGACCGGCGCCGTCCACACCGCACCAGGACATGGTTTAGAAGACTATATCATCGGTAAACGTTATCACCTGGCGATAGACAATCCAGTCGATGGCGAAGGTAAATTTATCGCCTCGACCAAATTGTTTGCCGGCGAGCATGTGTGGAAAGCCAATGACCATGTCATAGAAATTCTCAAAACGCGAGGTAATCTAGTACATGAGCGTCGTATTCGTCACAGTTATCCTCATTGTTGGCGACATAAAACCCCGATTATTTTTCGCGCCACCCCGCAATGGTTTATCAACCTGGACAAACAAGGCTTACGGCACCAAGCCTTAGCGGCCATTCAGCAAGTGAAATGGACTCCGGACTGGGGACAACAGCGGATTGAAGGGATGATCGCCAATCGCCCAGATTGGTGTATTTCGCGACAACGCGCCTGGGGGGTGCCCATTGCCTTGTTAGTGCATAAAACGACCGGTCATTTGCATCCACGCACGGCAGAATTAATTGAATTGGTGGCGCAAAAAGTTGAAAAAACCGGCATTGATGCCTGGTTTGAGTTGACCGCGGCAGAATTATTGGGCCCAGAGGAAGCCAGTCATTATCACAAAGTCACTGATACTCTCGATGTCTGGTTTGACTCCGGCGTGACTCATGCCTGCATTTTAGAAAACCATCCTCAATTACAAGTGCCTGCCGATTTATATTTAGAAGGTGCCGACCAACATCGTGGTTGGTTCAACTCCGCTTTACTCACTTCAGTGGCCATGCGCAACGGTGCCGCGCCTTATCGTGGAGTCCTCACCCATGGTTTCACCGTGGATGCGAAAGGGCGAAAAATGTCGAAATCACTAGGTAATGTAGTCGCCCCGCAAGAAGTGATTAAGACCTTGGGGGCCGATATTTTACGGTTATGGGTAGCCGCCACGGATTATCGCGGTGAATTATCCGTCTCGACGGAAATTCTGACCCGCATTGCCGATACCTATCGCCGGTTACGCAATACCGCTCGATTTTTATTGGCCAATATTTATGATTTCAATCCTGCCACGGATAGCGTACCTCCTGACCAAATGTTAGCCTTGGACCGTTGGATCGTGGATCGCGCTTATACCTTGCAACAAGAAATCATCCAAGCCTACGATGATTATTTATTCCATCTGGTATATCAGAAACTGCACCAATTTTGCACCGTTGACTTAGGTAGTTTATATTTAGACATCATCAAAGACCGTCAATACACTTGTCAAATTAACAGCATCGCTCGCCGCTCGGCCCAAACCGCATTATATCATATTGCCGAAGCCCTAGTCCGCTGGTTAGTCCCCATCCTCAGTTTTACTGCGGAAGAGATTTGGCAATATTTACCAGGATCACGAGCGCAATCAGTTTTGTTGACCACCTGGTATCAAGGACTGTTTCCATACCCCAATCAAACCGCGGGTTGGGAGAAAATTTTTGCCGTGCGAGAATCCGTGAATAAAGAATTAGAACAATTGCGCGGTGCCGAAATCATTGGTGCCGGCTTGGAAGCGGAAGTGGCCGTCTATTGCGAAGGAGAGCTGTATGATGTATTATGCACCTTGCAAGACGAATTACGGTTTGTCTTTATCACTTCTGAGGCCCGGGTGTTACCTTCTCAACCAGCCACGGCAGTGGATTACGGCGGCTACAGTATTCAGGTGACTCCCTCGTCTCATCCTAAATGTGTTCGCTGCTGGCATCATCGTGCCGATGTTGGAAGTCATCCGGCCCATCCTGGGCTATGTCAGCGCTGTGTCGAAAATGTTGAAGGCACCGGTGAGCAACGTCATTATGCCTAATTTACTATTATCTTCATCTACCTCATCGTCAACCCCCTCACGCACGGCCTCACGTTGGTTATGGCTATCGTTGTTAGTAGTCACCCTGGACCAATTGACCAAATGGGGCGCCAGTACCTATTTACCCTTTCATCAAGCAGTCTCGGTGATGCCATTTTTCAACTTCACTTTGCTGCACAATACCGGCGCCGCCTTTAACTTTCTGGCCAATGAAAATGGCTGGCAACGTTGGTTTTTAGCCGGATTAGCACTACTGGTCAGCGGCTTTATTATCGTCTGGTTGACTCAGTTAAAAGTGACCCATCGCTGGTTAGCCAGTGCCTTAGCCTTAGTTTTAGGAGGTGCCATAGGAAATGTGATAGACCGACTTTTATACGGTTATGTCATTGATTTTTTAGATGTTTACTATCAAGAATGGCATTGGCCGGCTTTTAATATTGCGGACAGCGCGATTAGTATAGGTGCTATCATGTTGCTGATAGATGCACTGCGCGGAGGTCATCGTTATGAGTAATCATAACAAACTAATTGCCGCTAAGATTAAAGCCGCCCAAGCGGCTAAATCTCATCCATCAGTGACACCTGCGGATCATCTAACCTCCTCACGGTTGCCGCCAGGACAACGGATCGTCAATCATTTGCCCATCTTAGATTTAGGGATTCGTCCTGAAATTCCACTAGAGCAATGGACGCTCACTCTAGCCGGTCTAATCGCAGCCCCGCAAACGCTCACTTGGGACACTTTCCTGGCCTTGCCACACCGTGAAATCGTCGCCGATATTCATTGTGTCACCCATTGGACCCAATTCGAAGTCCCCTGGGTAGGAGTCCCCGCCAATGAAATCATCCAGTTAGCTCATCCTATGCCATTAGCAAATTATGTCGTCATTCAGTCAGCCGACGATTACACCACTAATTTACCCTTAGCGGCGCTACAAGATGAAGAGGTCCTTCTCGCTTACGCGCTGAATGGACAACCATTGCCGCTTGAGCATGGCGGACCCGTGCGTTTAGTAGTACCCAAACGCTATTTTTGGAAAAGTGCTAAATGGATCACGGCGATTTCTTTTTATGAGACCGACCAACCGGGCTTTTGGGAAACCCGCGGGTATCATAACGAAGCGGATCCGTTTAAAGAAGAGCGTTATTCTTAACTCAACCACCCCCTGCCCCTCCTTGACAAGGAGGGGAGTATGCGCCAACTGAGTTAGCCTGGTGTACTTCCCTCCTTGACAAAGAGGGGAGTACGCGCCAACTGAGTTAGCCTGGTGTACTTCCCTCCTTGACAAAGAGGGGAGTACGCACCAACTGAGTTAGCCTGGTGTACTCCCCTCCTTGACAAAGAGGGGAGTACGCGCCAACTGAGTTAGCCTGGTGTACTCCCCTCCTTGACAAGGAGGGGCCGGGGGTGGTTCGAAAACTTTCTTTTCCCTATTATCTACCACACTAAAGGACACTCTCTATTATGAAATTTAATATGAAATTTAAACTGATCAAACTAATCGTGCTCGATTTACTCTTCCTCAGTCTCTCCCCCGTCTGGGCCAGTGATGCTGCCAAGTTGAATTTTATTGGCTTCAATGAATCAGGAAAATACCTGGCATTTCAAGAATATGGAATAGCTGATGGCTCGGCGCTGGCTTATGCCACCACTTATTTTATTGAGGTGGAAGGGAATAAATTTAAAGCGAAATCGGTCACCACCGAAGGCGGGAAAAATGGTTTCCCTTCATCGGAAGAAGCCGTTCGTCAAATTAACTTAGGTTATGCCGCGGACCAATTAAAAAAATTAGAGATTCTCACCAACAATAAGGGACAACAGGTGATTTCTCATTTATTTTCTGATGTAGGGGTGGAACCAAAAGTCGCCAAATTTAGTTTACAGCCACCGTTAGCGGGAACTAATTACACCACTTACACGCTTAATTTAGAAGAAAAAGAAGCCGTGTCAGATGAATGTGGGCAAATTCCAAACGTTAAAATGTTCACCTTAACTTTGGAAACCATTGAAAAAGAGAAAACTCAGGTGTTACAAAATGATGAGCGTATTCCCAAGAGTCGCGGATGTGCCATGGGTTATAGAATTCAAGAAGTGTATCTCTACCATGAAAAATATCTGGTGATATTTTTAAATTTGTTGTTACCTGGATTTGAAGGGCAAAATATGCGTTATTTAGCGGTGACAGGCAAATTGGAATAAACTTAGATTTGACTTAGATTTGACAACTTTCGAAAAGTTGTCAAATCTGGGGCACAGTTTAAGATTTGACAACTTTCGAAAAGTTGTCAAATCTGGCCTGAATGATTTATTTTACCACGATTCCACCCGGATCCACAATTCGTCCATCCTTAAAGTGTCTAAAGTATGATTGGACAAGGTCAGGTCGAGTCAGACGGTCGAAGTGGCTTTCGTGATGGTATTACATTAACCAGCGTAGTCCGAGTAGCGGGCAGTTAGTAGGTGTAATATGTAATATGTAATATGTTATCACACGCTTTATCCAGCCTAATATTTAAGTCTAGGTTAAAAAAGTCCTACGTCAATACCTAAAATAAAAATATTTTAGAGCAACTGGCGTGTGTGAAATGCGGCCCGCTTGTTTCCTAAAAATGGCTTTAATGCTCCCCTCAACTCGTGCTAACATAGCGTTCTCCATTTCTCTGACAAAGGTACCCTGTGATGCAATACCCCTTACCCGAAAAAATTGGCGACCCGGACCTGTTTGTGGGTCGGGCGCCAGAGTTTCAACTGCTGAATCCTTGGTTAGCCAACATTCCGAAACGGGCCGCTAAGTCCAGAGCCATCCTCGCCCGCCGCAAAAGTGGTAAGACTTGTCTCGTACAGCGCATTTTCAATCGGCTGTGGAGTGAGAACGGGCCAGTCACACCTTTCTATTTTGGGTTTGACGAGAATAAGGTGTGGTTTCCAGACTTGGCCGTGAAATACTATCGTACTTTCGCCACACAATATCTTTCTTTTGTGGAACGAGATGCCAAGTTAGCCTGCAAACTCTTGACGGTAGAACAAATTCGGGAATATGCGCAGGCCAAGCCTCACCCCTTGTTACTCGAAGACCTTGACTCGCTGCGCCACGACCAGGAACGAGGTTTTCATAATTCCATGTGGGACACTGCTTGTTCTGCGCCCCACCGCTTTGCCACTTATCTGGACTTGAGATGGTTAGTGATCCTGGATGAGTTTCAATATATTACTCAGTACGTCTATCGTGATGAAGCCTGTCAAGAGGCTTTGGATGACACCTTAGCTGGCAGTTATCACCATCTCTCGGAATCCAAATATGCCCCGATGCTGGTGACGGGTTCCTACCCCAGTTGGTTATTAGACATCCTGTCGAAATACTTGGAAGCGGGTCGTATCCAACCCATGGACTTGTCTCCTTATCTCAGTACCGACGCTGGTTTAGAAGCGGTGTATCGCTACGCGCAACATTTGGGGGTGGAAATTACCAACGAGACGGCGCTCCAGATTAACGAGTTGTGTTTCGCCGACCCCTTTTTCATCTCGTGTGTGATTGAGAGTGACTATCCGGGGAAAACGTTGACGACCGCCGCGGGCGTGATTGCTGTCGTCACTCACGAGATTAGTTATCGCAAATCTCAGATGTCCAAGACCTGGAATGAATATTTACAACGGACCTTCGCGCGAGTCAATGACCGTTATGCCAAAAGTCTGCTCTTGTTTCTCAATAAATTTCCCGAACGTTATTGGACTCCCAAGGAGTTGAAGGCGGAGTTGAACCTTACGGAGTTGACCGAAACCGAGATTCAGAAACGGTTAGTCGCCATGACCGAAGCGGATGTGATGGAACGGGGCATCGCGGATATTGACTTTCGCAGTTTGCAAGATGGCACCTTGCACTTGATTATCCGCAACCGCTTTGAGAAGGAAATTAATCAGTTGGTTCCCGACTTGCCGCACGAGTTTGAGCGGAAGTTAGCCGAGTTAGAGAAGGATAATCGGAGTTTACGGGGGCGGTTAAATCACTGGTCGGGGATGATGGCCGAGTATCAGTTAGCGCTGGCCCTACGCAGTCGGAAACGCTTCACGTTGTCGGAATTTTGTCAAGGCGTGAGAGACACGACGGTGCTAACCATGACTCAAGTTCAGCAACGAGTCCTGCTGCAACGGGAAGATGGTAAAGTCTTAGAATTGGATCTGGTGGCTCATTCTAGTTGCGGGCGGGTAGTATTGGTGGAGGTGAAGAAAACACAAGTCAAGACGGCGCTCACCCTGGTAGCGGACTTTTGGGAAAAAGTGCAAGTCTATCAACATCAGCATCCCGAGGCGAGAATCTTGCCCGCGTTCCTGTCGTTAGGAGGCTTTACGGAAGAAGCGTTGACATCTTGTGAGGAGCATGGAATTGGCTGGGCGACGCAAATTGAACACTACTAACCGGAAGCCCGCTTGATGTTGGAGTACGGAATTAATTCCGTCGACTTTGACTTTGGAATACGAAATTGATTCCGTTAATTAGTAGAATCAATTCCGTACTCCGACATCAGTTGTAGGGTGCATCCCACGCACCACTCAGGCACGGTGCGGCTTCCCGAATGGTGAGTGGGACGCACCCTACCTTAACTTAATGGCATTGAGTCTTTCGCCATAGGTAGTCTAAGAATTGCCGACTTGGGTTATTTTTCCTTAGTAGAAATGGCCAAGTTAGACCAAGAAGGCAATTTTTGGTGGAGTCGTCTGCGGAACGATACTTTACTGGCTACTCCTGACGGAAAGCCTCTGTCACTCGAAGAACTGGCTTTCACGGGCACCAAAGCCAACCACCGGCGCTTGGAACTAGAAGCACCACCAGGTGAGCAACGATTGCCAGCACGATTATTATTCGAACGAGTACCTTCGGCCGTGGCTACCAAACGTCGTGCTCAAGTTAAAACTCGTAGTCGTAAAACCGGTCAGACCCCAAGCCGCCAAAGTTTAGCTTGAGGTGAGTTCACGAGGTTAATCACCAACGTCCCCTCAA
>DZAL01000346.1 GCA_022729575.1 Thiomargarita sp.
TGGCTAAGGTAAGACGGCGTTGCCAAAGCTGAAGCTTTGGACTCCAACGCCGTAATCTTAGCTTAACTTAATGGCATTGATGCTTTACACCTAGCATTAGCGTTTTATCATAAATGTGATTATCTGTTGACCTGGAATTGTCAACACCTGGCCAACGCCAACAAATTTGCCCATCTTAGAAGAATCAATACCCTGCTAGGATTAACCGTGCCTGCGCTGATTACACCGTTACAACTTATGGGAGAGTCACTATGAAAGATGAAGCTATCGCCGAACTTCGCGAAATCCGTCATCAAATTTCGCAAGAATTTGACCATGACCCGCAGAAATACCTGGCCTACTTGCAACAACAAAATTATAAATATGCGGCGCAAATTGAGTTATACCAACAGTCGGTTCAGTCGTCAGTACCACTGACTCAGCCGCGCTAAGATGGGGTCGCGCCATCACCGTCCGCGACCTCCTCCCCGGCGGACTTGCGGACGCATACGATTCGCTTGGGGAATGATTATTAGGGTCGCCACCGAAATTGAGTGTCTCAAAGAAAGCTGGCTAATGAAGACGGCCAAAACCTGACAGGTCTTTTAGACCTGTCAGGTCTGACGGTCTAACCTTTAGGGCTGGCAGTCCTCATCAAACCTTTCAATGATAGGGTAGTTGAAGCCGACCGTCCAATCGAGAAACTCAGTTTTTTTTAAACGGAGTGTCTAAACACGAACTCTAAAATTAGGTTGATACTCAAAGGTGTCCATGGCACGACTCGTGCAGCCGCTTTGAAAATAGTTCAGCAACCAACTTTTCAAATCAGTGCCACGGGACGAATAGGTGCTGGTGTGTATTGTTGGCGAGAGAGTATTTACGCCAAAGATTTGGCCAATTGCTGGTATGAATATCGTGTCCGTAAAGGTGATTATCAAGCGGCTGAAGGTGTCATCCTCCGAGCGGAGATTCGCCTCGATGAGAACGATTTTTTGGATTTGGAACACCCTTCGTATAAAGATGCGTTAAGCCCTCACCTTACGCCTGACCACCCCCAACCCCTCCTTGGTAAGGCGGGGAGTAAACACCACCTAAATCGCCGTGGAGATTCCCCGCCTTAGCAACACTGCCATTAAGTTAAGCCGCGTTGGAGTCCAAATCTTCAGATTTGGACGAGACTGGTCAAGGTAAGACGGCGTTGCCAAATCTGAAGATTTGGACTCCAACGCCGTAACTTTATCTCGTTCCCACGCACTAGCGTCACTGCCATTAAGTTAAGCCGGCCAAAGAAACCTTGAAGGTCTAAAACCAGACCTTCAGGGTTAAAACCTGACCGGGGGGAATTCCTTAACTTAATGGCAGTGAGTCAGACCCTAGGTAGTGATAAGTACTGAAGCAGAAATTTTCTGGTATTTTCCCTCACCCCCGGCCCCTCTCCCAGAGGGAGAGGGGAGAAAACGGTAGTCCCTCCAAACCAATGGAGGTGTTAAAATTCAATGAGTTATCAAGGCTCAAAGTTTCCTAAACCTTTGAGGTTTAGGAAACTTAGAATCGCCGAGGTTTCCTAAACCTTTGAGGTTTAGGAAACTTAGAATCGCCGAGGTTTCCTCAACCGGTGAGGTTTAGGAAACCTAAAACTGGTAAGGTTTAGGAAAGTTAGCACCTGGATTTTAATACCTCCATTAGTTGGTAGGGACTACCTCCAAACTGTGTTAGGTGCGACGGCGGACCAGTTAGCTATAGTAATATTCACCCACTGTTGTACTTAAAGTTTGAGGGATAACACCCCTCGAAGGGGTGTTATCCCTGCTGGCTGGCCAAACTCATTATGGGACAACTGGATAAGGATATTACTATATCAAAGGGGCGGTTGTAAATGTTCATAAGTACTGAAGCAGAAATTCGGCGGTATTTTCCCTCACCCCCGACCCCTCTCCCAGAGGGCGAGGGGCGAAAGAAAATACCAGAAAATTTCTGCTTCAGTACTTATCTCAGTATGTCACTCGGGCGTTGATGGCACCAAGTTTGGAAGAGGTTGGGTCGACCGCAATGAAGCACTAGCCCGCGGCTACTCCGGTCCTCGCCACTATGCCATTGTCGTTAAGCGCGATTGCTCGAGTGCGTCCTACGCCTCATTCAGGGAAGTGATAACCTCGGTGTTAAACCTCGTAGGTGCTCTGCGACCTGCGAGGTTTAAGTACTGAAGCATAAATTCGGCGGTATTTTCCCTCACCCCCGGCCCCTCTCCCAGAGGGCGAGGGGCGAAAGAAAATACGGGAAAATTTATGCTTCAGTACTTATTAGAAGTTCTTAAGTTGACTCTCTTGAAATCGCAGGCGCACTTGGCTGGGGAAGCCAAAAATATCTACCATTACCGAAATTGGGTAGCACACGGTAGAAATCCACATAAAACGGTGTCAGCCATTGCCCCCAAAGTAGCTTATACCACCTTGGCTAGTATTGTGGAGATTTTATTGGCTAATCCATAGTCAGGTAGGGGGTAAATAAACACTGTCCCCCTACTTAGCTCCATTGGCCCGGAGGACTTGAGAACGCAGACGATTCGCTTGGGGAATGATTATTAGGGAGGTGCTGGTCGCCAGGGGGGAGAAATGGAATCCTCGCCGGTGACATTCCTCCCTATTGGTCTGGCGGGTTTTGAGGATGCAGACGATTCGGTGGTGGGTGGGGGGGTGTCTATAACTACGGTAAGGTTGGAGTACGGAATGGATTTCAACACAGCGAAAACGGTATCCATTCGGTACTCCAGAATCAATCTAACTCACCGTTTGAGAAACTAAACTTATCTACCCATATCCTACGGTCTTAACTAAGACTCTTAGGTGATT
>DZAL01000347.1 GCA_022729575.1 Thiomargarita sp.
CGCCTTTTGGGAGTAGTAAATCCAATTTTATTGCTATTTTGCAATTGGCTCTATAATTCTATTATAGCAATCATGAGGTTTTAACCAATAAAAATTGGCATATTTTATGTTGCAAATATTCCAACTTTTGAACTCACTAACTGATTTGATTTTCCATCAAAATTTTCTGGTAGTTCTTCCAAATTAATGGAGGTCTTAACCTTCAATGAGTTACCAAGGTTCAAAGTTTCCTAAACCTCAAAGGTTTAGGAAACTTAGCACCTGCCAGGGAATCTTCGTCCCCGGCGGTTAATACCTCCATTGGCTGGTAGAGACTACCAATTTTTTAAAACTTGAAAGATTTGGAAAATCTATCCCCTTAGTTTTAATTTTTGATAGAGGATAAGAATAACTATGAATTTACACTTTCTGATTATTGACCCCCAAAATGACTTTGCTCACCCGACCGGTAGTTTATTTGTACCTAATGCCGACCAAGATTCGAAACGGTTAGCCGCTTTAATTCACCGGTGGTTACCGAAAATTAACGCCATTCATGTCACTTTAGATACTCATCACTGGGTGGACATTGCCCACCCCATTTTTTGGCTGGACCGCGAGGGCAAACACCCGGCCCCGTTTACCCTCATTACTTACGAAAAAATTCTGGCGGGTCAATGGCATACCACGTTACCGGCATCTCAAGAACGAGCGACTAAATATGTGCAAACGCTAAAAACCAATGGCCGATATGACCTCACGATTTGGCCACCGCATTGTTTACTGGGACAACCAGGGCATAATGTAGTCACCCCGATTGCAGAAGCCTTGATCGCTTGGGAAAATACTTTTGCTACGGTGAATTATCTTACCAAAGGATTCAATCCGTGGACCGAGCATTACAGTGCCATCAAAGCGGAAGTCACGGACCCTCAAGACCCCAGTACCTTTTTGAATACACGTTTGCTGGAACAATTACAAACCGCCGACCTCATCGCCATTTCTGGACAAGCATTGTCACATTGTGTAGCCAATACAGTGCGCGATATTGCCGATAATTTTGGTGCCGAAAATATAAAAAAATTGGTCTTGCTTGAAGACACCACCACCTCCGTACCCGGTTTTGAACCACTAGGAGAACAATTTTTAATTGACCTTAAAGTACGCGGCATGCAAACCATCAAATCTAGTGAATTTTCAGTTTAAGTAAGGGTGCCTAATCAATCCGTAGGGTGGATTAAGCGAAGCGTATCCACCAGCCAGGCTCAAGAGGAAAATCACCATGGCCATCTTATTACCCACCCCTCAATTTCAGCGCCCCGCGGTCTTAACCCGCCCCACCCAAGCCAAAGAGGTGGTGACCACGATCGTCAGCGAAGCCGAATATTGGGAACAATACTATGCCGACCCGGACCATCACTATGAATGGAATAACGGCTACTTGGAGGAAAAAGGCGTGTCGGAAAAACTGACGTTGTTTAGTTATGAATGGTTCTTTGAACTGCTGATAAATTATTTACGAGTGACCCAAAGCGGACAACTCATGGCCTTGGAAACCGGCTTTCGATTAGCGTGGTCCTGGAAAACGACTATTCGTAAACCCGATTTGGGGGTGGTACTAAACAGCAATCCCGTGGTCTGGAAAGATTCCGACCATTCCTATAGCGGGATTTGTGACTTATGTGTGGAAGCCTTATCGGACACCACTAAGAAGGTGATTGAACGAGATACGGTAACGAAATTCCGGGAATATGCGAAAATTGGCGTGCCGGAATACTATATTTTATATGCCTACGGTGAACCACAACAGTTTTATCGTCTAACGCCCGCTGGCATATATGTGCCTATTCCACCGGTGCAGCAGGATTTGATTTGCTCTACGGTCTTACCGGGCTTTCAATTTCGAGTATCGGATTTACAGCGACAACCGTCACCGGAAGAGATGAGTGAAGATTCGGTTTATCGTGCCTTTATGTTGCCGGCGTTGCAAGCCGAAAAACAGGCGCGACAACTGGCGGAACGACTTCTCGAACAGGAGAGAGGGGTACGAGTTAAAGAACAAACCGCCCGACAGGTTGCCGAGACTTATGTGCAACAGGAACGAGAAGCACGACAATTGGCGGAAGTTCAAGCGCAACAGGAACAACAGGCCCGGCAATTGGCGGAAGCCCAAACGCAACAGGAACAACAGGCCCGGCAATTGGCGGAAGTTCAAGCGCAACAGGAACAACAGGCCCGGCAATTGGCGGAAGCCCAAACGCAACAGGAACAACAGGCCCGGCAATTAGCGGAAGTTCAAGCGCAACAAGACCGGCAGGCTCGGCAAGCGGTCGAAGCCAGATTTCAACAATTAGAGGCGGAGTTGGCACAGTTACGCCAACAACACTAGGAATGTGGAGAGGCGTTGCCATGGAGTACGGAATTGATTCCGTTTCCATGGAGGGTAGTGCGGAAATCTGGGTGATAAAGAACCGAACTCTGGTTCGCACCCGGGCGTGTGGGAACGAGAAATAATATCACCCAGCTTTCAACACGGCCCGGAATTTATTCCGTTGCCGATTCAAAAAACGGAATAAATTCCCTACTCCAATTGCTCATTACGGAGAAAAATTATGCTTAAGTTAAAACCAACTCATAAAACCATCCAAACTTACTACCGTGAGTTACCAAATTTAAGAAATATCGTGCAAATACATGAAGTAGCCGTACCCGGTTTTGAACCACTAGGAGAACCATTTTTAATTGACCTTAAAGCACGCGGCCTGCCAACTGTCAACTCTGGTGAGTTTTCAGTTTAAGTAAGGGTGCCTAATCAATCCGTAGGGTGGATTAAGCGAAGCG
>DZAL01000348.1 GCA_022729575.1 Thiomargarita sp.
GACTCCAACGCCGTAACTTTAGCTTAACTTAATGGCAGTGCGGCTAAAGCCTCTAGTCCACCTGTATGTTAATTTCGTGGGCTTTTTTCCTTAACTTAATGGCATTGAGGCTTTAGCCGGTGGGGTGGCACAAAATTAAACGTCGGGGAACATTCACCGGCTAAAGCCTCTACTCCAAAATTTTTTAAGACTGTTTCAACGTTTTGAAGGACATTAACATGGACACTATGCAACGCTTTTGGCAGTACCTCACCGAATGTCTGCGCTTGTTGTATTTGGACTTTTTTTTAAGCCGTTTACCTTTAATCACTGGTTGCAACAGGAGGTGCATCCGCATCTCAAATTTGATGACTATCCTTTCCAATATTGGCCAGAGTTTGCTGCGAATCCGAAATTGCAACGGTATGCGGGGCAAGTGGTGTGGATAAACATCGTCACGCCGGTGATTATTACAGTGGTGGTAGCCATTCTATATTTTTTCTTCAGTGAAAAAATCGGTAGTCCTTGCAATTTAATGGAGGTATGTTAAAATAGCTAAACTAGGCCACAAGACGTGCCTAACGCACCCTACCAAATTGGCAATCCCCTCGCCAACTTTTGAGAAAAGACCCCGCGAGGTTTTAAAAACCTGGCAGGTCTGGTTTCTGAATCAGAATTTGCAGAATTTGAGAATTTTCAGAATGGGGTGGGGTTTCATTCGGTTAATTCTAAAATTCTGTAAATTCTGATTCAGACTATTAAGCCAGATTACACCAAGTTATCAAAGGTCAAAGTTTCCTAAACCTTCGAGGTTTAGGAAACTTAGAACCGCCAAGGTTTCCTAAACCTGCGAGGTTTAGGAAACCTAAAACTGGTAAAGTTTAGGAAAATTAGCACCTGGATTTTAATACCCCATTAGTTGGTGTGGACTACCGCAAATCAAAGCCGGTTTCATCAAACAACCATAATTCGATTTGACCTTCTTCGTGTAATGTGCGATACTCCGAAATGGATGGATTGCTGGGCCGCTTTAAACTCGTCTTCATCGCGTCGGTCCGTCATGGTGTTTCGGATTCGTTTCCAAGTTAAGCCGGCCGCCTGTAAAATTCGTTTGGGGGTAGATTCGCTGACCAATTTACCAGTTTGGTCAAGTAGGGCGGCACGAATACTAACCACCGAACGAGGGTGTTCTTTAGCTAACTATAAAACTACTGATTGGTTGGTTTTTTCGTCAGGGGACTGACCAATTTCATGGAAATTTTCATAAAGGACCTCAAACTATCCAATTTAGGTTTAATTAGTGTCATTCTATCACCACCAAATTAGTTTAGCCAACCGATTTTGAGGCACCTTTTTGGTTGGAAAAAACTTTTGGGCCTTAATTTGCCTTCCTGAAAATATCTAAAAATTAGTGCTTCGGTACTTATTCTGGAACCTAAACCTATCCCAGAAATCGTTGTGACATTGGCAAGATTATGGTATCCTGCGGGCTGAACTGAATTTTGGGATAAAGTTCGGTGTTGATTAGCTGGGTAGTCAAATAGGCAATGTCATTAAGTTAGCAGTTTCACTCTCCCCTCCTTACTAAGGAGGGGCTGGGGGTGGTTCTGAACTCATTGAATAACCGGCGTATTTTCAACCACCCCCTAACCCCCTCCTTGGTAAGGAGGGGGGATTCTTCCTTAACTTAATGGCATTGAGTCAAATAGGGTGGAGGTTGGATTTTCCTGGTCTCTTCATAAAAATATTTTAAACTGGCTCTTATAATTAATGTACCTCCGGCTCCCCTACTTAGCAAGGAGGCGGGTTGAGTTAACCACTAAATTCTTGATATTGATTTCAAAATTTCCAGATGTTAAACCTTAAAATTGTAGCTATCTTCTTTATCGTTGGGTGGTTAATAAACTCATATATCGACTTTCCAATCAGTCTAATTATGAACGTGATATTGATTATTACCTATTTATCGCTGTTCATTTACGGCTCATTTTATATTGATTCAAATTTTTATATAAAGACCATCTGTTCAGTAAACCATGAGAACCAAGCCATCGCTATCACCTTTGACGATGGTCCCGTTACCGAGATAACTCCTTTAGTTTTAGAAATACTACAAGAATTTCAAGCCAAGGCGACCTTTTTTTGCATAGGTAAAAATATTTTTGGTAATGAAATGCTCTTAAGAAGAATCATCAGTGAAGGACATTTAATTGGTAATCATACCTTCTCACATTCTCCTTGGTTTGGTTTCTGTTCCACGAGAAAACTAATAACGGAGTTAACACGAACTGAAGAACTCATCTTGGCAACCACGGGTCATAAAGTAAATTTTTTTCGCCCTCCTTATGGGATTACCAGTCCCCTCATAAGAACAGCAGTTGATAGTTTAAATTATGTAGTCATTGGTTGGAGTATTAGATCATTAGATACACTTCCAAAGAATGAGCAGAAAATTTTAAATCAAATTACTCAACACTTAACTAGCGGTGACATCATTTTGTTTCACGATACTCATCCTAGAATTATCACCATTTTACGGAAATTTCTCCAATATACTTCCGACCACGGTTTTACCGTAGTAAGACTTGATGAATTATTACAAATGAACCATAAATCTGGGTAGTCCCTACCAGCCAATGGCGGTACTAACCGCAGTGGTGTATGACGCTTCGCTGATACACCCTACGCTACTACCGCTACCGCCGGGGTCGCAGATTTCTAAACCTGGTAGGTGCTAAGTTTCTTAAACCTTTGAGGTTTAGGAAACTTGGAACCTTGGTAAGTACTGAAGCAGAAATTTTCTGGTATTTTCCCTCACCCCCGGCCCCTCTCC
>DZAL01000200.1 GCA_022729575.1 Thiomargarita sp.
AATCGAACCGAGATTTGACAACTTTTTGAAAGTTGTCAAATCTGAATCGAACCGAGATTCTGAATCGAACTGAGATTTGACAACTTTTCGAAAGTTGTCAAATCTGGACCGGTCAAGTAGCTTCCTTAATAATCTTAGGAGTCACAAAAATGAGCAATTCCTTTTGGTCACGACTCTGCGTTCTGGATTTAAACAGTTCGCCGATTAAAGGTAAATCCGAGAGAAAAGGAATGCGAGAAAGACTATTCGAGTCGGATTGTTCATACACACCGCCTAGCACTACAGTTTCCCCATTGTCAACTTGCACGCGAGTTTGAACTTCTCGTTTGTCGATGCTTAAATTGCCATCGGGAGTGGCTTGACCCACTTTATCCGAGGTGACTTTTAAGTTCATAATAATCCGGTCATCCGGCGTAATTTGAGGTTCTACTTCTAAACTCAGGACGGCTTGTTTAAATTCCGTTTTGGAAGTTCCTTCCTGTATAGTGCGGTAGGGAATTTCAGTGCCTTGAAGAATCGTGGCTTTCGTTTGATTACCGGTAATGACCCGCGGATTGGAGACTATGCGACTAGACCCTTCGGATTCCGCGGCGGCTAATTCTAATTGTAACAGATAGCTACCAATTTTACCAATGGCCAGACCCACCGCCGCACTGGGTGAGCTAATGGGCAAACTGACAATAAAATTTTCACTTCCGCTTTGTATCTTAGTGCCACTGGCATAAGGTGCGCTGTTGGCTTCGTTAAACGCGGTAGCGCCATTAAATGCAGTGTCGCCACTGATTTTGCCGCCCAAGACGATGCCATTGCCTTGTCCCAAATCTTCATTGCCACCGTAGCCAAATTTCACTCCTAATTGGCGGCCAAAGTTTTCGCTGGCTAACACTACTCTGGATTCAATTAAGACTTGCCGGACTGGGGTATCTAGCGAACTGATGAGGGCTCGAATTTCCGCCAGTTTGGCCACGGTGTCTTGAATAATCAGCGTGTTAGTGCGGTCGTCGGTGGACACGTTGCCGCGTTCGGATAAAAAGGAGTGTTCACCTTTGGTTCTTAATAGAGATTCGAGGTCTTTAGCTTTAGCATAGTTGATTTGGATAAATTCGGTCCGTAAGGGTTCTAGTTCACGAATGCGGCGGGCCGCATCTAATTCTTTTTGCTTGCGCTCATCGATATTTTCTTTCAAGTCAATCATCACGACGTTACCGAGTCGTCGTTGTCCTAAACGTCGGGCTTCTAAAATGATGTCTAGCGCTTGATCCCAGGGAATTTTCTTCAGACGTAAGGTGATATTGCCAGAAACTCCATCACTGGCGACCATGTTTAAGTTAACGCCGGGTAGGTCAAACAGCAGTGCCAAAGCAGCGCGGACTTCAATATTTTGGAAGTTGAAGGAGACTAATTGGCCTTCGTATTTACGTTCTTCGATTGTTATTTCTTCAGATTTTATTTTGACTTTTTGTTGTACTTCTACGGTATAAGTATTTTCGGTTTGGGAGGCAAAGTATTCAAAATCACCGGTGGCGGAAATTTTTAACCGTGCATTATTTCCTTCCATGGTGCTGTCAACCAGGGTGATGGGGGTACCAAAATCAACAACATCCAGTCGACGGTCTAAATGTTTGGGGAGGTTGGCATTGAGAAATTCTAAGATGATGTCATTGCCTTGTTCATAAGTATTGACCACAATATCAGCTTTCGATAAAGTAATGACCACTCGTCCCGTCCCGTCGCCAGTGCGACGAAAATCAATATCTTGCAGGTAGGAATCACCCATCCCCGCCTCTGGTGCGGTTGGAGGGGCTGCTTGAATAGTGAGCGGTGTGGCGGTCATTGGTATGGGGGTCGCGGCGGGCCGTGGGGTCATAGACACGGGTTGACTCACCGCGGCGGTAGCTTGTCGTTGGGCCATTTCTAACGGCTCTTCTCTAGTGGGCGTGTTTTGTAGGGCACCGGCATTGTCCACGGAAATTAATACTCGCTGATTATCAAGATCAATGTTGTAAGGCACCATTCGAACTAGGTTGAGTACTACTCTGGTACGGTCACTGGTTTCTACGGCACTGGCACTTTGCACCATCCCAACTCCAATGGGTTGAGATTTTCGATTTAAATTGAGAGATATGTCAGGAAAATCTAGGACGATGCGAGCCGGATTGTCAGTGCTAAAACTAAGTGGCATGGCCACGGTTTGCGAAAAATTCAAGTTAATTTGTACCCGGTTACCGGGGAGCGTAGAAAAACCAACTTTTTCTAGTTGGTTAGCGGCCGCGGTAGAGAGGGTACTCCATAAACAGCAGATAACAATAATTCTTTGACTAACTCTAAGAAAGTGAGTAAAAATAGGGGTGTACATGAAGATTTACCTCGATTAAGGGCAAATTGAAGTTTGCCGCTCCTTTAGATTTAAATTTAAATTTAAAATAATTGTTGCTCATGTTTGCCGTTGGAGTACGGAATTTATTCCGTGGTTTGCCGTTGGAGTCCGGAATTTATTCCGTGGTTTGCCGTTGGGGTCCGGAATTTATTCCGTTTTAGAGCGAGCAGATTTGACAACTTTCTAAAAGTTGTCAAATCTTGGTTAGCACCACAAATCATTGTTCTAATGTCAGTGCGGTGACGGTTTCGTCCCAACATCCTTCGCGATTGGGTATCAATTCTAGTAATTCCACTTTAGTTTCCTCAATACTGATGACTTTGCCAGAATTCAGCCCCATAAAATCGCCGGCGCGCACTCGATAAATTGTGCCATCGCTGGCTAAAATTAAGGCCCATAGCACTTTATCTTGTTCTAACGTACCGGTCATTTTAAGTGAATCTAAGGGCATCAATTCCAATCCCACTCGAACTCGGTGGGGGTCTGGGGGTGGGCACTTCTCTTTATCACCTTGTTGTGCTTGTGCCAGACCTTGTAAATTAAGGTCTTGTTGTTGTGCTTCCATGAAGGCTATAAAGGGATCACGCATGTTTTCTACTTCATAGAAATAACTAGGAACGTGTTTAAATTCTGGCAGTGGCGATACGTTATTGTTTTTTCTAGCATTAGTAGTCTTAATAAACTGTGTTAAATCACCCATGTCATCATTAGCACAAGCGGTTAGCAGAAGGATGATTGCTATGATGGTACCGCCAAGTTGAATTTGGTTCATCTTCAAATCCTCTTTATTGTAAGGAACCAGGTGTACAAAGCGGAGCTTTGCAAAGCTCCGCTTTGGACTCCTGGTACTGCTAAGTACTGAAGCAGAAATTCTGCGGTATTTTCCCTCACCCCCGGCCCCTCTCCCAAAGGGAGAGGGGCGAAAGAAAATAGGAGAAAATTTCTGCTTCGGTACATATTATTTAGCTGGAGCTGGAGTTGGAACTGGTTTCTTCTTATCTCCTTCTTTTTCTTCAACTGGTGCTTTTTCTTTTTCTTCCAGATAGCGGTAAATTTGAACCGTCATTTCCATGATTAGTTTATTATCATTGGCCGCAGGGTTAGTATGAATAAATACATCGTGTTGGGTAACAATCCGGGGCATGGCCGAGACTCCACTGACAAATTTGCCAAAAGAGTGATAGTCACCTTTGACTCGCATCGCTATAGGCAGTTTTTCGTATACGTCGTTTTCTCCTACGCCGTTGTCTTTCTTTTTGTCCTTATTATCATAATTCGGTCTAAATAACTCTTGTTCTAAACCACTGGCAATCATCTGTTGAGAAATTTCAGTGATTAATTCAGCTACTTCCGCTTCGCTGGGGAGACGGTTACGTTGTTCTTTAATCGTCGATTCAATTTCTTTAAGTTGTTCTTGGAGTTTGGTAAACGTCGAGGCTTTCCATTGTTTCTCACGAAAATCTTTCTTTAATACTTCTTCTTTGCCTTTTTCGGTGTCTAATTCGATTAATTGGTGTTGCGTATCAAACCAATAACCGGCACCCAGGGCGGCAACACAGGCGATAATAATGAGTACCCCTTTGACTGGAATTGGCCAGTTACCAAAATTTTGGGGGTCTAGGTTTTGAAAATCTTGTGCATTTATCATAAATAAATAACCGTCTCCGTTATTTTTATTTCTTAACCGGCGCGGGCGCGGGAGTTCCCACTTTGGCAGGCTCCGGCTCGGGGGTGACCACTTTGGGTAGCACTTGTTTAACTTCTAATTTAAACTCGCTCACACTACGGGCGTTTTTGTCTTTTTTGCCAGAGCTGACTTTCTCTTTTTTCTCAATAATTTTGATGAGCGGGCTGGTGAGCCATTCGGAGGATTCAATATTAGTCATCAATGACGAGACCCGCGCATCGGATTGCGCCACGCCGTCTAAAGTGATTTTATCAACCACCTGTTTCAAGGAGGTAAAATATACGCCATCTGGTACTTTGCGAACTAATTCATCAAACAGATGTACCATGAGGGGGCGAGTTTCTTCCAATTCTTGAATGGCTGCCATACGTTTGACCAGTGCAATTTTTTTCTCATCTAAAGTTTTAATTTCTTCAATTTGTGCTTCCGCTTTTTTGATTTCATCTTGTAATAAGCTGTTTCGCGCTTGCTGGTAGCTAATCATACTGGCTATATATATATGTACACCGGCAAACACGATAGCGGTTACGCCTAAACAGGCACCTAAGATGGCTAAAAACCGTTGTTCGCGTTCTTTTTTAATAGTATCGCGCCAAGGTAATAGGTTAATTCGCATGAGCATAAATTGGTTCCCCGATTATAAGGTTGTGGGTTTAGATTTGACCACTCTTTAAGACGGAATAAATTCCGGACTCCAACTCCTTAGTATTCATCAAAGGTCCGTAAAGCGAGACCACAGGCTATCATTAGTGCGGGGGCATCGGTTAGCAGTGCCTTTTTGCTGACTCGTGGCGAGATGGTCATGTCGGAAAATGGATTGACTATAGTAACTCGCCCACCAACCTTATTACTAACGATTTCCACCACTCCTGGAATTGAAGCACAGCCGCCGGCCAACAGTATATGCGATAATCTGCCATACTTGCCAGCCACCTCCATAGCATAATAGAATTGTACCATTAGATTGATTTGTTGCGCCATCTCTTCCTTAAACGGCTCTAAAATTTCGGTTTGGTAAGTTTCTGGCAGTGAGAAAGACCCTTCATAGCGTTTGGCTAAATTGGCTTCTTCATAGCTAATGCCATAGGTATGCTGAATGGATTCCGTAAGTTGTTTACCACCGAATGTTTCTTCTTTGCTATAAACGATGTTTTGTCCCCCCAACACGTTAATACTGGTAGTAGTGGCACCAATTTCAACTAAGGCAATAGTTTCACCTTCATTAATTTCTGGGTCGCTTTGTGCTACGAGTAAGAGTGCATTTTCTAACGCATATTTTTCTATATCAACGACTTTAACTTTTAAACTGCCCATTTCTAACAGTTCGATACGGGAATCGACATTTTCTCGACGCGAGGCTGCCAGAAGAATATCAGCACGCTCCGGTTCTTTTTCGTTAGGTCCTATGACTTGAAAATCAAAATAAACTTCTTCTGTCGGATTACCAATATATTGATCGGCTTCGGCTTCAATCAATTCCTTCATTTCACCATCAGACAGACCTCCATCTAAAATAATGGTTTTTGTGATAACCGCAGGCCCTGCCACGGCAACGGCGGCATGTTTAGCTTTGGGTTTAATTTTCCCTACCAGCCGTCCAATCGCTTCACCGACCATTTCCATGGCATTCTCTTTGCCTTCATTAATATTCTTATCTACAATGAGACCTTCGGGCAAAGATTCGATACCATAACCTTCAACTCGATAACTTTTACCCGCTCGAGATAATTCTAGTATTTTAACGGCAGTTGTGCTAATATCAACACCAACTACAGGGTCAGGTTTTAAACTAAAAATTCCCATATATTTTCCTTTTAGATTTGACAACTTTTTTAAAGTTGTCAAATCTGGTCGCACTTAATTTTAATCGATAATTAACTCGTACACTTTATTTTTAATTTTCAGTCTCAAATCTTATGAGATATTTCAATTATATATGATAAATAATTCGCTTTCTACATTAAATTTGAAAGCTAACTATATATCAATATTGACTAAAAAGGCAAGGGGCTAAAGATTAAATCAAAATATGTTTAAAAATTAAACCATATTTAAAAAATATTTAAAAGCGTTGCATCTAAAAGGGAAAATTTAGTAAATTACCCAACTTGAATTATAATCAGGCGGATTAAGCTCAATAAACCAATTAAAATTCAGACATCTATGAAAATCAGACATTATTTTTACTTAACTCTAAGAATTACACTACTAAGTGGATTACTATTAGGTCTTTTTGTGGCGGTCATGAGTGCCGCCATTAAGTGGTATTTTATTCCACAGTTGCCCCCAACCAGTGCTTTAAAAGATGTACATTTACAAGAGCCTTTACGAATTTTTACTAAAGATGGTTTGTTAATGGCAGAATTTGGGGAACAACGCCGAATTCCTATGGGCATTCATCAAGTTTCTCCTTTACTCATCAAAGCCATTCAAGCGGCAGAAGATGACCGTTTTTATGACCATCCTGGTGTGGACCCTAAAAGTATGGTACGTGCATTGGTTTCCCTCATTAAAACTGGTGAAAGGCAACAAGGCGGTAGCACTATTACTATGCAGGTGGCGCGTAATTTTTTTCTATCGCCGGAGCGTACTTATACTCGTAAGTTCAATGAAATTTTATTGGCCCTGAAAATTGAGAATGAATTAGGCAAAGAAGATATTTTAGAACTTTATCTCAATAAAATTTTCTTTGGGCATCGTGCTTATGGCGTAGGGGCTGCCGCGCAAGTCTATTACAATAAGGAGGTGAAAGACCTGACTTTGGCGGAAATGGCCATGTTGGCTGGTTTACCCAAGGCCCCTTCATCCAATAATCCTTTGTCGAATCCAGTACGTGCTTTAGATCGACGTAATTATATTTTGCGCCGCATGTCGGAATTAGGTTACATTACTGAACCTCAATTTGACGAAGCCATTGAATCGCCCAATACTGCCGCTCAACATAACCGAAAAATTGAAGTTGACGCGCCTTATGTGGCTGAAATGGTTCGTGCTCAATTGATTGATTTGATAAAACAGAAATTACTTAGAAAGAATGATTCCGTTACGGAAGAAGAGGCTGTTTATACCAATGGTTATAAGGTGTTTACTACCATTGACTCCAAATTACAAGAAATTTCCCAAGAAGCTTTACGCAATGCTCTATATGTATATGATGAACGTCATGGCTATCGTGGTCCGATCGCCCAGATCAATTTACCATCACCACAGAAAATCACTAAAGCTACGTATGAAGTTCTACAAAATTATTCAGTGCGGGGGAATTTGGTGCCGAGTTTGGTATTAGAGGTTAAAAGTAAATCAGTGGTGGCGTATAATCAAAAAGCCGGTCAAATTACTATAGAATGGCGAGATATGGCGTGGGCCCACCGTTACAAGAATGACAATCGAATTGGAGGTGCCCCAGCCTCGGCCAATAACATTGTCAAACGCGGCAGTGTTATTTTAGTTCGTCCAATTCTGGAAGAGGTTAAACCGACTAAGAATAAGCAGGCTAAAGCTCTCAAGGTGGCAACAGCGGGAGGAAATGAGTCCGCCACCAATGAGGAAGAGGTTGCGGTGAAGCCTAAAATACGTTGGCGGCTGGCCGAAGTGCCGCAAGTGGAAGGTGCTTTAGTAGCGTTAAATCCTAATGATGGTGCCATTGTCGCGCTGTCTGGTGGATTTGACTACTATCACAGCAAATTTAACCGAGTAACTCAAGCGGAACGTCAACCGGGGTCAAATTTTAAACCCTTTATCTATTCAGCGGCCTTAGATCGAGGTTTCAATGCGGCCAGTATTATTAATGATGCCCCCATTGTGTTTAAAGTAGGTAATAAAGTGTGGCGACCAGCGAATTACAGTCATAAATTTTACGGTCCTACCACTTTGCGCCATGCCCTGGCATTTTCTCGTAATGTCGCTTCGGTACGCTTATTATCTAAGGTGGGTGTCAAGCCCACTATTGACCATCTAGTAAAATTTGGCTTTAAACGGGAGCAAATCCCTAAAAATCTGACCATTGCGTTAGGGACACCTAATCTTACCCCATTAGAATTAGTGACGGGCTATGCGGTATTTGCTAACGGTGGTTACAAAGTTCAACCATATTTTATTGAACGCATTGAGGATAATAATGGTAATGTCGTCTGGTCGGCTAATCCGCTTCAAGTGTGTCGTACTTGTCCACCAGAAATCTTAGCCGCTTCGTTAACTGAGGCTGAAGAGAATAGCGCTATAGGTAGTCAATCGTCAACCTCCGGACCGCCACCGTCATTAGCTTCTCTGGGCGAACTATGTGTACCTGTACCTGTAGCGTTGTACGCACCCCAAGCTATTCCTTCACAGAATGCTTATGTGATGACCTCCATTATGCAAGACGTGATTCGAATTGGCACCGGTCAAAAAGCTAAAGAGTTGAAACGCAACGATATTGCTGGTAAAACTGGCACTACTAATGACCAAAAAGATGCCTGGTTTTCCGGGTTTAATCCTGATTTAGTGGCCACTGCCTGGGTCGGTTTTGACCATCCACGCTCATTGGGATATAAAGAGACTGGTGGTCGAGCCGCATTGCCGATGTGGATGGAATTTATGCACGGTGCGCTGGCTGGTCAACCAGAAAAACTGTTTGCGCAACCTAGAGGAATCGTGGCGGTGCGAATTAACCCGTTGTCAGGGTTACGAACTCGTAAGGAAAATGGTGTTTTTGAATCCTTTGCGGAAGAAAGTCTTCCCACTCCTTCCAAATCTCGTAGATTTAGTAATAAACCCAACAAATCCTCATGGTCTGGTGAAAAAAGAGGAGGAGAAAGTAGTAGTAGTAGATACAGTAGTGGTAGCAGTAGTAACCGTGGCAGTAGCAGTAGAAACAGTGGCAACAGTAGTAGTAGCAGTAGAAACAGTAGTAATAGTGGCAACAGTAGCAGTAGTAATAGTGGCAACAGTAGCAGTAGTAATAGTGGCAACAGTAGCAGTAGTAATAGTGGCAACAGTAGAAACAGTAGTAATAGTGGCAACAGTAGTAGCAGTAGAAACAGTAGTAATAGAAACAGTAGCAGTGGTGACAACAAACCCAAAAGTGCTCCGAAGAAATCTTCGGTAGTATCAGACGAGCAAGCCTTATTTTAAAGTTAACAATTTTAGATTTGACAACTTTTCGAATTTAGATTTGACAACTTTTCGAAAGTTGTCAAATCTGGAGTTAGATTTGACAACTTTTCGAATTTAGATTTGACAACTTTTCGAAAGTTGTCAAATCTGGAGTTAGATTTGACAACTTTTCGAATTTAGATTTGACAACTTTTCGAAAGTTGTCAAATCTGGAGTTAGATTTGACAACTTTTCGAATTTAGATTTGACAACTTTTCGAAAGTTGTCAAATCTGGAGTTCGATTTGACAACTTTTCGAATTTAGATTTGACAACTTTTCGAAAGTTGTCAAATCTGGAGTTAGATTTGACAACTTTTCGAATTTAGATTTGACAACTTTTCGAAAGTTGTCAAATCTGGAGTTCGATTTGACAACTTTTCGAATTTAGATTTGACAACTTTTCGAAAGTTGTCAAATCTGGAGTTCGATTTGACAACTTTTCGAATTTAGATTTGACAACTTTTCGAAAGTTGTCAAATCTGGAGTTAGATTTGACAACTTTTCGAATTTAGATTTGACAACTTTTCGAAAGTTGTCAAATCTGGAGTTAGATTTGACAACTTTTCGAATTTAGATTTGACAACTTTTCGAAAGTTGTCAAATCTGGAGTTCGATTTGACAACTTTTCGAAAGTTGTCAAATCTGGAGTTAGATTTGACAACTTGTCGAAAGTTGTCAAATCTCGAAGTTGTCAAATCTCGAGTTGTCAAGTCTCGATTCAATCTTTAATTGTTGATATAAAAATGGTCATAAACATATTACTTATTTTGGGAGCTTACCTAATCGGTTCCCTCTCCGGCGCATTAATCGTTTGCTCATTCATGAGCTTACCAGACCCTCGTACTCAAGGCTCTGGTAATCCAGGTGCCACCAACGTGTTACGCTATAGTGGCAAAACCGCGGCTATATTTACCTTATTGGTAGATGTTTCCAAAGGAGTGACTGCGGTACTGATAGCCAAGTTTTTCACTTCCTCCGCGCTCATTCTAGCCAGCGCCACTTTAGCCGTTTTTCTCGGCCACCTCTATCCTCTCTTTTTTCATTTCAAGGGAGGCAAAGGCGTGGCGACTGCTTTTGGTGCTTTAGTGACACTGGCTTGGCCGGTGGGAGTTTCAGCACTGACCACTTGGTTAGTCATAGCCGGGCTCTTTCGCTATTCATCGTTAGCCGCACTCACCGCTGCCATGCTGGTGCCTTTCTATATGTACTGGTTTACAGGTCAGATAGAATATATATTTTTGAGTGTAATTCTAAGCAGTTTATTAATTTGGCGACACCGCTCTAACATTCGCCACTTACTGAGCGGTCAAGAAGATAAATTTTAGATTTGTTTTAGATTTGACCACTTTAAAAAAGTTGTCAAATCTCTCTTCCAATTCTTAATTCACCTTACGCACGGTTAACTCAACCACCCCCGGCCCCTCCTTGTTAAGGAGGGGAGTTGACCCTGCTAACTTAGTTGGCGCAGACTCCCCTCCTTAACAAGGAGGGACCGGGGGTGGTTATGCGTAAGGTGAGTTCTTAATTCGTAATTCACTTAATTCCTAATTTCTTATGACTAAAATTTTCTTATCGATACTTTATTTAATTACTGTACTATTCTTCACCGGCTGCGGCCAACAACCCGCTAAGGACTGGACCACTATCCAAAAATCGGATAAAGTAGTCTGGGCCTCGGATGGTTCAGAAGTTGCCATCATCTTGGTCAGCCACGAAGAACAAACCAGTGGTTTTTGGAATGCCACGACCGAGCAACGTCACTTCAAATATAAAATCCTCACCCAAAAATTCGATGGGGCTGAACAACGCGCTATTACTGATTGGCTCGAATCACAACCCGTCCAATTATTTTATATGAAAGAAGCCGGTTATCTACTCGTAGAATCCTTAGTTGAGAACAACAAACGACGTTTCGATAAAGTTACCCTAGAAGGGACTATAGTTTCTATTGTAGAAGAGCGACAACCTTATCAACCTTGTGCCGGTACCAAACTACCTTTGAAACAAGTCTCGCACCAGGTCATTCCTTCACCGGCAGGTGAACAATTGATAGAAGTCTATAGTCCTGAATGCGGTCACGTCACCGTAGAATTTTTACAAGCTCATACTTTAAATATTATAGACAGTCAAACTTTTACTATAGACCAACCGATGACTGCATTGTGGTCGTCAGACAATACTGTCATTTTGGTGAACCCTCGACGTGATAAAGCCTGGAAGTTTGCCGCCCAAACGCCACCGGTCCCCATTGACCCGCCGCTTTGTATAGCTCCGGTGACTAGCAGTAGTCAGGTTTCACTCGATGGCCGATTGGTGTATTTTGAAGGAGAGCAACTGAAAATAAAAAATGTCGGTCGCAATAAGTCATTTGGTTGTTAGAGTCGGTAGATTTGACAACTTTTTTAAAGTTGTCAAATCTAAGTTCAAGATTCTAAGTTCAA
>DZAL01000201.1 GCA_022729575.1 Thiomargarita sp.
CCGAAAACCGAGGTGTCTGCATATACGCGAATTGGTGAGGTGTTCATCGGTCAATTCTCTATAATTTAGTACCAAGCTGCGCTTTGTACTCCTGGGTTAGGATCAGGGGCGAGTGTATGGTCTCGCCAACAGGTATGGCGTTGTTTAGAAGTGCCCCCACTTGATGAGGCACGTTGTTGTTGGTACGATTGCATACCTATTTTCCTCCAAAATAGTATTAAGTCAGTTGAAGTGAACGGGCTTGCTGACACGAAACTTTTCGCCGAGTGGGTCAGTAAGTCCATCTTTATTTAATGGTGGTAGGGGGTCAGCCTGATGTTGTTGACCGTAGTTTTTCCTCAAGGTTAGGTAAGACGGAATAAATTCCGGACTCCAACGTCGTTAAAGATTTGTCAACTCTCGAAGAGTTGACAAATCTCTCTTCGGGTGATTTAAACCCAACTATTTTCTGTTGGAATTAAATTCTGTGCTTCTTGGTTATAGTTAACGTGATAATTATCAAAATTCCCCAAAAATATTTTAAATAAATTTTTTCCTGTGTATTTTCAAGGAGTTGAAAACGTAAGATAACCTACATTTAATCATGTCTTCACCCTTCACGACGGACACCTTTTCAAATACCTGCTTGGCGTATGTCACGGAATGGAGTATGGTTTAGTTCGCGTCCCTCATGGTGGTGGAATGCCAAAATTCGGTAGCCTTCTCATAAACTTCTTGAGTGCTTAATCCTTCAAATAATTGGTCTTAAACCTCCATATAGTCTTCGGTGCGGTTTTGATAGAATAATAAAAAGCGCACGGTGTTGGCAGTGCCTAACTGTTGTGTGAGTATCCCTAGAGCCGTTTTTTGTAGTTCAGAGTCGCTGTATTCGTTAAATTTCATGGTTCATCACCTGTTGGACAAAATGAATCGGATTGCATACGCTCACCTTCAGCGGCCAGAGTTTAGCTTTTTTAGCTAATTTATCATCGCAAGTAAGAAAAAACTGACCGCCAACACTTTCGGCACAGGCTAAATGAATAGCATCTTTGTTTTTGATTCCACATTGCATCAGTGAGGCCGCTAGACCGGCGAGGCCCTCTGAAGGTTCAATCACTCGTCTGGATAATTGGGATAATAACCAATTTCCAGTCGCCTCTCGATAAAGGGATTCAAACTGTTTTCATAAGCCAACATAAAGGACCAGACTATCTCCAATTGTTGGTCTTGGGCCAGTTGAAAAATAATCTGACAAGCTAAGTACTGAAGCAAAAATTTTCTCGTATGTTCTTTCGCCCCTCTCCCTCTGGGAGAGGGGTCGGGGGTGAGGGAAAATACCGCCAAATTTCTGCTTCAGTACTTAGTGTTTCTAGCCGGTTTCGCCACACGGTTTGATTATAGTAATACTCACCTACTGTTGTACTTTTCGAGGGATAACACCCCTTCGAGGGGTGTTATCCCTGCTGGCTGGCCAAACTCATTATGGGACAACTGGATAAGGATATTACTATATCAAAGGGGCGGTTGTAAATGTTCATAAGTACTGAAGCAGAAATTCGGCGGTATTTTCCCTCACCCCCGACCCCTCTCCCAGAGGGAGAGGGGCGAAAGAACATACGGGAAAATTTATGCTTCAGTACTTACATGCTAGTTTATCCTCTATCTCCTACCAAAATTGAACTCCAAAAAACACGACGCACGGACTGCCATTGCCACGAACTGAAGCGGCAGACGGTGCAGATAGATAACCAGACTACGGACAATCAACGGGCGAGAGTGTCTCGCCAAGGCACCGTATAAGGGAAGCTCTCCTTCCTCTTCATTCTTTGGTCTAAACACACATTTTGCGAAGACATCGCAATTCTCCTTACATGGTCAAACCATATATAGAAAATAAAGTGGTTAATTCCAGCCTACCACTTCCCTTTATTTCCCAAGATACATCTATGGTGAAGAACTCGCTGGCGACCTAACTACCCGTTTCTCTTCCTCCTGTAAGTTCAGGGGAGAAAAATCTTTAGATTTTAGTGAAGTTATGAAATAATTAGGCCCAGTTCAGTTTAATATCTTCACCCGCTAAATCCTCTAATATAAATATTGATTTAGAATCGTGAAAATGTCATTACTGAACAGTTAAAATTTTACGCAATATTTATGCAAAAAACTAAGTCATTGGTAAATAATGAATCCAACAAAATTTGTGGTTACTAAACGGGCGGTGTACTTGCTGATTTTCAGCACATTGGTAAATTGCATAGATAAGTTTAACTCAGGGGTGTTGGGGTAAAATGACCTGGTATGCTAGGGGTAAATTAGGGGGTAGCCCGTTGGTTGCCTGGTGTTAAGTCCTCCTCTAAATAGTTCCCTGCGCCTCTAATTCCTTGGCCTGACGATATACACTTGCCACCGTCTCACCTTCAAACTATTTGGCTTCTATCCTTTCAAATCATCACCATACTATTTCGACATCATACCGTTTAATTTGTTCATCCACCGTAATCACTTTTAAACCTTCAATCTGAGCGGTTGCTACAAGCAGGCGGTCAAACGGGTCGTTATGATGCAGAGGCAATTGCGACACCCGCAGAACATGTTCCAATTTGACGGGCAACACCGACAATTGATTGAGAGATAAGCGACTCGGGATATACTCAATCGGTGCCAACGGTAACTGCAATTTGCCCAGTCGATATTTAATCCCAATCTCCCAGGCACTGATGACGGAAAATATCACTTCATTATCAAGGTGAGTAATTAAGTCACTCACGGTTGACGATAACCATTCAGGCTGTAAATTAGCCCATAACCAAGCGTGCGTATCTATCAAATAGCGTTGGTTAATTCAAATTCTTTCAAAATTGATTCGGGCAAGGGTGCATTAAAATCTTCACTGATCCACCCTTTGCCGGCATCTATACCAAAGAGACGTTTTTTAGGTGTGACTGGCGAAGTCACATATTTTAGTCGCAGATAATGGACAAACTCTTGCAACTCTTGGTGTGCTTGATAAGGTAAATCATCTAGCGATGGATAAAAGTTTAAGGTGTTAGTAGTGATAGACATATTTTTCTGGCCACTTCTCCTTTAAAGGAAGTTATTAAAAATCGTGGTCGACTTCCTCGTTCCCGAGGGCCTACCACGCTCTCTCTACCAGCGGTGGGGAACTGGTTTTCACCTGACGATTGCCTCCTTTTTCTTACGGACCGATTTGACAACTTTTCAAAAGTTGTCAAATCTCACCCACTATAATATAAGTTCTGAAGCATGAATTCGGCGGTATTTTCCCTCACCCCCGGCCCCTCTCCCAGAGGGAGAGGGGCGAAAGAAAATAGGAGAAAATTTCTGCTTCAGTACTTAGTTATAGTTGTCAATCGTCAAGTGCGGTTCCGCACGGCAATAAATTTCGGCGCCAACTGAATGACTCGGTCCGGCTGGAGCCTACCAAAGAAACCTTGAAGGTCTAAAACCAGACCTTTAAGGTTAAAACCTGACCGGGGATTCCTTAACTTAATGGCATTGCGGCTAAAGCCTCTTAGTCCAAATTATTTATAAAATATTTATGGGTTTGAGAGTCGGGTCGAATCCTCAGTGAACCATAGTTTCTTACCGCAAATTTAATTCCAAAAACTAAGTCATTGATAAATAATTAATTCAACAAAATCTGTGGTTACTAATCGGGCGGTGTACTTGCTGATTTTCAGCACATTGGTAAATTGCATAGATAGGTTTAATTCAGGGGTGTTGGGGTAAAATGACCTGGTATGCTAGGGGTAAATTAGGGGGTAGCCCGTTGGTTGCCCGATTTTCTGCTCGTTCCCACGCGCCAGCGTCCCTTATTCCGCAACGCTGGCGCGTTGCCCACGGCATTCCCACGCTGGCGCGTGGGAACGAGATAAAAACGCGGTGGAGTTCGGTGGGCGTGAGACGGCTCAACTCCCCTCCTTACCAAGTTGGGGTGGTTGGGTAAGGAGGAGGTTTCTTCTCGTTCCCACGCGCCAGCGTCCATTTCCCGCAACGCGGGCGCGTTGCCCACAGCATTCCCACGCTGACGCGTGGGAACGAGATGTTGTGTGCATAGAGTAGCTTGGTAAGGAGGGGATACTGGTATTAGCCGCTAACTGCACCTCCTGAAAATAGCCGCTGACCGTGCTGATAGCAACTTTTAATTTCGTCTTCATACAACAATTTCTCCTAGTGTAGTTAATAAAAAATCGAGTAATGTTACAAAGATTCGCTTTGTACTCATGGTGTTATATACGCCTGGTGTAGGAAAACCGTTTAGCCTTAAAATCGGTTGTACTCTTCATCAAAGAATGCTATTCTATTCTTACCGATGGTTTGAACCTCACGAGGTATTCCTTATTATGTCTGTTGCTATGTTATTAGAACCTTACTCACGGTCTTTGGAGGTCACCAGCAGTCGGCCTGTGAAACCGTGGCCCACCATGTATGATTTACCCAGTGACAACCCGGAGGACCCTGGCTTGCCCGATACTTTCCATGACCAACAACCACAATTATTGAAAGACACGTTTCAACCGCCCACCTATACCAGTGACCACTTCTTCGTGGCGGCCGATTTGAATTTATATTATGACCGTCAACATGAGCATTGGTATAAAAGGCCCGACTGGTTTGCCGTGGTGGGCATTTCGCCGTTCTATCAAGGTCGTGACTTGCGTAACAGTTATGTGGTTTGGGATGAACCTGCCCTTCCCTTGTTGATGGTTGAATTGCTTTCCCCTGGGACCCAAAATGAGGACCTGGGACGCACCACCTCACTCCCCCACGGACCGCCTACCAAATGGGAAGTTTATGAGAAAATTCTTCAGATCCCTTATTATGTGGTCTATAGTCGTTACACCAATGAAGTTCAATTTTTCAAATTAACGCCCACCGGTTATGTGAAACAGCCGTCCTCCACCCAAACCCTCTGGGTGCCAGAGGTCCAATTGGAATTGGGTCTGTGGGACGGTAAATATGATGGTTTGGAACGTCAATGGTTACGGTGGCGCGATGTCAACGGTCAGTGGTTGCCAACGCTGGCGGAACGGGCCGAGCAGGAGCGGCCAAATTACGAGCTTTGGGCTTTGACCCAGAGGAACTTTAATCCAACCCTTGGAGTCCAAGACCGGTCTTGGACTCCAAATGAGTTAAATGAGCCGAGCCATTAGCGGCCAAGTTATGAGTTATGAGTTCTGGCCCCAATGCCATTAAGTTAAGCTAGAATTACGGCGTTGGAGTCCAAAGCTTCAGCTTTGGCAACGCCGTCTCACCTTGACCAGTCTCGTCCAAAGCTGAAGCTTTGGACTCCAATGCGGCTTAACTTAATGGCATTGGGGCTCTGGCCCAGAGGAATTTTAATTCCACTCCGGTTCAAAACACATTTTGGATAAATGAATTTAAAAATAAACGACTGGTGAAGTGGCACGTTTACATTCGTTCATTTCTAATCTAAATTCGTGGTATTTAAACGAAAATCTGGGTGGTAACGCACAAGATAGTAATGTCAAACCTGACTGGTTTCGAAGACCTGTCAGGTTTAGTGGTGCTCATCATGTACTTTGTACATCACTACCAAAATCTACGCAGTTTCCATAATGCTAACGAATACACTCCACCTGAACCCCAACATCAGCTTGTAACCAGATTCTATCCACAGTCAATACCGGTATATCCAACATTCGTGCAGTAGCTAAACAAGCCCTATCACCCAGTGACAACCCTATAGTCCGTGTCAAAGGTCGCAAGCGGCCCGCTTCATAAGCCATGAAGTCGGTAACAGGGACGATGGTTAGATTCAAACCGATTAAAGTATTTCTTACCATATCATCCTGCATTCCATCTTCAAACAGTTTAGTGGCCGCTTCCGCCAAGTTAACGGTGCAGACCGCGGCATGACTGCTCTCCATTTCCACTCGGTCGGCCCCTGGTTCTTGATAAAGGAGTGCGAGTATTGCCGAAGAATCCAGAAGAATTTTAGTTTTATTCACGGCTGGCCTCTTGTCGTCTTTCGGCAATCAGTTCATCAACGATACTCTGTGTTCTTGGTGCGGTATAACGTCGCACCATTGCTTGCGCAATTTTCACTGGATCCTGCGAGGATAAGATGATGAGTTTATTGCCTTCTAAATGCAAGGTGACTTCATCACCGGCGGCGATACCTAGTATTTGGCGATATTCCTCTGGAATAGTCAACACGCCATTTGGTTCAATTTTCACTTGGTGTTCCATACTGTTATTCCTCTTGATTAAGAAACGCTAAGGTTCTAATTAGAGTTTAACACGCGAGTATCCAAGTTTCAACCAAACCTACCAAACTAAAATTTGGACTCTAGTTTAATACGCCCCTCCATTTTTAAGCATGACCAGAATCAATGTCAGGTGAGTCTTGCAACCGGCTAAAAAAATCGGCTAGATTTTCACCGGAACTGTGCAACCGCACGTTTAGACCGCCCTGATTTCTGCGAATCGGTTTATACCTCGTTTCCGGGGCAAGGGTTAAGAATTGCCAAGATTTTATATAATTTGCCAGAGTTTGGGAAAAGGGGGCCGACTGTGTACCTAACGAAACAGGCGCATTCGTATTCGTAAGATGAAAGATTTCACGTTTCCCCTGGTAAAGTTTTTCCGATTCTACAAAGTATAAATCTTGGTTCGCAGTGTATTGAATGAAACCTCATAACGATATTTGTCTTGGCCCAGTTTACCTTGGATGCCAATAAAAATCGCGTTGCCTTCAGCCTGTTGGTTTGGTACCTTTTCCAAACCATACCAACGTTCGGTAAACGCCGTTGAAATGCCATACCACAAGACATTTTGCAACGTTTGTAAGGCTTCGAGGAGGCTGCTTTTGCCACTGCCATTGTTACCGACGAGCACGGAAAAATCCGTGAGTTTGACACTGGCTGAACGAATGGCTTTAAAGTTCTTGAGGGTGATTTTTTCTATCATGTTTTCGCGCGTTGTAATTGTCTAAAATAGAATTGTATTTCGCGTCTGTCTCCTTCACTGACGGTTTTATCGTCTTGCAAAATTGACAGCATTTCTTCTTCTGTCAAATGGTATAAGTCAAACACTAATGCGTCAATCCGTCTCTCCCACTCGCTAGTATCCTCTCCCCGTTCTTTAGTCGCCAGGATTTTCTCAACTAGCGTGTTAAACGGTTGTTGTTCAATTTCGGAGATTTTAGGAATGGGGATTTGTTCTACAAACTGTTTAATCCAACGGAACGCACCATTTCCAAGGGCGGTAGCTATTTTGCTAAAATAAAAATAGATAGCCTTTGAATTAAGAACGCATAATAAATACTTACTGGCGTTCGGAATGAAATAGCAAGTTTGATTGGTCAATATGCCGGTATCGTCCCACGAAAAACAACTGCCATCAGTCATTTCAGCCCAAACCACCTTCTCCCTCTCAAACTCTTGCCAATAGGCGCAATTTCGCAAATTATAGGGCGTTACACCCTGGTCAAGCCGCTTCTCAAGCTGCGGATAATACTTATCCAAATGTTTCTTGATAGCAGGGTAATCGTCAATCTTCACGGGTGGATTGTTATGCGAATTAATTAGCCACAACCCAGCCCACTGATACTCATACCGTTTAATATCCCGCCCACGCAACATCGGTTTCAGAATGTCTGCACTGCGCGGGTCTTGTTCGCAAAGCCGCTCTTTGGTTGCAGTGTCAATGATAAAAGCCTCGTTGAAACCTGTTTTAATGCCGTAATTGATTTTCACCTCCCAATCTTTCAAGGGCACTCCTCGCGCTTCAATTTTCGCTTTCAAGGCTTGCACTTCGGCATTACCTAAATTGAAACCTTTTTTGTTCAAACTACCTTGTGGCATAGGCATCAAAGGAGTTTCAACACTAGGTAAATCACTGCCGACTTGCAACGTTTGTGCCTCCACCACCGGTCCTTTGGCAAACAACAAAATATTGGTGTCCACTGTGGCATCGAACACTGGCTTACCTTTGAAATCAATCAATTGTAATAAAGACGTTTCCGTCAAGAGAAAGTTCCGCAACTTCTCACCATAAGCGGTTCGCATCCATTTATTCGACGTAATAAACGCTAGAATCCCACCGGTTTTCAACAAATTAAAGGACGCTTCATAAAAATAAGTATATAAGTCGGAAGTGCCGGTATAGACGCGATAAGATTTCAAATCCGCTTTCAAATGCTTAATCGCTTCCTGTCGCACATACGGCGGATTTCCCAACACCACGTCAACCCCCTCCTTTACCCCAAACATCCAAAACGGGTCAAACCAGGCACAACTTTCATCCTCAAACGGCTTCCAAGTCGCCAATTGCGACACCTCCGAATCCTTCCCCGCCCATTGTAACACCTTATCCAATAACGATTTTTGCACCTCCTTAAATTGCTTCTGTAATTCCATTTTCGCCATGCCCTGACTATTCAAATACTCACCGCGCAAGTGCCCCAATAAAGTCACTTCCCGGCGCACTTGCGGTTCATACAACTGCCAATCTAACTGAGAAATTCCCATCAAGGTATTGGCACACACCAACTTAAATGCCAAATTGGGCAACGGCAAAATCCCCCGATTCTCCTCCGAATCTGTGATATTCTCCTCCACCATTAAGGATAAAAAGCAACGTAACCGACTAATTTCAACAGCAATCGGTTGAATATCTACCCCATAGATACACTCCCGCAAGATTCCCAACTTGCGTGTGTAATCCCACAAGCTTTTTTCCCCCTGCAACTTCTCCTGCATGACATGTCGGGCCGTTGGGTCGGGAATGTTGGCTAGTAAATTCGCTAACCACTGTTGACAATCCGGGTCCACCCGTTGTAACAGCAACATGAGCTTTTGCAAAATTCCCATCGGAAACGCGCCTGACCCACACGCGGGGTCAAGAATTTTCAACTTTTCCAAGGCTTGCAGAATCGCCCGGTTCTCCTCCTTGGACAACTCTACCGCGCTAGTTTGATACGACAACAACTGGTCTAAGGTCTCGAAACGGATTGCGGTTTGACCATGCAGAAAATATTTCAAACTTTCCGTCACCATATAATCCACAATCTCTCGTGGCGTGTAATAACTCCCCGTCGCTTTCCGCGCGGTCTCCCCGGTCTCTGGATTAATTTCGGCCAATAAATTCTCAAAAATCTGACCTAACATCTCCGGGTCGATAGCCACTTGCACCTCAATGGGCGTATTCTCCTCAATGGTGAAATGATACCGTTCGAAACACGTTAACAACTCGGTTAGCCAGTCATCTGGAACAATTAAGGTATTCAACGTGCAACTGCCATTGTAAAAATCATGCACCTGCGGTTCAAACAAGCCCCCATTGAGGAACGAAATTGCGGCCCAAGCACCCGTTTGAAAGCCCGGTTGACGGTCGGCGAGAGGCTTATTCAAGGTCTCAAAAAATAACGGCTCCAACACGGCATGATAAAAATCGAGGTCTCTTGGGGTTGTCACTGAGGCCACTGACAAAATCGCTTCTGGCACTAACGATAATCCAGAAGCCGAGGTTTTCTTCTGTAAAAACCAGCAAAACAACAATCGTCCCAGGAGACGCACCGCAAATTCTTTACGTACCTTCTCATCCGTGACACTGGGCAATTTCAATACCCCGGTGTCTTTCACTACCTTCTTGCCCGTTCCCCGTTCGCCTCCCACTAACCGCGTAAATAATATCGCCAACTCTTGATAAAACTGCTTATTTAACAGACGAGTATCTAACACCTGTTGCCACGCTTCATGCAAAGCGACGAAGCTATCAATGTGACGGTCTTCCTTTAAGCGATCATAAGACAAGTCCGCTAAAAGGTCCAGATGGGCACGATGCGGATTAGTCACCGAAATATCTTTAATCAACGTCACCTTTTCCAACACGTCTCGACTCTCATCACGCTTATGCAAACGACGGTTGATAACTGACAGGGTGAGAAATTCCCCATAAGTAAATATCACCATCACGGGCTGCTTGGCAAATCGATTCAGGTCACGGGTAATTTTTGCCAACGCCGTGCGTGAGTAATGTGACTGTTTTAGCGGAATGGCAAAAAACAGGTAAGATTCCATGATGGTGTTATCGACTTGTTTCGACCCTGCGGAAGAGGCAAAGAGGTCTTCCCAAGTGAGTTGAAACCAGAGTTGTGGCACCGCGGCAAACTCGTCGATATTGATAGGAAACATTTCTTGAAACTCGGCCATATTGGCAAAGTTAAGGCCGGTGCGGTCGCTGTGATAACCCAATGCGTTGAGGAGTCCAAAACAGGTTTTGGACTCCAGGGCGGATTTGATGTTTTCTCTAATGTCGTTCATAAATAGACCTCATAATTTTTAGATGACCAGGAGTACAAAGCATAGCTTTGTTCATGCAGTTTCTCCCACCAGTAAGGCCAGTTGTGCAACCAGTTGATTATTGTAACGTAGTCCCCGTTTTTGCATTCCCTTAACGCAGTTAACAACAGATAATATCTTATTTTGTTGTTTCGCTTTGAGTAAAATACCCAAGGTGCCTATCATGTTTAAACCTAAGCATTTCGCCAAATTGCGTCCCAGTTTTTCATCAATAATAACATAATCCGCTTGATGAAACAGGGCCGCTTCAAGAGTGTGTTTTTCACCCTCATCTAAAGACCGTAACAACGAGTTTCTAGGATAATTTTTATGGTCCACTATTTGTAACGTAACCACGTCAATTTGGCTAAATCAGGCACCACAATTTTGCCACCCCTAGCACACTCGTTGACGACAGTGTCAACGACATAGATTTCATTAAAGAGTGCCGGCAACAAATCTAATTGTTGAATAGAGTTGTTCCGAAATAAAAAGACTGGTTCTTAAATTAATAAATAATTCTCTTCCAACCAAATCTAAAATGACCAAGGTAACAATGACCTTTATAATGTCGCTAGTGGTATACCGTTTAAGTTCCATCAACCCGCGCCAACAGCAATAACGCTATCCGCAAACCCATCGAGGCGATTACGAAAGCGAGGCACTAAAATATTATAACGCTTCATCCCACCAATCGCGTTTTCGATACCTACTCGGGTTTTACTTACCTCTTGATTATACCTCTGTTCCTCCTCACTCAGGCTTGGGGTTGGGTTTTTGTGGCTCTTCCGCGGTCGGTTATGAGGTATCTTTATCTCTGCTGGTGGGTAATCTTTACGAATCCCTTGATACCCCAAATCTACATAGACTTCCAGATGGTTAAACCACGCTACCCCTGGCAGGAATTCGCTTTTCATTAGGTGATAATCATGATGAGGTCCTGGAAAAATTCGACCTACGTATAAGATAGACTTGATGGTATTACTGATAACGGTGTTCTTCAACGTAGGCCTTTTCTTCTTGCCACTGCACTCCTCCTTTTGGGTGTCTGGGTCACTTGGACGTTGTTGGTCGCGCTCGGTAACCTCTATCAGAATCACTTCGGCACCTGCCAGGGCCTGTTGGAATTCGGCGACGGTGTGGCATTCTCGGGTGGGCATTAATCCCAATGCCATTAAGTTAAGCCTGCCAAAGAAACCTTGAAGGTCTAAAACCAGAC
>DZAL01000349.1 GCA_022729575.1 Thiomargarita sp.
TATTCGGCAACTCATGGTTATGATGTGGCAGGAATAGGACAGTATAGCGCTACCGATAACCACACAGAGGCACAATCTTCTAAAATCCTTACTATTCACGATGCTTCAGACATGGTCACCGATGGTGAATACCTTCTCTTGGGTCATAATAATTCAAGTATAAATAGTTGGTCATCAACAGGATGCCCTTCAAATGTTAAAAAAATTAATCGAGTTTGGCGACTCAGCGAAACTGGAGATGTGGGGACGGTTTCATTTAAAATAGAAACAACCCACCTCCCTGCACATAGTTCTGGCTACACGGCTTTCGGGATTATGATTGATGCTGATGGCGATTTTACAACTGGGGCTAAGGTGTACAAAATGAGCCTTTCAGGTTCAGACTACATTTTCGATGACCTTGCGATAGCTAACGGCGATCATGTGGCCGTAGTGGAGATAAAACCAACAATTGAATTTTCAAGCACATCAGGTTCGCAAATTGAATCTAACAATGCAACGGCCACCGTCTCTTCAAACTGTATTTCGTCAACCGATATCACCGTTGAATACACTACGGCAAATGGTACAGCCACAGCAGGTAGTGATTACACCGCAGCCTCGGCTCTAACTGCCACCATCGCAGCAGGCACCACTGAGGAGATTATAACTATCACGGTTTCCGACGATGCCACTAATGAAAACGATGAAACTTTTAGCATCACCCTCTCAAATCCAAGCAGCGGTATAAGTTTGGGTAGCAATACAACTTTTACCCATACGATTAACGACAACGATTTAGCACGCAAAGCCAACTTCGCATCTGCATCATCGTCAGGTGCAGAATCTTCCACAACGGTTAACCTCAATGTGCAGCTATCCGTTGTTGACAACGATAACCCAACAACTGTGGACTACTCAGTTACCGGCGGCACTGCTACCAACGGTACCGATTTCAGCTTAAGCAGTGGTACGCTTACTTTTGCGGCAGGAAGCACCTCAGAAAACATTAGCTTCACGGTGTCTAACGATGCAACCGATGAAGATGATGAAACATTTGATGTAACACTTACGAATCCATCAAATTGCAACCTTCAATCTCCTTTTAAGCACACCTACACGATTACCGATGATGATGCCGCTCCTACGGTTAACTTTTCTGCATCATCATCAAGTGGTTCCGAAACGGTTGGTTCCATCACAATGACGATCAACTTAAGCGCAGCTTCCTCCAAAACGGTAACTGCTTACTTCTCCATGTCAGGAACTGCTACCAGCTCAACCGATTATTCTATCACTTCCTCGCCAGTGGTTTTCAGTGCAGGCCAAACCAGCAAGAACCTCACTGTAACTGTGGTGAACGACAACTTGGTAGAAGCTTCCGAAACAATAATAGCAACATTAACTTCAGCTACCAATGGAACCCTTGGGACCACTACTTCACATACTTACACCATTACCAACGACGATTATTATGGCTACCTCGGGCCAGGAGGCGTTGGCAAATCATCTACTTTAAAACTTTGGGTTAAAGGCGATGACTTATCGGGAATTGACGGGGATCGAATTGCAACTTGGACCGACCAATCGGGCAACGGCAACAACCTAACTCAAAGCAATAGTTCGTATCGTCCAGCTTTTTACGACGATGTGGTCAATGGTTTTCCTGTGGCTCGGTTCAACCAAAGTTTAAACCGATTAATCAAAAATAATTTCTCCGATTTCCCCAACCATGAGATTACTACCTTCTTTGTGAATAAAAGTTCAAGTGAATCATCCGATGCGCTTCTAAGTTACGCTACGACAAGTAACAATAACGAATTTTTGTTGTTTAGCAGCGACGATATACTTCTTTATAGAGCCAGTTATACCCGAGCTTCCACCATGAATATTTCAGATGGAAATTTCAATATTGTAGGGTCTTCTTGGGAATCGACCAATGATGTAGCTACTTTTTACAAGAACGGAACTCAGGTGTCTTCAGGAGCGTTAACCAATACTGGAGGTATTAATCAGGGAGGATGTTTAGCTGTTGCCGCGGAGCAAGATGGAGTGGACGATGCCTACGATGATTCTCAAACCCATACGGGCGATTTTGCTGAAATTATCCTTTTTAATTTTGTGCTCAATAGTGCTCAAAACAAAATAATATCCAACTACTTATCCTCCAAATATAATATTACCATTAGCAACGATATATTTGCCTACGATGCTGCGGCTGCAACGCATCCCTATTATTTCAATAACCTATCCGGAATAGGCCGTGTCAATAGTTCCAATTTGCACGACGATGCTAAGGGTCAAAGTCTTGTGCGTATGAATAATTCTTCTAGTTTGGGAGATGGCGATTACCTCCTTTGGGCCGACGATGGCGTAGATGTTAGCACCGGAACGCTCAAGATAGCATGGTCAAACACCCCAGGCGGAATGCACGATTACATGAAGCGTATTTGGCGCGTGGACGAAACAGGCGATGTGGGTACGGTAACCCTTCAATTTGATGCTTCGGGACTTGGAGCTCCTGCTGGTGCTGTTTTTTTCCTCCTTACAGATAATGATGGCGACTTTGGAAATGCTGATACACTTCGCTTTAGCTCCTATAGCAGCCCTTATGTAACTTTTAACAATGTTAACTTCTCTGATGGTAAATACTTTACTTTGGCTTATGGAACTAGCGAATCGTTGCCCGTTGAATTTATTTCGGTTTCAGCTACACCAGTGCAGAATATCATTGTAATAGATTGGGTTACCGCCAGCGAAACAAATAATGAAAAATTTGAAATAGAACGGTCTTT
>DZAL01000202.1 GCA_022729575.1 Thiomargarita sp.
AGGTAGAAATCAGTCCTCAAGGTTTAGATAAACGCTTCACCGAAGAGGCAGCCACATTCTCCTTCAATTCATTAATCGGTTCTTCACTTAATGATGACACCAACTTGACCGGGATTTTCATAACAGTTAAACCTATGTAGTAAAAGTAGTTTTTAGGAGATTAATTATACCATAAAATTCATGATTCAGAACTTACCACTAGCGACATTATAAATGTTAGGGACCAGCAATAAATAGATAGTCCCTGTTGGTAAGTACTGAAGTATAAATTTTCTCGTATTTTCTTTCGCCCCTCTCCCTCTGGGAGAGGGGTCGGGGGTGAGGGAAAATACCGCAAAATTTCTGCTTCAGTACTTAGAAGCAATCCCTGGTGGTTGCCCTTACGTAAAAGTTTAAATGGACCATCTATTTATTGCTGGTCCCTTATTGTTACCCTGGTCATTTCAGATTTGGTTGGAAGAGAATTATTTATTAATTTAAGAACTAGTCTTTTTATTTCGGAACAACTCTATATAATGAGCATTAGTATATTAGCAATTCCTAACTTGAACATCGAGTTGAAAAATTTCAAAATCATCGCAAACACCCTTGACAATTTCTTAGTTAGCCACTATCATTAAATAGAGTTTAAAAATTTTAACCAAATTTTAGAGAAATGCGATGAAATACAAACGGTTATCATTTACCCCCCCCCCCTACAAAAAGTAAGCCTTTAATTCCAAAGGCACGGTCATCCTTTTGCCGATTTTTAAGTACACTCTTCAAATATCCATACTCTCTTTCCTGTATTATGCGGTGTAATTTGCACCTGCATATACGTCATTCAAGAATTATTCTCCAACGATTACAAACTCTCCTCTTTTGGCATCCCTTTGGACCGGACACATACCCACTCCACCCATTCCACAACGGGGAGCCACTGGTATGAAGTCAAGTTTCACCATAGGTCGGGCGGCCCATAATCGTCATCAAATTATTGACGACTCGATCAGCGAAACCCATTTACAAGTCACGCCACTGTCGGGCAGTGAGTATTTATTACGTTGTCTCAGTGACCAACCCGATGGGTTAATTGTGGACCGACAAGCCGTTCACTTGGCCCGCGTGGGCGAGTACACTCTACTCCAATTAGGCAATGTGCGCACCACCCTGGGCGACATCTTTAAAAATGCGACGGCCACCATCACCTCCCATTCTAACCACACCCAATTTCGTAAAGAATATCATTTTAAGCCAGACAACACCTATTTAGCAGGTGCATCCTCCGCGTGCGACATCCCCTTACCTTCTCCCCGGATTGCTTGGCACGCCTTCCAATTGCAACCCCGTTCATCAGGATGGCATTTGGAGACCGTTCATAACACTATCGGTCGGCCACAAGCAATCACCTTGCGTGAAGGAGACACGTTAAAAATCAGTCCTTATCATCTCTGCTTCGGGGGCAACGGTCATCTTCAGGTACAGATTGCCAAAGATGACCACTTGGTGATTCGTAACCTAGAGATACACCACCCGACCAATCGTTCAAAATCTCTCATTCAGAATTTCTCCCTCGCAATCCCTACCGGTGAATTTATGGGCATCATTGGTCCCAGTGGTGCCGGTAAATCTACGCTACTGAAAGCGATTCGTCAACTCATTCCTACTCATAATGGTACCATCAGTTTGTCAGGTCGAGACACTCGTACACATCCAGAGATACTCAAGGAAATTGGTTTTATTCCCCAAGATGATGTCGTGATTCCCGAATTAACGGTAGAGGAAAATTTACAATATGCCGCTACGTTTAAATTACCCGCCGACTGGCCGGCAACGGCCCGACAGAAAAAGGTCGATGAGTTGCTGAAAAATTTGCGACTAGAGGAACAACGCCATCAACTCTGTAGCAGTGGCGAAGTTTCTGGCGGCCAACGCAAACGGGTTAATCTAGCTTTGGAACTCCTCTTAGAACCGACTTTTCTACTGGCTGATGAAGTATGTTCTGGATTATCGGCCTTGGATACTGACAACATTCTACAACATTTGCGCCGAATTGCCAATGGTGGTAAAGGTGTGATTTTGACCATTCATTCACCTGACATTGAATCTTTGGATTTAATGGACACGCTACTGGTCTTAGATAAAGGCGGAGTGATTGCCTACTACGGCCCAGCCCAGAAAGCGTTACGGTATTTTTCCAGTGCCCAGGGAGATTCACTTTACAAATCGCCCAAACTAATTTTTGATGTCTTGGAGAAACCTAAAACCCCAGAGAGTGGGGAGGAACGTAAAACTCCTCCCGAAGAATGGCAAAAACATTACCGCGCCTCTCCCTATTACCATGATTATATTGAAAATCGCCTAGCAAAAGAGGTGCCCCATGAACCAAATTAATGTAGTGTCATTTCCTTGGGGACCGCCAGAATCGCGTTTCCGCAATGTTCTAAAATTGGTGCAACGACGGCTCCTTAGTTTCTACCGAGATAAATCGGATTTGGCCGTGACTTTGTTGCAACCACCGTTGCTGGCCCTGGCTTTCTTTCTGATCTTCCAAAAATTGGTAACCACTGGAACGGTTGATTATTTCCAACCCCTGCGAAGTTACCTCAATCCAGGTCCTGGGCCTAGCACTCTAATTTTTCTAGCGGTCCTCACGGCTATCTGGTTCGGTATCTCTAAAGCGATTATAGAATTGCCCAATTCAAGAGTTTTATATCAGCAGGAACGCCTCACTTTTCTGAGAGATTTTGATTATCTGTCAGCCACCTTTATCAGTTTGTCATTGATAGTGGGTTTGCAAGTGATATTGTTCTCACTGAGTTTTCATCTCTTGTTCGTCTCGATGCCAGCGTGGTTACATCCATTTGACACTTATCTGGTGGAAACCGACATGTGCCAGGAAAGCCTCGATTGGTTGTTTCAGTGGTTACATCCGTTTGTGATAGAAACCACTCAAAAGACTCCTATCAACTTATGGACGATGTTAATGCCCAAACTATGGATCATCCTCACCGCCCTCCTCTGGTTAACTGCCATTTCTGCTATTACACTGGCCATGCTGGTTTCAGTCTTCGTAAAAACTCGCGCTGCCGTTACCATGATGACCTTTGTGATGATTATCCAATTGTTACTAGGTGGCAGTATTGTTAAACCGGTTAAAGAGATGCACTCCGTTGTGCAGATAAGTTCCAGTCTCATGTCCAGTCGCTGGGGATTGGAGGGTGCCATTATTTTGTTTGACCAACTCCTCAATTTTAATTTACCTAAACATGAGAGGGAGGTAACAACATTCAGTTTTGCGGGTTCTGGTGATTTTGGACTACGCAAGTACAATGCGTTGGGATTTCTCGCTACTTTGCGACAGGTTAATCCTACTGAAATAACTGACCCTTGGTTAGCAAACTTCTGGTGTCAAGCCTTAATCAAAACCAAAGGCGCAAAGGATCCGGCGGTTGCTATAGCGTTCGGAAACCTTCCACAACCTTTATCAAAGGAAGAACAGGAATATCTTGGGAAAATAGGAACAGATTGCAACAACGCTGAAATCTCACCATCTTTTGTGAATCAACCAGTGCCAGAGGGATTGATGAGTGAAATTCGTAGCCAGTTTAAAGATTCCTTGGAAAAAGCGGTTGAACCGATCATTCAAAAGGTCAACCAAAATGGCACCCTTTCCTCTGATGAACAAAAACTTTGGCAGACCATGCAGGCAATCGATCCTCTATTAAAACTGTATCGTCAAGAACATACCTGGATTCCTTGGCTTCGGTTAGCAATTTTAGCAACAAGTTTCTTTTTGCTAACCTGGCTAGGTTTTACTTTGGCGTCTAAACTCTAGTTATTAGGTTGGACACCATTCTTTATTTATCCACAACCAACGGAGTATTTCTATGAATGTGAAAATGCGTAAAAACATGTTGTTGCTGTCACTCGCCGTACCATTAAGTCTGCCCCTGTGGGCCACTGCTGCTGACCAAGCACCAGCCACACCTTCTCCTGAAGTGAAGACGGCTACTGATAAAGGACCACCGCCTTCCCCTGAAATGTTGGCCAAGGAAGCGCAGAAACGCTTTTATCCACCGGCGATTAGTGAAATTTTCGACAGCGCCGAGAAAAATAAACTCACGGGCAATTGGAAGGGCAAAATTAAAGTCGCTTCCCAAGACTATCAAGCGATGGAAGTGCCTCGACGTGCTTTCCAAGTGGGCGTGACCTTGGCGGACGTAGCTTTTCTCGTATTGGATAATAAAACTGCACCACCCAGTGCCGACCTGGTGAATCTCGCGAATGATGCCATCAGTTCCATCACGCCTCCCCAGGAGGTCCAAAGCGAAGTGCAAAAACTGCGGGACCAGTATAAAAGTGGTTCACTGCAAGGTAAGGAGTTGGTAAGTGAAATTACTCGCCTTATCAATGAAGTGGTGCCCATGATTACGGAAACCACCGACCCCACGATGCGCGACACTGGTGAATTATTAATGACCGCTGGGTATTTCAAGGCACTTTATTTAGGTGCTGAAACTCTGGCCAACAGTCCCAGTCCCACGCCGGCCCAACTGGAATTGGTTCAAGCGTGGAAAGATATTGCAGAACATTCGCTGGACTATCTAGGGAAACAAACCACGCCTAGTTTTAAGGACAGTGTGCAAGTCAAAAATCTGGTGGTGGCCTTGGTCAAAATCAATCCACTGCTTGGTAAAGCCCGTGGTCAATTGACCAAAGAAGACGTGGCTCAGATTGCCGCGGCACTCAAACCGTTATTTGGTTAACTCATTTCCTTTTCCGTTTTTATCAACTCATAGGAGTACAATTATGTTGAAGAAGACTAAACAAGTTCGCTGGTGGATAGGGCTGTCAGGCGTGGTAGCCACGTTGGGATTAGCCCTGCCAATACAGTCCACACAGGCTTCCGATAGAGAATCTCTTCTGAAGTTAGCTATTGCTGCCACAAAATTCAGAAGTGAAGGCTATTCTTGCCGTAGTCGCGCCTCTGGAGAGCGATTAAATGAAGATGACTCCTACACAGTCAAAAACACGCTATATACTGGCAATAGTTACGCCATCATCGGCGCCGGCGATTCTGACGTGATAGATTTGGATATTGAACTCTATGATGAGAACTTCAATCTCATTGATCGAGATACTCAGACCGATCCCTATCCAATTGTGAAAGTAAGCCCAGGTTGGTCCGGCCGCTTTTACATTCGCGCCACCATGTACCGTGGTTATGGCTACTCTAACGTGATGATTTGTTATAAATAAATTCCGTGCCCCAAGTGGTGGTCATGCACTAGGTAGTCAAGTAGGGTGGATTAAGTGAAGCGTATCCGCCAGTATCCACTGACAGGAGTCAGAAGTCAAGTAAGGGTGGATTAAGCGAAGCGTATCCACCAGTATCCACCCATTTATAAGACTGAGGGTGGGGTGAAGGTGGGGAGGGATAACACCCCTTCGAGGGGTGTTATCCCTTGTGCCCTCCAAAATTGCTATTGCTAGAGAATCGACTGACCCATGATAGCGTAGCGTAGGGTGCGTCCTACGCACCTTTTCGCGGTTTTGAACTTGACGACGATTATGGAATGGTGCGTAGGACGCACCCTACAAATATCCGTTTTTTAAGAAAACTTTATTATGACTACTCAAACGCATTGGAATCTTATCAATCACCATCTCGTTGCGAAAGGAGACCTGTCAACCTCCACGCTAACGATGGAAGTTTATCAAGATTGGTTACGAAACTGGCACACGCTTCCACATCCCGCCAAGTTTCCTATTGCAACCTTTCGAGTGGAACAGGAGGATCAGGTTTTGACAGTGACCATCGATAGCCAAAGTTTATCAGATTATCAACCTTACCATAACTTGAGTAACCTACTCAGTGGTCTGGAAAAATTGCATCTGCTTCAACAAAGTTTAGATTTGGCCACCTTATTGACGACTAGAACAATGAGTTACCACTTTGACCTTTCTAACCTATGGATACACCCAGCGGGCGTATGTGGTTGGCTACCGTTGCCTCCTCACTCGGTTGGTGATAAGGGGTCCCTATCGACCAGTTTCATCAAAACGTTGTTATCGATACTAGGGCATTCTGAGACTCCTCTGGAAAATTGGCAAATTTTAGAAAGACAGGCGCAATTACCCTGGGCGTGGACGACCTTTATTCATGATTATTTGGCTGACGCTACCAATCCGTTTCCGAATAAAATGGCTAATTTTCGTTTCTTATTTGGGCCCGCCTGGTTGTATTTAATCGCCAACCGGTTGGCCATGAAAGACAAACTATTGGCCAATGCCGAATACCGGGTACTCACACAATTGGGTCAGCAACTGGGACTGAATCCAGTGCAGATGCAATCTTTAGACGTGATTGCCCAACAGGATCCAGAACACACTGGTCGCGTTGAACGCATGGATTTATTGACATTAGTCGCTTTGGAAAACGCCTCTTATGGAAACTAACACGTCAAAATTAAGGCTCCACCTTTTCCACCCTTCTCGCCCTTGTCAACGTGTACAAGAACATAATGGTCGTGCCGAACTGATTCGCCAGGTGGTTGGCCATTTGGGCAATGACCCTGTTCAAAGTGTGGCGCTGCTGGGTACGGAGAAGATGGGAAAAACTTCTGTTCTAAACTATCTTCGCCAACCGGGAGCGTTGATTGACCAGTTGCGCGAATCTCACCAGTATTTATTCGTGTACCTGGATGCTAAAACGCCAGAATTATCGAATGAACAAGCTTTCTTCAAAACTTTGTTCAGCGAGGAACCATTCACTTATCTCCCTGGATTGAACAGTGCCATGGATTTAAGCTACTTGATTCAGTGGCTAGACTCTCAAGATAAGCGACTGATCGTGATGATAGATAATTTTCATCTCATGGTCAGCAATCCGGATTTTCGGGGGCCGTTTTATGATAGGTTGAGTCACTGGTTGTCCACCCAACCACGAGTCGGTTGTGTGGTCACCTCTAATGAACCATTGTTACCCTTAGCAACATCCCGCGAACTTCCCGGTGCGCCGTTTAGTATTTTCACGGCTTACTCGTTAACACCGCTGATGTCAGAAGATGCCCGGCGGTTGCTGACTCAACGGTTGCCAACCTATTTGCGCGACCGAACCGCCGACCTTGACCAACTTTTGGAGGAATTTGGCCACTTTCCTTATCCGTTACAACAAGCTGGCAAATGCTGGGTCAAACTGGCCGAACATAGTCATATTCCGCCGCTGACAGAGGTCATCGATGCGGCCTATCAGGCTTGTGCAGACTATTACGAAAGTATTTATGTCCGGGTGCAATCCTCACGATCTGTGATAGGTGGCTTATTGGATAAACACCAATCGAAACCGAAAATAGAAGACATCGATCGCAGTTTGATTGAACAGGGTTGGGTTAGCGAAGATGAAGATGGACCATCTATTCCAGCGCGTCAATTGGCCCGGTTTTTCCGAAGCAAATGGGGGTTGCCGGAAGAATCTGTGGGCGTTTGGCAAAGAATTATCTCCGGGTTAACCTCTCGTTTTCGTAAGAATGTTGAGGTTGTTCAAGCGGGGGAAACTTCCCCACCTCTTGCGCCAGCCGCAGGAATTGAGAAGCCATCAGTTCAAGTCTATCAAGAACAACTGCAAGAGTTATTACAGGAATTAGCGCAAGCGAATACGACAACGACCTTAGCCGAACGACAACGTTTGGATAAGTCCGTCACCGATTTGCAACTATCCTCCCAACAAGCGTTGCAACTGGAACAGCAGATTCGTGGGCAATTGCACTTGCCAGGATTGAATTGGCTTGACGAATACAAAGAAAGTTGTCGGGTATTGGTGCGTCGATATTCTCGTTATCAAGTCCCGGTCGCCGAGTTACAGGCGTTAAAAGCGACTTATGAGGACCAGCAACGGGTGGACCCCACCACGGCCAAAGAAATTCGGCAAATTTATGAAGTGGAGAGGAAAGGGCCGTTGGTATGGCAGGTTGGAATGGGGGTGGGGGTCTTGTTACTGGTGGTGGTGGGAGGGTTATGGTGGTCCGGATTACTTACGTCTCTACTAGAGAAGGCGGTAGGTCCCGAATCTAACTCTACGCAGACAACCTCTTCGGTTACAAATCAAGAAACATCCGTGGTGAAATCTGGTGCAGGTACTCTAACCCCAGAAGCCAAATCTGATGAGACAAAACCCGCCGCTACAAAGGAGGAAAAATCGACTGAGGTCAAGGTAGAGAAACCAGTTACCCCCAAAGAAACATCAGCCAAATCCGATGATGCGAATACTCCTTCAGGAACTACCTCTGAGGCACCAACGTCTTTGGTTAAAACTGAACAACAGACTACGGAAACTGCAACTCCCACCGAAGGAGTGCCGGTGACAGAATCTTCAACAACATCTGTAGGACCCAAAGTCACCCCCATCACAGGGTATGACTACCTGGTAGTTGATTTAATAGATGGGAAGAAGAAATTATTGTTGGGCAATTCTTCTAAAAATGAGACCGTGCCCTTGCTGGAAGGTTTTGAGGAGGAACAGTCACATCCAAACATTTCGCAGGATAACCAATTTCTCACGTTTCAACAAGGTCAAGAGAAAATTTGTCTGATTCAACTGGCGCAAGGTACGGTGGCTTGTCAGCCGGGCAAAACGCCTCATCTGTCACCGAATGGAAGCAAGGTGGTTTATGTCCCCCTGGATTCTGAAAACGCCCTTGGAATTTGGCCTACGGATACTCAAAGTCAGCAAACTGTAACATTTAAGAACGAGACTGGAATCTCCTCACCAGTCTTTTTGTCAGACAATCAACATATCGTTTTTAAAGCATCTACAGGAGGGATGTCGCAAGTTTTTTTATATGATTCTGCAAAGGAGATTTCGAGACTAAATCCAAAGGTATTAGCCAGTAGTTCCACGACCACGTTAGTCGCTTCTCCAACAGAAAATCGTGTGTTGGGTAAGAATAACCATGGGTGGTTTGCCATGGTGTTCAATCTGGATTCAAACGCCACTTCTGAAAAACAAGAGTTGTCAATCGGCACCAACGCAAAACTGTCTTTCTCTAAAGATGGGAAGGAACTTTATTACATTGATGATAAGCGTATCACTTATTCACCGTTAACCCCACCGCAGTGGCCAAGGCCAAAAAGGGTCGATATTTCTTTGACTGATCCAAGAGAAGTGGTGCCCCTTCGGTGAGTTTTTAGCGACTTTGATTTTAGGTGAGATTGTAAAGGCAGGGATAACATCCCGCGAAGGCAGGGATAACACCCCTCGAAGGGGTGTTATCCCTCAGTCTGTAACAGCAGGGATAACACCCCTCGAAGGGGTGTTATCCCTCGGTTTCAACTTTAACCCTTGGAACATTTCATTCCAAGATTGACATTCCATAACTGCAAGGAAATCATTAACTCTATGACACATTTATCTAACCTCTTAACGAGTCTAAACAATTCCTGGATTTTGAACAAATTCGGTAGCCTCGCTACCATTCTGCCGATAGCGTTGCTACACCCCCTTTGCGCTTTAGCTAACACCGACACCTATGTGGTCCAGAAAGGAGACACTCTCTCCAGCATTGCTAAAAAACTCTACCATGATGGTTTCAAGTGGCGCGAAATTCGCGATGCCAATCCGAAAATCACAGACCCCAACCAACTCCACATTGGTTGGAAGTTAGTGATTCCCGCCATCGCTACTCCAATCTCCGACAAGGAGAACATAGAGGAGAAAACTCCGCCAGCATCCTCTACTCCTCCTGCATCCGCCACACCTCCCGTAGTTACGCCGATTCAGGTCACTTTCTTGTATTTCAACGACTTTCATGGGGCGTTGGAACCCACGGAGGATGACCAAAAGGTGGAAAAGTATGGGATAGCCAGATTGGCAGCCGAAGTGAAACGTATTCGGGCGGAAAATCGGGCTGCTAACATTCCAACGTATTTTGTCACCACTGGCGATTTGCTTCAAGGTCCTCCTTTATCGAACCTCAATAAGGGCAAACTCGAAGCGGAGTACCTCAATCAGTTAGGTTTGGATTATTATACCATTGGCAATCACGAACTCGATTTTGGGCCCGACGTGATGACTTCTCTATTATTTCGGTTGAAAGCACAATGTGTTACGGCCAACTATGATTTGGTCAAAAAGCCGGTGGGTAAACCCGTGATCGTCACTCTGGGTAATCTGAAAATTGGGATTGCAGGACTCGTTGCCAAAGAAGATTTTTTGGGCGAGGATGCCAAGGTGGCGCGTGAATATCTGAAAGAGGTTCAAATTGAGGAGGAAGTCACCAAGGCGAAACAGTTGGTGGAGGATTTTAAATCCCAAGATGCCACTCTTATTGTCTTGTTATCTCACTTAGGTGTGGAGAGAGACCTAGACTTGGCCAAAGCAGTGAGTGGGATTGATGTCATCATTGGTGGAGATTCCCATACACCGATACAAGGACCAACTGGCGACTATCTAAAAGTCGGAGATACCTACATTGTGCAGGCAGGTTCAAAAGGTAAATATTTAGGCCGTTTAGACCTTCAGTTTCGCTTCACTGCGGCCAATGCCAAACTGATTGAACTGGGCCAACAGATTACCCCTGACCCAGAAATTGTAGCTAACCTTCAAGCCAAGAAAAAGGAAATGGAAGAGGGAGAGTATAGCAAACGTGTTGCTGACACTGCTTGTGAACTGGACGGTAAACGAGAACATGTCAGAGCCCGGGAAACCAATTTGGGTAATTTGGTCAGCGACATTCTCAAAGAGACCTATCAAGCCGATGTTGCCGTGTTCAATGGCGGGGCCATACGTGACTCGATAGCCCAAGGGCGCGTGATGGTTGGAGATATTTTCAAAGTGTTGCCGTTTGCCAATACGGCTTATGTACTGGAGATGTCTGGACCAGACCTGCTGGCGATGTTAGAACACAGTTTTAAACAGGGTGAACTGGGAGGAAAGGGAGGATTCTTGCAAGTGGCAGGGCTGAGTTTCAAATGGGAAAAGGGCGTTGGAATTCGAGACGTGAAGGTTAATGAGAAACCGTTAGACCCCAACACTACTTATAAAGTGGTGACCAGTAGTTTTGTTGCCGATGGGGGAGATGGGTATACCATGTTGGCCAAGTTGCCGAAGGAGAAACGTCATGAACATTATTCTTCGGTGAATCAGACGGTTTTGGAATACTTGGGTAACCACTACGGTAAGGAGAACAAGCCGATTTCTTCCCCTTATTGTGAGAATGGGGAGCCGGCGAAGGCAAACCGGATTATCATTGAGCAATAAATCCGGCTGGGGTAGTAACCAATTCTGGGAAGGAGAAAAACCGAGTTTTAGTCAGCAACGGTTTTACCTTCCCGGATGCCATTAAGTTAAGCCAAACTCTAAGTCGGAGTGTCAAACTTTAGTTTGAGCAATTGAAGTTTATCTCTTCGGAACGGTCTTTAACTTAATGGCAGTGCGGCTAAAGCCGCTACTTCTATCGACCTCTACTCGAACCGGCCTCTACTTCAATTCCTCCATTAACCTAGGTGTAGCATACT